>JBMNTN010000129.1:0-2600 GCA_050945755.1 Bacillota bacterium | reverse complement strand
TAAAACCTTAATTCGTTTATCAGTTCCAGATACATGTTCCGATGAACAGGTGGAACAATTACTAATCCAATTTAAAGAGCATTATGGTAGGAACATGCAGAACAAAACCAGACCATATGATGGTATTATGGAACTTCTTTTGGATTTACAACGCTTTAATTACAAGCTTGGTATTGTATCAAATAAATTTGATGCTGCTGTAAAATCCCTTGCTAAAACTTATTTCGGAGATCTCATTCCCGTTGCCATTGGTGAAACGGATCAGGTAAAAAGAAAGCCTGCCCCTGATAGTGTCTTTGAAGCAATGAGACAACTAGGTTCCGATCCCAAACAAACTATCTATGTCGGTGATTCTGAGACTGATGTTCGAACTGCAAAAAATGCTGGTCTCCCTTGTATCGGAGTAACTTGGGGATTTCGTAGCCGCCAAGTATTACGAGACGAAGGCGCTGACTATCTCATTGATACCCCAAAAGAATTATTAACCCTTATATAGGATTAGCTTTTATATAGGTCAACTCTTATATGGGCAAGCCCTTATATTGGCAAATTCTTATATAAGCAAACTCTTATATTGATATATTCTTATATAAGCAAATCTTGTATAATCAAACTCTTATAAGGCCAACTCTTATATGGGTATACTCTTATATGGGCACACTCTTATATGCCAGCTCATATATAGGATCTGGGAAGTTCCTGGGCTGATAGTTACCCTTGATAACATACTTTTAATCAAGGGTACTAAGAATAGCCAGGGATAATCATCCTGGAAAGATAACCGACCACGAGATACCTTGCATTTCATTCAGTGATAAATTCATATTAAGAAATACATTTCACAATATACTCTAAATATAATTTTACAATATTTATATCAGAGCAATGATATAACATCCTGGATCCAACTACATCTTCTATCTCGTTAAAAATCAACTCGCCTTCATCTCCAATGAGAAAATCAATTCCAACCAAGCCAAAGTCAAACTGGTCAATGATTGTATTAACTATCGTTCTCTCCTCATGGGATAATTCATATAAGTGAACCTCACCACCTAAGGAAAAGTTGGACCGAAACCCCTCCTTGGCAGTTCGTAAGACAGAAGCTATGATTTCTTTCCCAATGACATATACCCTTAGATCCTGATTTTTGCTACCAATCAAAGGTTGAACCACCAGATCAGACCCCTTGAGCCCATTCTGAATATCTTCTCTTTGTTTCATCTGATCCAAATCCATCATGTTGGAATCGAAATTGGGATTCCTATATAAACTTTTATTAGAGCCTATATTGGAATTTAAACTAGGATCCATATTCTCAGGTTCATATAAAAACACCTGACTTCCCCCATGACCATCCACCGCTTTGACTACCGAGGGCTGATTTATCTTTTCCAATACTTCTTTAACTTGAACATTGCGATAAAAGCTTGTATCTACCATGGGAATTCCGGTTTTGGCAAGATATTGATAAGTTCTTGCTTTGTCATTACAAATTTCAGACACAAAGGAATTGTTAAATACTTTGATCCCCATATATTCCAAGTGCTTACTAAGGAGTGGATAAATCACTCTGATAATGGCGAAGTCTGGTCTCTCTAACTCTGTTCCACGATAACTCAAAAACCATTGATGATTTCTAACTCCAAATTCTAAATCCTCAATCAGAATAAGCTTGACTAAAATGCCAAGCTTTTTTCCCTCTTCTATATAAAAATCTATATATCCTCTGTTATATACTGCACTCTTTTTTTCATAAATCAGCCACGCAACCATGATAGCACCGCCTAAACTTAAGCTTTACAATTATTATTACAAATTATTATAATTAAATTTTCATTATCTAATTTTTATTGAACTTTTATTGAACTAAATTGAATTCTTCCATTCAAGCAAATAATTCATAATCCGATCTGCCACATTAATTCCTGTACAATCGTAAATATTTTTAAAATGGGCATTGGAATTTACTTCACATACGATCGGCTCATCCTGGTCATCAAACAAAAGATCGATTCCGCCAAAATCCAGGCCAAGAATTTTGCAAGATTCTACCGCCAGCTCCCACTGTCTTTTGGTAGGAGTATGAGGCTTCATCTTGCCACCAATGGTAAGATTGGCACGAAAATCTCCTGTATTAGAAAAGCGTAACATACTGGCAACTACTTCATTTCCTACCACTTGCAATCGAAGATCCCGTCCAAAGCTAGTATGAATGTATTTTTGAAAAAGCATAGGCTTGCTTCCTATTTGCCTAACCTTATCCCTCAACTCTTCCATATCCTTCACTAGATAAACTTGTTGACCAAAAGAGCCAAAGCATTCTTTTACCACCATGGGAAAACCAAGGAAACTTCCTACTTCATCTAAAAATTCAACATTCGTATATCCAATATTCTCATAGGTGAATGGAGCGATTATGGTTTCTGGCATAGGAATACCAGCCTTCATTAATGTAAGATGGGTTAAGGATTTGTCATCACAAATTCGAATAGCCTCAGAGGAATTGAAAACCCGATAACCGGATTGTTCTAAGTACTGTGCTAGTCTTACATCCTTATCCCAAAACAAAATAAAATCAAGATCAGGAAGGGCTTTTG
>JBMNTN010000128.1:0-2754 GCA_050945755.1 Bacillota bacterium | reverse complement strand
GACCTATAATTCAAATATGGGTACCTTTTTTTTCCATATTTTTTTATTTGCCAAGTGACCTTGCAAAAGCATTAATTCATCGGTGGGTTAGAATAATTCACGGAGGAATTATATTCCTTTTCATTAGACTCTTTAATATACTTTTTAATTTTCCGATGGGCTGATGACTGGCTAATCCCTAAAATCTTCCCCAGCTTATAGCTGTTTTTACATTTCTTGTATGCCAGAGAAACCATCTGCTGTTCTAAATCGTTGATAGCTTGATTTAAAGGAATTACTTTATTAACAACTACAGGCTTGTCCACATATAAGCTATGGGAAATATAAGGCAGGTCTTCGATCGTTATCTTGTTCTTAGTAGATACAACTACAATTCTTTCTATCAGGTTCTCCAATTCCCTGATATTCCCCGGCCAGCTATAGTTCAGCATTACTTGTATTACATCCGGCATTAACTGCACGTTCTTTTGATACCTTTTATTAAGGCGTTCCAAAAAGTTTTCCGCCAGAGGCATAATATCATCTTTTCTTTCTCGTAACGGGGGAACATGAACCGGAATCACATTTAATCTATAATAAAGGTCCAGGCGAAACTTCCCGGTCTTAACCAATTTACCCAGATCCTTATTTGTAGCACTGATAATACGCACATCAACATCAATGGGTTCAGTACCTCCTACCCGGGTTACGCACTTTGTCTGTAAGACCTGCAATAACTTTACCTGTAGATTGGCAGGCATTTCTGCAATTTCATCCAAAAAAAGCGTCCCTTTGTTGGCAACCTCAATCAATCCTGTTTTACCACTCTTTTTTGCACCGGTAAATGCCCCTGATTCATAGCCGAAAAGCTCAGATTCCAACAGGGGTTCAGGAATAGCCCCGCAGTTAATGTGAACAAATTCATGGTTTACCCGGGGACTGTTTTCATGAATATAATGAGCTACTACGTCCTTACCCACTCCGGATTCTCCGGTAATTAAAACGGTGGAATCTGCTTTCGCCACTTGAACTAAAGAATTCATAATTCTTTTCATTACATTGCTGGCAATAATGAGGTTTTTTCCATGGGAATGTATTTTATCATCCTGTTTTCCATTACCTGTACTAGATTCATTTAAATATTTGGTGACAGAATTAATTTCATCAAGATCCTTTGCGTTACAAATAACTCTGGTAATGCGCCCCGAGTCATCAAATATCGGCACCCCGGTGACAAGTGTTGTTTTCCCGTTCGTATACCTTTGAAGAATCGATAATTTTCTTTTTTCCTTTAATATTACTGGAGTGATTGCCGGGTAATACATCTTCATTTTTTCAATTACTTCGATACTCATTCCCAAAACATCACTGCGCTTTATATCCGATAATTCTTCCCAAGCCTTATTTGCCAGGACAGTGTTTCCCTTTTCGTCTGCAACATAAATACAGTTAGGGGAATATTCAATTATTTGGCTTAACATATCCCGTTCTGCCTTTAAACTTTTTATCTTGTATTCAAAAAAGGCTTCTTTAGTCAAAATACCTAGAACTGAATCTTTTTCACCAAGTACTACAAAAAAGCTATTTTCTTTAAAATCCACTTCATCAATTGTTCGGTTACCCTCGATAGTCTCAAAATTTTTTCTAGAAATCCTTTTTACAGGCTCATTTAAGGAAACACTGTTTTTTAATGCTTCTAAAGCGCTATCCCACGTTACTACTTCCGGCATCCTCGTATCCACACATTTAACCAGCAGGTAACCAATGGAATCCCTTTTCATAATCTGAAGTGCTTCTTCAACCAAAGACGTATCCCTTATTGAGGATAAAATCAAACAATCTAATTCCTGAACTAACATAAGAACAAACCTCCCTAATCCGTAGTAACTCAAAAACAAACCTTCATTGAACTTTCTGACACTGGCCAGAGAAAAACATACTATCTTTTCAGATACCTCAATATTGACTAACCACTCTCTTCGTGCAGGTTACCAAGCAAAAAAAGGGCTTAAGAAAAATGTATATTATTTCTATCATTGCTAGTTATTTCTAATTATTTCTAATTTTTTAAATAATTTTAATTAATTGTTTTGCTTATTCTATTTTTTATGACATTTTCCTTCTTAAATGTTTAATATTTTGTCTTTTTTAACATATTACTAATTTTTGTCTGATTTGATTGAGTTACTTTTTTGCTATTTTTTATAAATCTTAATCGGACACAATTTTCCTAGCTATTAAAGAACAACACAAATCAGATCCTACAAAATGAGAAGTACATCGGCGATGCCCTACTGCAGAGAACCTATATCGTTGACTTCCTCACGAAAAAAGCGTCTGGAAAACACTATAGACGTAGAAGAATAACAAAAAATAAGCAAGGCACTCTACTGGATTTCAACAAAACAGTAGTAGGGTGCCTTGCTTTATTATGATTAAAAAATCGCATGTTTTTATTTACCTGATCGCAGGGAAAACCCTGCTTTGCCCACCTTATGCGGAAGGACGAGCATGGAACTGTCCACAACATCACCCCTAATGATTTTCACGCTCCTTTATCGTAACGTGAACGCTGTCGCCCGGCTGTTTGCCAATTTTTGCCCGGATGTCCTTACGCAAACCAATAATATAACAAACCGAGTCGTCGGCATTCTTTACACCCATATTTACGATGCTCCCGTCATATGGCTCGCCGTCAAAAGTTGCGTGGACTTTTACCCTGCCCTTTCCAAACTCCGTTTTAATATCGTACGGGAATTCTACATACGCGCCGTC
>JBMNTN010000127.1:0-2797 GCA_050945755.1 Bacillota bacterium | reverse complement strand
GGCCTGATTAACCTTAAGATAGATAAAATCCTGCTTCCTTTTTTGTCTAAAGTTATAAGATTCATTATTATTGTACTGGCGCTAAGCGTGATTCTCCAGGAATGGGATTATGATATCAATGGCTTTATTGCCGGACTGGGTTTAGGCGGCTTAGCCTTTGCCCTTGCTGCTCAACAAACCCTGGCAAACTTGTTTGGAGGCATTGTCATCATTACCGACAAACCCTTTTCCATTGGGGATTGGATTTTGACACCCAGTGTGGAAGGGACCGTTCAGGATATTAACTTCCGTAGCACTAAAGTGCGCACTTTTGCCCAAGCCGTTGTAACAATCCCTAATGCTACTTTGGCCAATGAGCCGATTACTAATTGGACCCGGATGGGCAAAAGACGAATTACCTTTAATCTTGGGGTTACCTACAGTACGCCTAAAGAAAAACTAGAGATATGTGTCCAAGAAATCAAGAATATGCTTCAGAAGCATCCGGGAATTCATCCGGAGACAATTTTTGTCAATTTTGATTCTTTTGGGGCAAGCAGTCTGGATATTTTTCTTTATTTCTTCACCAAGACTACCAACTGGGGCGAATTTCTCCAGATCAAAGAGGATGTTAACCTAAAAATCATGAGTATCCTGGAAAAGGAAGGAGTATCTATCGCCATCCCCAGCACCAGCATATATTTTAAAAATGAATTAAAGACTAATTAGCAATAAAACAGGGAACGATTCTATTGTGCTAGAGGTTTATAGCTTTATCCATGATAACCTTTCGCAAATAATAAGGTTGTCCCTGGTGTTTTATCTAGAAGAAAATGAGCACCGTCTTCCTCGTGGTTCAGCCAAAGATGAAGTTCTCCCGGTAGCAAAATAACCGGCATCCGGTCGTGAATCGGACTAACTGATTCGTTGGCGGCAGTGGTCAAAATGACAAAAGCAGCGTGGCTTTCCCCGGTTTTGGCATCTTGAAAGCTTTGATAAAGACCTGCCATGTATATAATAGAAGTATCGGGAAGCCGGAACAGGTATTTCTCTTTTTTCTTTAATGAATCTCCCTTTTTCCACTCAAAAAAGCCACTGGCTGGAACTGCACAGCGCCGGGCAACAAGAGAATCCCGAAAGATTTTTTTATTCCCGGCAGTTTCCGCCCGGGCATTGATGATGACACCGGGGCTATTCCAACGGGGATAGCCCCATTTTAGCGGTACTGCCCGGATCATCCCCTTTTCTTCTTTTGGCGAAAGCAGTACCGGTGCGATATCGGTGGGAAAAATTTCCCCTGTCCGCATCTTTTCCCTCTCCGGTGTTCCCGCAAATTTTTCATCTATTTCATTAATGATTTTTCTGATCTCAATATTATCTTCTTCGTCAAATATAGCATAACGCCCACACATGTGATCACCCCTTTTAACCCTTTTTCGCTTCGACAAACCAGCGGTTTTCTTCTAAAAACAAAAAAGTTTCCCTGCCTCGGATTCGGCATTTATATCGTATGCCGCAGCCTCCGGCCTTGAGACTGGCAGCCGGCCGGACGTCCAACACCCGGTCAATCTCAAAACGCCGGCCATCCTCCCAGATAATATTTTCCGGGATGACACTGCCTTCTTGATCGAAGCGGGCTGTAACCTCTACATAAATCTTACGCGCCATTTTTCCCATCTCCTAATAAATCATTAAACATAGGACCGGTGTATTATTCCTTAAAATTCAGCTGATGGTTCCTCATTTTGGGGGCTGAGAATACAAGAAACGTCCCTGTGTTTCCGGATGAATCACATGTTCATCTTTTGGATTCAAATTGGTCAGTTTCCGATCTCTAAGCATGATGCCACGCTGAATAATGAAATGGCCAAACCTTCGGCGTAAGCCATCAACAGTATGTTCCAAATCTTCTCTTTGTTTACGTTCAGCCTCATCAATAAACAAAGATACCTGGACAGGTGTGCCTTCCGTGACAAAATCCGTACCTCGGACGCCAATGCTGCGCACCGGCTTTTCCCAGCAGTAATTAGTATGAAAAAGTTCCATGGCTCGAAGGGCAATTTCGGAAGAAAGATATGTCGGCTTTGCTACTTTGCCTTGACGTTCAAACACGGCCAAATCGCAACCACGCACATGAATTTGTACTGTTCGGCATTTAAATCCATGTTCTCTCATCCGGGCGGCAACACTTTCCGAAAGGAGATAGATGATAAGTTTAACATCATTGTTATTTTCCAGGTCACGTGGTGTAGTGGTACTGTTCCCGATAGATTTAATAATCCCTTCTTCCCCAAAGGGAGCTACCGGAGTGGTATCCTGACCATGAGCAAATGACCAAAGAATATCCCCCCATTTACCCAGTATGAAATGCAAAAAATACTGGCTGGCACTGGCCAGATCACCAATGGTTTTGATCCCGTAGCGTCGAAGCTTTTGCTCTGTTGCCTTGCCCACATATAATAAATCGGAGGCGGGTAGAGGCCAAACCAAATCCTGAAAATTATCTGGTCTAATGACAGTGGTCGCATCCGGTTTTTTCATATCTGAGCCCAGCTTGGCAAATATTTTATTGTAACTTACGCCCACTGAGGCGGTAATCCCCAGCTCAAATTTAATTCGTGCCCGAATCTCATCGGCTATTTTTTCCCCATTACCATAAAGATTGCTGCTGTTGGTCACATCCAGCCAGGCCTCATCAATTCCAAAGGGTTCAATTTGGTCGGTATAATCTAAATAAATTTCCCGGGCCAGGCGGGCAAAACGGAGATAAAGAGAATAATCCGGGGGCACTACTACCAAATCCGGACATTTTCGCCGG
>JBMNTN010000126.1:0-2933 GCA_050945755.1 Bacillota bacterium | reverse complement strand
ATTGCAAAACGTGGCCGAATACCTGGTATTTTAGATAATCCTAAATTGGAAAAGGTAAAATAAATTTGAGAGCACCGTAAGCGGTGCTTTTAAATTTATTTAAGGTTGGGCATTGTCACCGAAAGCTTTTTCTTTTAAAATTAATAAGAAATTAATAAATAAAAAGGTAAACATCCATGAAAAAGAAACGGGTATTTATTATTCTATTAATGCTTTTTATTTTTTTAACCTCTTGTGCTGATACGGAAAACGAGGCAGAGCCCATTGGAGGCATAGGTACTCCCGCTGGGTCAGTGGCGTATGTTCAATTAAGTACACCGGTAGATTTTATTGACCCGGCTTATGTCCAAAATGAAAGTGAAATTACCATCGCAAAAATGATTTTTCAAGGCCTGGTACGGGAATCATCCACCGGGGAAGTGGTTCCCTGTGCAGCTGAAAAATGGGATGTCTCACCGGATAAGAAGGCATATACTTTTTATTTAAAAAAAGGGATATTTTTTCATGATGGTAAAGAAGTGACTGCCGGGGATTTTAAATTTTCCTGGGAAAGAGTACTCCGATTAAATGCTCCCTCGGCATATCTTTTCAGTTCCATCGAGGGAGCGGCGGAGGTTCTTTCTGGCCAACAGAAGCAAGTGACTGGCATTAATGCGGTAGACAATTATACATTAAAAGTAACCTTAACCGTTCCCCAGGACAACTTTATTTCTTCCTTGACCCATCCGGCGGCAGCGGTTCTGGACCGTTACGAGGTGGTGGAACAAGCTGCCGATTTTGCCAAACCTGGGACTTTAAGCCAACCGGGAAAAATTCCAAGCGGAATCGGTCCCTTTGAACTAGTTGAGTGGGTCGATGGCCGGATAATTGCTATTGGGAAAAACAATAATTATTTTGGAGCAAAACCGGCATTATCCCGGGTTGAGTTTAGTTTAAACCAGCCGACAGAGGACGCAGTTTTGCAGGTTGTATCCGGGAAAATTGATATAATACAAGACCTGGTTCCCAGTGAAACGCCTAAATTGCCTGAGCAGGCAGGCGCGATTGAATTATTTCAAGAACCTGTGCGGCAGTTTCGTTATGTGGGCATCAATGCCGGTTTAAAGCCTTTTACCGATAAGACTGTTCGGGATGCTCTATGTGAGGGAATTGATGCGGCGGAAGTTTTAAAGTCAGTGCGCGGAACAAGTGGAGAAGTAATACCGGGTTATATTACTGATTACTGGTATCAAAAAACGCCTTCCCGGAAAGCCCCCACTAATAAAGTTCCCCCATCAAATTCTTTTTTAGCAAAGGGGCTTCCGGAATTAACCCTGTTTTGCGGCCCTACCGGAGAAGATAAGTTGGCAGCTGAAGTTATTGTCAAAAATCTTTCTAAAAAAGGTTTTAAGATAAAGGTCAGTGCTCTCCCGTATCGCGATTTGCGCAAGGCAATCCGCAGCGGGGAAGCGGCGTTTTTTACCGCTGAATTTGTGGCGCGCAGCCCGGAATTGGATGTGTTTTTTAGCGAGCAGGTTGATTCTCAATGGCAGAAAACTATTAAAAACCCTGCCTGGGATCAGTTGCTGGCAAAGGCCGTACCTTTGGGTGAAGCGGAAAGATTGAATATTTATCGGCAATTGGAAGAAGAGTTATTAAGTGATGCACGAATTTGCTATCTATATGGTTATAATACTGCTGCAGGGGTCGCGCAGGATATGAAGAATTTTCATATCTCCCAAGGAAATAATATTTTCTTTGACAAAATTACCATCACCAAATAGTGGTAACGAATAAAACTGAGCCGCAGTGTAACAATATGGTGGGAGATCCAATTATGGAGGACTGCCCATGGTTGATTATAAGTACCATGTGACTACACTGGTGGCTATTTTTTTGGCCCTAGGCATTGGCATACTGATTGGTAGTATGATGCTGGGTGGCGATTTTGTGGTGGAACAGCAAAAAACCCTTATTGATCGTTTGGAAAATGATTTTCGCCAAATGCGAGTCCAAACCAGCCTGGTAAAAAATGATTTGGCCACCGCAAAAGAAAATATTAAAAATTATCAAGACTTTTGTCAAGAGATGCTGCCCATAATCGCTAAGGATAGATTAAAGGGGCTGAGGGTAGTGGTAATTCAGACCGGCAACAGTTTTCCCGTTGATGATATTGACAGCTTGCTCCGGCTGGCCGGAACGGAAGTAAAATCGGTTACTACAATTTTGGAGGATTTTACTATCGCTGATGTAAGCGCTAACTTTCCTGAGGAAATTTTAAAGGGAAGTCAATTGGTACGGCTCTTGGGGGAAACCGTTCTTTACGGTGACAATGCTAATCTGGTGCCGGTTCTTAAGGAGAAAAAATTGGTTAGTACCACGGGAACCTTTGGGGAGCCTGTTGATGCCGTAGTTATTGTAGGTGGGAGTCAAACCGACCAAGGAGATCAGGCAAAATGGCTGGATGAGCCATTGATAGATTATTTTTTAGAAAATGAAATCAGAGTTATTGGCGTGGAACCGAGTAATGCCGTTTATTCATATATGGGTTACTATCAGTCCAAATCGGTGTCAACGGTTGATAACATTGAAACGGTGCCGGGGAAAATCGCTTTGTTATATACCCTGCTGGGCCAGGACGGAAATTTTGGCATAAAAAAGACTGCGAAACGTCTAATACCGGATCTGGTGTATTGAGCTCCCCATGCTAAAATCCAGAAGGTTATTGATTTAGATTCCGGGTTTTGTTATAATTACAAGCGTGATTTAGGGCAACAAGGTTTGCAGCATATCTTTTTATTTGAGAAGTTACCTTCTTGAAAAGAAGAAAAAAGTGTGCTACAATATGCCTTGGTCAAAAAATTTAATCGTGTCGGAGTGGCGGAACTGGCAGACGCGCACGTTTGAGGGGCGTGTGGGCAACCGTACGGGTTCAAGTCCCGTCTCCGACACCA
>JBMNTN010000125.1:0-2975 GCA_050945755.1 Bacillota bacterium | reverse complement strand
TCAAGCCATTAGGAGAAGTTATGAAAATATAGATAAAATTATTGAGGCACTGGAGAAAGCGAAACTTAGACTAAGGGCAAACGTGAATTTTGATATAGCAATTGAGCTTATGTTACTTACAATAAAGGAGAATGGTAATGGTTAATGTTATAGGCGTCAGATTTCGTAGGGCTGGTAAAATATATTATTTCGATCCTGCGGGTTTTGATATATATGAAGGAGAGCATGTAATTGTAGAAACAGCAAGAGGTATCGAGTATGGTTTGGTTGTACTTGGCCCTAGGGATGTTGAGGATGACAAAATAATTCAACCCTTAAAACCTGTCATTCGTCCGGCAACACCGGAAGATGATGAAACGGAACGTAAGAATAAAGATAAAGAAAAAGAAGCCTTCAGTATATGTCTGGAAAAGATTAAGAAACACGGCTTGGATATGAAATTAATTGATTGTGAGTACACTTTTGATAATAATAAAGTATTATTTTATTTTACAGCCGATGGAAGAA
This sequence comes from Bacillota bacterium, assembly GCA_050945755.1. GTDB lineage: Bacteria > Bacillota > Dehalobacteriia > Dehalobacteriales > Dehalobacteriaceae > JAQVXR01. Next base: position 2,468 of record JBMNTN010000125.1, on the reverse strand, counting down.
TCGATTTTAGAGAACTGGTAAAGGATTTGGCATCGGTATTTAAAACTAGGATTGAGTTAAGGCAAATTGGTGTAAGGGATGAGACCAAAATTGTCGGGGGTATTGGTATTTGCGGAAGACCCCTTTGTTGTCATACCTATTTATCGGAATTTGCACCGGTTTCCATTAAAATGGCAAAAGAACAAAATCTTTCTCTAAATCCCACTAAGATTTCAGGAGTATGTGGAAGACTAATGTGTTGTCTGAAAAATGAGGAAGAGGCTTACGAGGAATTGAACAGCAAATTACCTAATGTAGGTGATATGGTTACTACCATGGATGGTTTACGTGGAGAAGTTCAAAGTGTAAGTGTATTAAAACAATTGGTAAAGGTGATTGTAACCTTAGAAAACGACGAGAAAGAAGTTCGGGAATATAAGGTGGATGACCTTAAATTTAAACAGAAAAGAAAGAAAGAAAAGATACTATCATCCATTGAAGATGATGAGCTAAGAGCACTGGAGTTATTAGAGAAAAAGGAAGGTAAATCCTTATTAGACGATGAATAAGGAAATTAATATGCAAGAAGGATATTTAAAGCCCAATGAAAGATTGGACGATCTTCATCGGAATAACTATAAAATTATTCAAAACACCAATAAATTTTGCTTCGGTATGGATGCAGTTTTATTATCTGATTTCACTAAGGTTTTATCCGGAGAAAATGTGCTTGATTTAGGAACGGGAACTGGTATAATTCCCATACTTTTGGAAGCAAAAACACAGGGAAGGCATTTTACTGGATTGGAAATTCAGGAGGAAAGTGCCGATATGGCAAAGCGTAGTGTTGCCATAAATCATCTGGAAGATAAAATTGATATTATTATAGGAGATATCAAGGAGGCCTCTAGTATTTTTGGACAGGCTTCCTTTGATGTTGTTACAAGTAATCCCCCATATATGAATCATGCTCATGGATTAATAAATCCAGAACAAGCAAAGGCCATAGCCAGGCATGAGTTATTATGTACCTTTGAGGATGTTGCAAGGGAAGCAGCTAGAGTATTAAAACCCAATGGTCGATTTTATTTGGTACACAGACCTTTTCGGCTTGTGGAAATTCTTAATACATTAAGTTCCTATAAGTTAGAACCAAAGAGAATCCGCTTTGTTCATCCTTATATGAATAAGGAGCCCAATATGATTTTGCTGGAATGTCTTAAGGGAGGCAAATCAATGGTAAAGGTAGAAGCGCCCCTAGTTGTTTATAAGGAACCTAATGTATATACGGATGAAATTCATAAAATATATGGCAATCAATATAACGGTCTCTAATCGACCAAAGTGAAAGAGGAAGGAATTAAAAATGTCTGGAAAATTATACCTATGTGCGACACCGATTGGAAATCTGGAGGATATCACCTTTCGGGTAGTTCGTACATTAAAAGAAGTTAATTTGATTGCTGCTGAGGACACTAGGCATAGTATAAAACTATTAAATCACTTCGGAATAAAGACACCCATGACTAGTTATCATGAACATAACAAAATCGATAAAGCAATCTATCTGGTAGAAAAGCTAAAAGAGGGACAAGATATTGCTCTTATAACGGATGCTGGTACTCCAGGTATTTCAGATCCAGGAGAAGTATTGGTCAAAGAGGCGTTGAAGGCTGGAATTGAGGTTACCTCTCTTCCAGGGCCATGTGCAGCCATTACGGCTTTAACCATATCAGGACTTTCCACCAGAAGATTTTCCTTTGAGGCATTTCTCCCTTCCGATAAAAAGGAGCGGGCAAAAGTGTTGGATGAGTTACGAAATGATACCCGAACATTAATTTTATATGAAGCTCCCCACAGGCTGGGAAAGACTTTGAAGGAGTTATATGAAGTATTAGGGGATCGAAGAATAACACTGGTTAAAGAGTTAACAAAAGTTCATGAATCTATTTTACAAGTAACAATAAAAGAAGCAATTTCCATGGTGGAAGAGAAAGTACCAAAAGGCGAGTATGTTTTAATCGTAGAAGGGAAAAATCCACAGGAGATTGAAGAAGAGAAAAGAGAAAGATGGGAGTCTTTTTCCTTGGAAGAACATATGAGCTATTATCAGGGGAAGGGTCTTAATAAGAAGGAAGCTATGAAGGCTGTTGCAAAAGATAGGGGAATTAGTAAAAGAGAAATTTATCATTTACTTATTCAGGAAGGATTGCAGGAGAAGGAATAGCAGTCTTTGGAGGTGAACCAATTTGCATGGGGGATTAAAAACGAAAGAAGGAAGATTGTTTGCTCTTTTAATATTGATTATAGTTATTTTTCTAGGAAGTTTGTTTTTTAAGAATTTTATTGATAATAAGAATTATAAAGAGCAGGCAGTAATGGCAGATAAATACTTAAATGACGGCAATTATGAAGGGGCAATACAGGCTTATTTAAAAGCGTTATCAATGAAAAATAGTAATCAAGAAGAGCTTTCCATAGGATTATCA
>JBMNTN010000124.1:0-3025 GCA_050945755.1 Bacillota bacterium | reverse complement strand
GCTATATCGAAGAGCTTAAGTGTAAAAATGAGCAACTTGAAAAGTTAGTAACTTTAGACATGCTTACCGGAGCTTATAATAGAAGAAAGTTTGAGTATTTTGTCGGTTTGGAGATTGAGAAAAAAAGAAATATGGCAGCCCATTCTCAATTATAATGTTTGATATCGATGATTTTAAGAAAATTAACGATTGTTTCGGACATAAAACCGGTGACAGAATACTAAAGGATCTCACATCATTGATTAAATATTTACTAAGGTCAACAGATAAGTTGTTTCGCTGGGGAGGGGATGAATTTATCATCCTCCTGCCGGAATCAACTTTAAAAAATGCTGTCAAGGTTGCGGACAAAATAAGAGAAGCCGTTCAGTTATTTGATTTCGGTATTAAAAACAGAAAAGTTACAATCAGCGTAGGCATAGGGGCTTATGCCTTAAATGAAAACCTGGAACAGTTTGTTGCCCGTGTTGATCATGCCCTATTAAAAGCTAAGTTTAATGGGAAAAATAAGGTGGAGATAAATTAAATCCCTTTGCCACATGCAGTTTCTATGAAAAAGTAGGCTTTAGAGTTAAGAAACTAAGGAGGCGGAAAAGATTAGATTTTTTAGCAAAAGCAAAAAGGAAAAAAGGCCGGTGCTCGACCTGCCTCTTAATCCGTTGGAAAAAGTTATAGAAGCTCTCTCCATAGTGGCCATCTTGTACCTGATTGTGATGGTGCTGCGCTATTGGCCCACTTTACCCAATACCCTTCCCACACATTTTAACGGTGCCGGGACTCCTGATGAATGGGGCGGGAAAAATTTCGGTCTGATATTGCCGGCAACTTCATTTATCTTATATATAATCCTTACAGTTATCGCCCGATTTCCCCATACCTATAATTATCTTTACCCAATTACTGCGGAAAATGCCCCTATCCAATACCAGATGGCCCGAATGATGATTGCCGCCCTGAAACTGGAGACAATTATCATGTTTACTTACATTGAATGGATTACTTTCCAAGTAGCATTGGGACAAGCGGAGGGATTGGGCGGATGGTTTTTGCCCGTAACCCTCGGTATCATCTTTGGCTCAATTGGTATTTATATCTTCTTCTCCGTTAAATATCGCAAGTAAAAGTAGTAGCGGATATTTTAGTAACATCTATTTTGCCAGATGCCGGTAAATTCATCTAAAGAATATATTTGATAATTATTTGACAGCATAAAGTTGATTGCATTACAGGGTGTATATTTTTGGTGTTTATGGGGTTTTGCGTATAAAAAATCAGACTTAATAAACAACAGCTTATTTAGAACCATCAATTCAAAAATTATGGAATGATTCTTCGTAAAGACTTTTAAAACATCAGAGTCCTTTTCGAAGAGAGGACTAATTATGATCAGCATATTTGAAACAATTGCTTTGCAGTTGGAGCATAAGGAGAGGATTTTTACCTCTCCTTCATTTAATTCCTTCAGATTTGATAATCTCATAATTAAAATGATTGGCTTATCTTGGAGAATTACAGAAAAGGCATTCATATCAAATAACCCCCTGAGGATGAACACAGAAACTTACCGGACGGTAAACATTTAAACCTATAAGAAATGCTCTTCTGAAGATTTAAGCCATATATTTCCCGAATTACCGGTGACAGCTCTGTTGATGGTCCAAAATAAGCGTCGAGCGTTGAAATGTTATAAAAATAAAATGTAAATACTTACCTATTCTGTAAACAAATATAATATTCCTGCAAATTAACAAAATTATCCTCTAATTACCAAAATTATTTCTCGTCTTATACTTACAGCTTTTCTAATCCCTTTAGCTGATGATGGATAAAAACTAATAAAGTTGTGTGTCATGGCTTTATCTTTCTATTTACTGGTACGGTTAATATCTCTGCTGCATAATATGGAACTAAGGAGGGATAGGCGTGTCAGAACATCATAAATGTGATACCATTGTTCATCAGTTTTTAGAAGTGGAAGCAGATATTACTGTTAAACCAATAATAAAACATGGAAGACCAATGGTTTCCTGTATAGAATCCGATTTCAAACCAAGCTGTAAATACGAAAGGGGGAGAACTAACTACCCAGGAAACAGAGAACAGGAAAATTGCGGCGGAAAATGTACTTTTACCGTTACCCAAGTAATCTGTGTAGAGATTCCCATTTCATTTGAGGTAGATGTGGATGTTGATGAGGGAATCGTCCATTGCGGCAGACCTGAGTTTGGGCCTTGTCCCAATCCTTCGAAAAAGTGGCCATGTAACGATCGGCGTAATGATGCAGGCTGCAACGATCCATATGAAGAGCACGAAGAATTTGAATCATCTAGTGATGAATTTGATTCGTCCAGTGATGAATAGGGCTTTAAAAATAAATTTAGGACGATAACACTTGTCCATTTACCAGAATACACTATAATATAACATTCGAAAGGCGTGATTATAGTGACAAAATGTACCAATTGCGGAGAAGCAGTTGTAAAATCTGTTACTCCTCAACAAACACAAACAGGTTGCTCAACCATTATTAGTCAGACAGTATGTGTCCAAGGTACGGTAACGATTACTCCTAATGTAGTTGACGGACCTTCTCAATCTTTTTGCGTAGGTGAGCCAATGATTGGAGAGTGTCCGGGAACACTGCAGGATACTTGTAGTTTCACAGTCAACCAGAGAGTTTGCGTGCAGATTCCCTTGACGTTTTCTGCCACCGGTTCGGCAACGCCAGATGGGCTTGTTTGCGATACACCGATAGTGGGAACATGCCCCGGTGGAGAGGACTTATGCACTTTCAGCATTGGTCACTTCAGAGATAATACCGATTTTACTAATCAATTAATAACTGATGCCGGTGGTTCAATCGTACTTGGTACAAATAGTGATGGTCTCAGTTTTACAGTTAAGTCAAGTCCCAATTAGTGTGTAAATTTCCTCGGTAACACTTTAATCAGTTTGTTGTTAAGGGCTGCTCACTTTTTCAGTATCACAAACCGTGAGCTTTTATGCCGCGAAAGCCTGGTTGAAC
>JBMNTN010000123.1:0-3036 GCA_050945755.1 Bacillota bacterium | reverse complement strand
CTCCTTTGAACTATTAGTTTTTTTTGCTTGTATATTATACCATTTTTTACAGGATAGTTATTGGGAATTTACCCATATTTTGTTAGTTCGGTAATTTTGATTTTTGACACCTAGTCCTTTGGGGATACGGGAAAGTTAATTCCATACCAATAACTTGACTGTGATCAAAAGATAATTATCTTCATTTTTCATTTTACTTCTAGTTTTTGCGAATAAAAAAGACTGCGCGAAATATTAATTCGGCAGTCGGACAATCATATCACTTTCGGTGATTTAGACTCCAGACTTTGCGCCCCATCCTTTCAGATGGTTTGCCTTTGTCACTTTTACTCTTTTTATTTTAGTATATTGTTATCGCCAATTATTGTCAATGTTTTTTAATCAAACTTTTTAAAATATCCCAACAGGGCAAAGACCAGTGCCCCGAGGGTGTCCAAAACGATATCGGTCATCGTATCGTCTAAGCTTCCCCTCTGCATAAAGAGGCCAAAAAATTTATCCATGGAATACTCAAAGATTTCCCAGACGGCACCGATAGAAACGGCAAAGCAGAATGTGAATACGGCAACAAAAACCGGGCTGAGATATAAATTAATTTTTTGATTGCTGTTAAGATAACTGACAATCAAGAGTCCGATATTCCCTAAGATCAGTCCGGAAAAACCGTGGAGCATTTTGTCCCACCACCAAAACCGAAAGTAGAATTGGTGCATACTGCCCAGAAAGATCGCAGCATAAACAAACAAAACCAACACGATTTCAAAGTGGCTGGGGATCTCCAGTTTAAATTGTTTTTCCATCAGTGACGGGAGCAGGATGGCAAGCAAGGTGAGAACGGCCATACCCAGGTGTTCCCAGTTGCGGTCAAAAATCGCCACCGCCCCGGCAACAATGATTGATAATCTCATTAAGATAAAAATACATATTTTTGTCTTATCAATTTGTGTCATCTTTTCTCCCCCTGTAAACCGTTCAAGCAAGGCATAGATAAGATGCCCATAAATTCCTCTCCTGTAATAGTCTCTTTTTCTACAAGGTAGGCAGCTAATTCTTGAAATGTTAATAGCCTTTTCATGAGCTAATTTAATGATCTCAAGCACTTCTTTATCAATTTTCGCGGCGGTTTCCGGAGCACAAATCAGGGAAGCGGATGAGATTTCTTAGCACTATTAAGAAATTGCTGCAGTTCTCTTAAAGCCGAGATAATTCTTTGTGCTTTATCCGGTTCCATATTTAGCAGCAGCTTGTTTAATTTTTCTTGTAAATCAGCCGCCACCCGGCACTCTAAAAATTCCCGGTTGAGATAGAGATTGACCATCCGGCGGTTTTCCGGAGGGATAATTCTTAAAACAAATCCCTTTTGCACCAGTTGGTCGACAATGCGGGATACAGAACTCTTGGAAAGCTCCATTATTTTACTTAATTCATTTAGGGTAATACCTTCGTGATAATCCAACTCAAATAAGATGATCAATTCTGTCACACTCAGTCCGTAATTTTGGGCATTAACCTTCAAAAGATCATTAATATTTACTTGAATCGATCTGAGCAGATTAAGTATCTCTTCAAAACACTTTCCAGTATTAGACATTTGTTCACATCTCCTACTGTTCTATATGGAACAGTTCTATTATACAACTCCCCTCTCGGAATAATCAATAGTACTTAAATGAAAATAAGTACCATTGACTTTAAAATTTTGTAATAGTATATTATAGGTATTGTATCCAGTATTTTCCACCTTAACTTTTCCGGAGTGTCAGGAGAGACCAATGGCAGCTCCAATAAATCCGGTATGTACAATATTTTTAATCTAGGGTGATAATGATGAAGAACAATTCATCCGTCATCTTTGATAAAAAAAACAGTCCCCAACTATTTAATGAGCAGCAGCGAAAACAATTGCAGCACGAAATAAAATTATATCTCCAGCGCTATGGGAAAGAAAATTTGGGTAAAGGAGCCGATTATTGCAAAGTTAATATTTGTGACGATCTGCTTATTATCAGGGGTGAGGGTTATTTAACAGAACCGGAAAAGTATATCGCCCGGACTCCCTCCGGCCGGGAAAAGATCCGAGCTTCCCGGATCGAAGTAATAATTGCTTACTGGCAAGATAATAAGAGTTATTTCGAGGAAAAATTGCAGGCCAAGGTGGTTCATCACATCTATGACCTGGATCCGGGAAATGATTTCTGGATGCATACCATCATGTTTGATCGACAGCTCACCAAATAAGTGTTTCATAAAAATAATAGGACAGGGGATGATTTCCCTTGTCCCAAATCCATTTAATAAATAAGTGGATAAGTGATGTCAGGCACCGAACAGAAAACTGATGCCAAAACCAATCAAACATAATCCCAAACAGAAGATAATTACCTTATATATTTTAATATTTATCAGATGCCGCGTTCTACTGACCAGGGCGGAAACAAATGTAAACCAGGTAATGTCGGCCAGAATATGACCGATATAAAACAGTACAATCCCGATAAACCCAAAGGAATTATAAGCATCCATGATCAGCGTTAAGCCTACAGCCGTCCACCAAATAATGAAATAAGGATTGGTGACACTGAGGACGACACCTGCCAATAAGACATTTCCTTGTTTATGATTTTGCCCACCTGCGGTATCCAATGAAATTTTATTCAAATAGACCTCTTTGATCATGCCAAATCCCAGGTAAACTAAAACCAATCCACCGACCAATCCGATAATCGTCCCGGCTAAATCGTAGGCAAGATATTTTCCGATGCCGACAAATAATAAAATTACTAAAATCAACTCCAGAAAAGCATGCCCCAGCGCTAAAAAGAGTCCTGCCCCCACTCCATGACGGATACTTCTCTCCACGGTATAGGTAAACATGGGGCCAGGCATTGCTGCTCCCGAAAAGGCGATAATGAACGATTTTAGAAAAACAGAAATCATATTTTTACTTCCTTTTTTAAATCATCTGGATCCTTCGCCTGGCCGATCCGATTACCACCTGTTTATTACTTTTATTTGCATACCCTCCATTACATCTAG
>JBMNTN010000122.1:0-3070 GCA_050945755.1 Bacillota bacterium | reverse complement strand
TAAAGATGCACTGATCATTCCGATGACGGGAGAGCATAATTCTTCCGGGGACTACTGGCTAAAAGGAGATATTGCCATTCTCAATGGTCGGATCAGTGGGGTTGGTCAGGTTAGCGCAGGTGAATTTGACAAAGTAATTGATGGTTCCGATTGTGTGGTCTTGCCGGGTTTTGTTAATGCTCATACCCATGCAGCCATGACCCTTTTTCGCAGCTATGCCGATGACCTGCCCCTGATGGAATGGTTAAAAAAGAAAATCTGGCCGATTGAAGATCGGCTGACGGGAGAAGATGTTTACTGGGGGACAATGCTCAGTATTTTGGAAATGATTAAATCGGGCACAACCACATTTTCCGATATGTATTTTTTTATGGAAGATGCGGCGCGCGCCGTGGAAGAAAGCGGGGCCAGAGCTGTGTTAGCCAGGGGGCTGGCCGGTGTTGCACCTGATGGAGAGGCCAAGCTGGCAGAGTCCAAAGCCTTTATCAAGAACTGGCAGGGAAAAGCAGGCGGCCGGATCACCGCGATGTTGGGGCCCCATGCCCCATATACTTGCCCGCCCCAATTCCTGAAAAAAGTAATGGAGCTGGCAGAAGAGTTGGATGTGGGAATCCATATTCACTTGGCGGAAACGCTGACGGAAGTGGAGGATATGCAAAAGGCCTATGGAAAACGTCCGGTTGAACTGATGCACAGTTTGGGACTTTTTTCCTTTCCGGTTCTTGCTGCTCATTTGGTTCATGTCACAGAAGAAGAGATCAATATTTTAACAGAAAACAAGGTCGGGGTCGCCCACAACCCCCAGAGCAACATGAAATTGGCAAGCGGAATTGCCCCTGTCCCTGCTATGCTTAGGGCAGGCCTCCCGGTGGCATTGGGCACTGATGGAGCATCCAGTAATAATAACTTGGATATGATCGAAGAGATGCGCGCCGCCAGTTTTTTACATAAGGTTAATACGATGGATCCTACGGTCCTTCCTGCCTATCAGGGGTTGGAGATGGCAACGAAAAACGGGGCGGCAGTTTTAGGACTGGATGAGGAAATTGGTCAAATCGCTCTTGGTAAAAAAGCAGATATTATTTTGGTGGATTTTCATAAGCCCCACCTTTGTCCCCGGCATGACCCGGCTGCCCACCTTGTTTATGCAGCCCAGCCTTCTGACGTTAAAACGGTCATAGTTGATGGAAAAATTATTATGGAAGACCGACGGGTTTTGACAATGGATGAGGAAAAAGTGATGTATGAAGCAGCTCGCTGTACCAAAAGACTGGTTAGTGGTTAATGATGTAAACCATTTATCCTTGACAGATTCCTACCCATTAGTTAAAATGGACGTAAAGTAAAATTCCCTGACGGGCAGGTGGGTATTTTGATCGAAAAATTGGCCCGCATGGCAATGCTTTATGACTTTTATGGCCAACTGCTCACCGCAAAACAGCAGAGAATGATGGAGCTTTTTTATCATGACGACCTCTCTTTGTCGGAAATAGCTCAGGAATATGGCATCAGCCGGCAGGCTGTTTATGATATTTTGAAGAGGACGGAGAAAATCCTGGAAGGATATGAGAGGAAGCTTCAACTTCTGGAAAAGTTTCAAGAGCAAGAAAAAAGAATTGCTCGTATCAGAGAATTGGTTATATTAACCCAGGAAACGAGAAATCTGGATTACTTGAGTCACATATCAGCCATTATTCAAGAAATTAACGAATTGGAAAGAAAGTAGGTAAAGCAAATGGCAGTTTTCAGCAGTCTGGCGGAGAAGTTGCAGGAGACATTTCGAAAACTGAAAAATAAGGGTAAGCTTACCGAATCCGATGTTAATGAGGCGATGCGGGAAATACGTGTTGCCCTATTGGAAGCTGATGTAAGTTATAAAGTGGTCAAACAGTTTGTCAGTTCTCTCAAGGAAAGAGCTGTCGGCCAGGAGGTATTGGAGAGTCTGACTCCGGGTCAGCAGGTTGTGAAAATTGTCCATGAAGAATTGACCAATCTGATGGGGTCCAGCCAGTCCAAAATTGTTGTGTCCCCTAAACCGCCGACAATTATTATGCTTGTTGGCTTGCAGGGGTCCGGTAAAACTACTTCCGGTGCTAAGCTTGCTAATTATTTTAAAAAGCAAGGTAGACGGCCTCTTTTGGTAGCCGGAGATATTTACCGTCCCGCGGCAATTAAGCAAATTCAGGTTTTGGGGGATCAGTTAGGGTTGCCTGTGTTTAGTTTGGGTGATCAGATCAGCCCGGTGGAAATTGCCCGCCAGGCAGTGGAACATGCCCAAGAGCACAGCAATGATCTGGTGATTATTGATACCGCCGGCCGCTTGCATATTAATGAAGAATTAATGGCAGAATTAAAGAACATTCAACATACTGTTACCCCCCATGAAATCCTCCTTGTTGTCGATGCCATGACCGGCCAGGATGCCGTTAATGTGGCAGAAGCTTTCAATAACGAGCTGGGGATTGACGGGGTAATTCTCACCAAACTGGATGGTGATACCCGGGGCGGTGCCGCTCTTTCCGTGAAATCTGTTACCGGATGCCCCGTTAAATTTGTTGGGATGGGGGAAAAGCTTGATGCTTTGGAGCCTTTTTACCCTGACCGCATGGCCTCGCGTATTCTGGGTATGGGTGATGTTCTCACTTTAATTGAAAAAGCCCAGACCACCTATGATGCCAAAAAGGCCAGAGAAATGGAAGAAAAACTACGCAAGGCAGAATTTACCTTGGAGGATTTTTTGGATCAGCTCCAGCAGATGAAGAAAATGGGCTCCCTGGAAGAACTATTGGGGATGATTCCCGGCCTGAGCAACAATAAACAGCTGAAGGGTGTTCAGGTAGACGAAAAAGAGCTGACTAATATCGAAGCTATTATCCAATCAATGACTGCTTATGAACGCCGGCGTCCGGAAATTATCAACGGCAGCCGGAAGCAGCGGATTGCTGCCGGTAGCGGTACCAAAGTGCAGGATGTTAATAAATTATTAAAGCAGTTTATGCAGACGAAAAAGATGATGAAACAATTTGGTGAAAGTGCGTTGGCGAAAAAAGCAAAAAAAGGCAAAAAGGGA
>JBMNTN010000121.1:0-3109 GCA_050945755.1 Bacillota bacterium | reverse complement strand
CTTCGGATAGTGCCGACTCACCTAAATACGCTCGTCTGGTGACCAACTTCACGGGGGTATCTGCTAAATTTTCTTCCATCCGCTTTTTGGCCGCCGTCAACTGTTCAAGTTCCACCTGACTTTCTAAGAGCCGCGTCCGGGAATTATCCAGAATAGCTATTTTGTTTGTCAATTCCTTTTGAATGATTTCCGCATTACGCGCCCGAGACTTATCTGCGTAATACGACTCTGCCGCTTTTTTCAGCTCTTCTTCGGTCTCCTGTAATTTAATTGTGAGCAGGTTCACTGAATCCTTCAATTGCTGCTGATTGCTGACGGAAATAAAAGCAAAGAATTCATCTACCAAAGTATTGGCAATCGACTTGGCAAGAAGCGGATCTGTATTCCGAACAGTAATATTTAAAACATTGTTGTCCCCGTTAGGAGTAACGGTAACCTGTTGATCTAAGGATTGGACAGAATAACCCTTTTCCTCCAAACCAAGTTTTTCGATCACGTTAGAAAGGATTTCCGCATTCTCAAACTGGCTGGAGAACATGTTTAAGGTAAGTTCCGGGAGACGGGACATGCTGTTTACCGTAGATTCCAAAGAACCGTCTTCCCGGTAAACCCGTTCGCTTGTGGGCTGGGTCACCATTAGTACGGCCTTTGTTTCATAAACGGGCGTCAAAACAAAGGTACTGATTATAAAACTGCTTAGAATGCATCCAACAGTCAAAAGGATAATCATCCATTTCCATTTTAAAATGACCTCTATGTATTCACGCAAGTCTATTTCTTCCATCTGTTCTATCATGACTGGTTTTTGCTCCATGTTAAACCCCTTATTTCTATTTAGAAATAATTTATTATCACCAAATATTCTAGATACAATGATTATATATTAGTCCAGGTTTTTCCTCAAGATTTACTTATAATCTTTTTTATTCCAAGATATTTCGATATCTTTAATGATGAAAGCCCGTTCTGATTCAAACAGGCTTTTCATATCTTTAAAAACAGTTTATAGATAGTTTAAGATAATTGCTTTTAGTTCGTTGCGATCTTGCTCATTGAGTTTGCGCCGCAGCAAATCTTTAATCTCTCCTTGCTCTTCCGGCGTAACCCCGTCTTTAACCATCGTGACGATCAGACGCATATCATCCTTGGTTAAATTCTTTCTGATAATATTTAGGACACGCAGCTTATCCTGGGTTTTCACTTCGGTTAGTTTCTTTTTACTTTCCTCATAAGAACGGTACTCTTCCCAGTATCCCGGGCCTTCCGCACCGGAGGCAACACCTGGGTCCTTCACCTCATTGCCGGTGTCATCTTTGACTGGATCGGCAGCATCCTGTTGTTCTTCCTCGCTTTCCGGAAGAATTTCCTTGATCACCGCTGCTTCTAAATTCTCTAATTGTTCACTGCCCTTTTGGAAAGCAAACCAGACGCCGACAATGGAAAGTACCATAATATATCCGATAATAATTAAACAAATCTTTCGCTGCATATTTTTCACCCTTGAGATTAAATGGATTTCCTGAAAAATAACCCTGGGATGTGAGGTACATCCCAGGGTTGGGATCCTGTAAATTTTTTATGGTAGTTTAATCGTCAAAGTAACATCGTTGGAGTTGTTGCTGTTATCAACTAAAGTGCCTTTCAATTCGATAGTGTCGCCAAAAAAGCTCTTTAATGTTGCCAGAAAAACTCCGTCATCTTCTTTATCTAAACCGTCGGCGCCACCAAGATATTCAAAAACAGTCATGGTGTTTTCACCCTCAGTAAGCTCTTTCACTTTAGGCTGACCTGTAAAAATGTCCAGTGGCGATGTTAACGTCAAGGTTGCGTCTTCCGATACACTGATACTTCCGCTAATAATTCTAACACTGCTATCTAGTTTGCTTAAGTCAATTTCACCGCTTATACTATTATCATGGATAGTAACAGGATACGGTTCGTCTGAAGTGGATAATGTAAAAGATGCACCTGTAATCGTCGGCGCGATTCTATCTCCACCACCGCCGCCTCCGCCACCACCGGAAGGCTTTTCTTCGTCATCTCCGCTAACCTCTTTACCACCGACCACGGCACTGTTCCCAGGGGCAACTTCTACCTCCTTAGGCTTCGACTCAATCACCGCTCCACTTTCATTGATCTGGGCCTTTTCAATGGTCCCGGACCCGGTAATATTTGCTGCGGCATTAACGTCCAAGTTGGTGACCGTCGAACCCTTCTCCAAACTAACATTTGCTACAGCCTTAACGTCCAGGGAGGTAACGGCCGACCCTTTTTCCAAATTAATCTGAGAGTTAGCAGCCGTCTCAGCTATTTCTAAATTCCCTACCTTAGTTCCGGCGGCAATATTCAGGGTTACTCCTGCTGACTCTACTCGAATACTGTCACATCCTCCCACCAATTCCACCGGAATGTCCGATGCCGGTACCCTGACAACCACTTCACCGAAGGCATTAACTTCTGCCTCAGGCTGCTCCAGGATCCCGCCGCTTTGCATTACAACAATTTTGATGTTACTGCCGTTTTGGGCAACAATTCTTACCTTGCCGTCCTTCCGCTCGACAACCACATTATTAAGCTCTGTTCGGTCAAGCACAATACTGTTTTCCCCGCCGCCGCTGATCACTGCAGTGCCGGTAACAGTCACATTTTTCAAGAGCACGTCCCCGTCGCCAATCCCGGCAGTTAAATGGAGGACACCGTTAATTACGATATTCTGAAGAGTAATGTCTCCGGTATTGATGGTAACATTACCGTTAATGGTCTCAACCTCTTCCTCAGGACCGTATGTACCGGGCAAGTTGTACAATTCCCCTGTCATGCGCTGCAAAACAGTTACCGTTTCTGCCCGGGTAATTGGGTTTTCCGGTTGGAAAGTGCCATCAGGGTAACCGCCCATGTACCCACCGCTCACAACAGCACCTACCATCTCTTGACACCATGCCCCAATATTTTGCCGGTCGGTAAAACTTTGAATCGCTTCTACATCGCCGGTAAGTTTAATTAACCGGCTAATAATTGTCGCCACTTCCTGACGGGTGATCCGGTTTTTCGGCTGCATCGTCCCGTCTTGGTAACCGGTAATGTAGCCGGCTTGAACCGCCTTAGCTAC
>JBMNTN010000120.1:0-3227 GCA_050945755.1 Bacillota bacterium | reverse complement strand
GTTTTCGCGGAAGAAGACCGGGCCCAAGTAAAAGAAAATAATGGCGGTACTGTTAGCGCCGCTGTTTTTCAGGTTAGTGAGACAGCGGTAACTCGTATCTATTTCCAGGGAGAGGCTTATGAAGACGAGAATTTTCTTGATGTATCACCCGGTGAAAATACTGTGATTCTGAAAACACCGTTAGAGGTTGGGACAAAGTGGGAAGATGACTCTGCTTCCAAAGAAATCGTTGAAACGGATGCTGTCGTAGAAACGCCTGCCGGCACCTTTGAGAATTGCCTGAAAGTGAAGTCAACTTACCAGGACTCAACCATATTCGAATATTTTAAGGACGGTGTCGGTATGGTAAAACGAGAATTTACCTCAGGGGAAACAAAAGTCACTTCCTCATTGGAAAAGTATTCTATTAAAAAATAGAAAAATTAAATTTAAGATCCCTGGAATACACCAGGGATTTTAAATTTTAATAAAAAAAGCTATTGCAATCCAAAATTAGGCATGATATAATACTAACGAACGTTAAATTAAAGGGATGTGCGTTATGGCTGAAAAGGATTTAAGAGAGCGAATCAAAGAGGTGGCAGTTGAGCATTTTAACAGAAATGGATACCACGGAACGACGATCCGCAACATCGCCCATGATGTGAACTGCTCCTTGCCGATGATCTATTATTACTACAAGAATAAAAAGGAGTTGTTTGATGAAATCATCAAAAAGGATTTTTTCAATCTGATAAATAGGCAGGCTTCGCTCTTAAAAATCGACAATGTCATAGATTTTTATACTAAGTTCATCTATGACTTGAACGCCCTGAACAGCTATGATAAAAAGGTTTACCGGCTCGGAGTCAAGGTCTATCTGTCCTTTGACGGCGATGAGGAATTGATGAGACTCATGGATGACTGGGAAAAGGCCATACTCCCCAGGCACTATCAGATTCTGCAGCCTTATCTTAAGAATACGGATAATGATATTGCGGTTGTGCGCACCTTGGTGCATTTGTTGGAAACAATGATTGAAAACATCGTCGTGAAAAACAGATATCTGCCTGAGGAGGAGATTAGAGAAGAGATCGCCATAGTTTTGCGCGGGTGCGGATAGTTCATTTTGCAACCAACAATCCGCGCAAAAACAAGTCGGCATGTGCATATGCCGATTTATATATCCCTCTAAACTAACGAACGTTAAAAAAATAAGGGAAAGGAGAAACAAATATGGAAATCCAAAAAAGGCTCGCCGTGCTGCAAAATACGTATGCAGCATCAATTGCGGAGGCTGTCAACACGTACGACAAGTTAAAGGCACTGGAGAAGATTGTTGAGAAAAGGAAAGAAAGGCAAAAACAGACGGCGCCCTATCTGAATCAGCAGTTGAGTATTGAAGGCGTAGAAGATGTTTTTTACAAGCTTTCGGAAATCTTTGGCTGTGCGAATTGGACTGTGAAGAAAACGGAGGAAGGTTACACGGCCACAGCGACATCGTGTAAGCTCTGTGTACTGTCCAAGAAGATGGGGGGAGCGAATCCCTGTTATGGATGGTGTCTTGACCCCATGATCGCCATGATATCTGCTGTGAGTAACATTGACGCCGAGCGTATTACTGTTGAAAGCACTTTAATGACCGATGACTGCTGCAAATTGTTTATCCATACCAGATCAGAACAGTAATAATATATGAAAGATCCCCGGAATGCACCGGGGATTTTGGATTTCTTAATAAACCAGCGGTTTGTTATATTCTATTTCGGTAACTTCTGCTTTGTAGTAGCTGAAATCTCCTGTGTGCAATTTCCACATGCCAACTGCCCGGGTGGGTATCTGGAGTCCGTCAAGTTCCTGATAATCTTCCATAGGGACAGAGTATTTCTCCAAGCGGTATCCATCGTCAACTGTCATATATCTGTCACAGAGATAATCGGTTACCTCGCCTTGGTCATTAAATTTAAATATAGCTGAGGCTGTTATCCCCCCGTAGGTCATGGTAGCCTGAGCGGAATGAGCATCAATTTCTTCCCAAGTTATGTAGCTTGCCAAAGCTGCTGTAGGGAACCAAACTATTTCGCCAAGATAGCGCAAAAGTGTTCCCTGGTCGATTTCCGGACCGGTGCCGTTTGCCACGGTAATCAGCGAAAGAAGCTTGATCAGCATATTCCCCCGGCCTTCATCATACTTATCTCTTCCGACAAAGTATAAAAGCGGTGCCATTTTTACCTTGGCATGCCAAATAAATCTTGGTTTATCCACGGTATAGTACTGATCCGCTTCGACAGGCATCCAAGACATGTCTTCTTTGGTGCGGATGAATCCTTTTTGTTTTAAATGAACCGTTTTAATTTTTTCCTTGCCCACTACCCCGGAGGTTTCCAGCCACTTTTGGACAGGTAAAGGAAGGCCGGCCAAATCTTCTTTCCGGATGATTTCATTTTTGTTTTCAGTGTCATTGAGGATATCTGCCACTTCTTTTTTTACCTTTTGGTTGAAGATAGCTTCGCCGGCAGTAGAAACTAAGAAGAATAATAGGACAATTATCAAAATAATACCGATGATGATTAAAAAAACCTTTGACATTTTTAATCGCCCCTTTCCAGTGCCATCTCTTGCGAGCTTAAGCTTGCATCTTGATATTAATTTTAACTGTAAAACAGAAAAAAGGAAAGAAGCGGTATTGAAGATGTGCTGAAAGCTTCACGGCATGATTTTTATGACCTTGGTAAATAATAAATGTAAATTATGAAAAAAGGAATGCTGAAATGGCGGATTTACCAGGCTGGTCAATATATACAATTTATACAGGAATTCTTGCAATAATACTTTCGGTAGCGGTACCAAGAATAAAACTTAAGAAGTTAGCGATTTACGGAATCATTTTTGGCGCTGTAGCAGACATATTTTGGATATTATTAATTGGTGTATTAGGTGTTGCTAGATATATTAATTATGGGCCTTTTGGATTTCTCGGGCTTCCTTTTTTTCCACCAATTGCATGGACAATATATTTTATTATATATTTTTATTTTCTGCCTCGAAAAAATTTTTGGCCATATGTGTTTGCTTTTATTGCAGCAATATATAGCATTGTGTTTTCCAATGTACTGAATAATCTGGGAATATTTAAATGGACAATAAGCAATGTGTGGGTACCTTTTTTTATTTATGTAATATGGCATGTTGGGGTAACATGGATCTTTTTAAAATTAAAAAAAAGTAAATGGATACCGGAATAACGA
>JBMNTN010000119.1:0-3447 GCA_050945755.1 Bacillota bacterium | reverse complement strand
CCTAGAATAAGCAGCGACAACCGCCAGCGTAAATTTGGTTGTTTGCATTTATCGCTCACAATACATCGCCCCCAAACCGCAAAAAACTCTACAATATTAAGCATTTCTTCAATTTACATGTAATCACTCCATTATATGTAAGATACTGCTCAAGCCAAGAAATTCCTTTAGATATTTTGTTGGTTTTTGTCAAGTGCAATAATTTTTTTAAAATTTAAACCTTTCTAATAAAAAAGACCGGACAAAATCGTCCGGTCTAATGGAAAAGTTCTTTTTCCTCTATAAATATCAAAAATAAACCATAGCAGAATAAACCAATGCGCAACAATCTAGGCGTACCCGATACCGAGAACCCCGGTATGAAAACCTCGCCCAAAAACTCAATTCCAAAAATAATTACAATACTTGTACCAATCAGCGTCCGATAAAGCCTTTTTCTCTCATGCCTAAAATATTTCCGGTAAACGGCATAGAAGAAAAAAGCAAATCCAATTAACTGAATAATAAGCTTTATATGTCCAAAAGCTACTAGGGACATCCCATCACCTCTCCCTATTAAAGGCTGATCCGTTTTCGCGTGTTATGTTTTTATCTTTCACCAACCTCTCCCGTAATCATCGTAACAGGCCAGGCATACTACTTGTCCATTTTTTAACCGAGCACGCGATTCCGCCATTCTTTCTCCGCAGCAAGCACAGGTTTGTGATTGGAAAATACGTGCTTTCTCCGGGAGCTGATACTCTTTAAATTCAATCTTACAGAAATCTTTTTCCGGCGCGGTTAGTATCGCTTGTATTTTAGCCTGCCGATCATCATGATTAACAGGAAGCTTAGACGTATCTACATACACTCGTAGCGCTTTTCCCGTACTTCGACTAGCAATGGTAAAAGCCTGTTTCCCATGGTTTTTATACAGTAAATTTCCTTTCCCCAAACTACATCCGGTCAAAAACTGGATTGCATCCACTCCGCAAGCATCTGTTTCCACAATTGCCACAAGTTCTTCATCCCCGGACCGAGTTACCCCTAATCTTTCCATGGCAATTAAAGCCGCCCGGTATCCAATCGCCAGCCCGGGACACTCATGTCCGTGAAAAGTAACAACTTGTTCCCATCGTTGCTGGTCAATTTTCATTATTTCCCTCCTAAACTACAATTAATTTATTTCGCCTTCCTAAAAACTTAAACCAGTTTCTCCATTTCCCCAAGCATTTCTTCAAATACTTTCAAAGCTCGCTCAACCGGTTCGGGTGTTGTCATATCCACTCCGGCTCTTTTTAAAAGATTCACCGGGTAATCGGAGCTACCTGCAGCGAGAAACTCTAAATACCTTTTAACAGCCGGAGTCCCTTCTCCCAAAATAGCTTGAGAAAGGGCACTGGCTGCGGAAAAACCTGTTGCATATTTATAGACATAAAAAGCGTTATAAAAGTGGGGAATTCTTGCCCACTCTAAGGCAATTTCCTCATCAAGCACCATTTCCGGGCCAAAATAGTCTTTATTTAGCTGATAATAGATTTCGCAAAGAGTATCTGTTGTCAGGGGTTCTCCTTTCTCAGCTTTTTCATGAATAATTTTTTCGAATTCAGCAAACATGGTTTGGCGGAATACGGTCCCCCTAAAACCCTCCAGATAATGATTAATAATATACATCTTTTGCTGTTCATCTGGGGCATTATTTAAAAGATACTTGGTCAGCAATGTTTCATTTACAGTTGATGCCACTTCTGCAACAAATATTTTGTAATAAGCATAAATATATGGTTGGGTCCTCCAGGAATAATAGGAATGGAGGGAATGCCCCATTTCATGAGCCAGAGTAAATACGTTATCCAGGTTATTCTGATAATTTAACAATACATAAGGGTTGGTACCGTAAGCTCCGGAAGAATATGCTCCCGACGTTTTGCCCTTGTTTTCCATGACATCTACCCAACCGGAATTCAAGCCATTCTCCAAATCATTGACATACCGGTCTCCCAAAACAGCCAACCCCTGCCGGACAATATCTTTTCCTTCTTCATAAGAAATCTCCTTTTTTACCTCCGGTACCAGAGGCGCATAGATATCATACATATGCAGCTCAGGTACCCCCAAAAGCTTTTTCCTTAAAGCCAAGTACCGATAAAACAGGGGCAAATGAGCGCGCACTGTTTCAATTAAATTATCATAAACACTCAATGGAACATTATCCTCATCCAATGAAGCTTCTAATGAGGATTTATACCGATGCACCCGAGAATAAAAAATGTCTTTTTTAACATTAGTACTTAGGAGCATCGCAATAGTGTTTTTTTGTCGGTCATATGTACTATAGAGCCCCTTAAATGCTTCCTGACGCACTCGCCGGTCATTACTTTCCATCAACATAATAAAATTACCGTGGGTAATAGCTACCGTATCCCCATCTTCCCCCTTAATTTCCGGGAACCTAATATCGGCATTGTTTAACATGCTAAAAACATTTTTAGCTCCAGCACCCATTTCTCCTGTCATCGCAACAATCTCTTCTTCCCGCACAGACAGGGTATGTGGTTTCATTCGGATAATTTCTTCAAGGTAATTTTTATACACATCAAGTCCGGGTTCACTCTGGATAAACTCTTCCAACTTTTGAGGTTCCAAAGCAAGGATCTCCGGCTGAACAAATGCCAAAACTTCAGCCAACTTAACCATTAAGCTTCCCGCCCTGTCTTTCATCCCCTGATATTTGGAATTAGTATTATCTTCATCCTTTCTCATTTGTGCATAGACAAAAATTTTATCAGCCAGCTTACCCAATTCATCTTGGAGTTTCAGACATTCAAGCAGGGTTTTGGCGGATGAGCCGATTTTCCCGCGAAACCTCTCTGGTTCTGCCAACATTTTTGCTAATTTTTCAAAGTCATTTTCCCAGAGACTATCCTCAGAGTAAATATCCTCCAAGCACCATTTGTACTTCTGCGGTACTTCATCCCGTTTCAACAATTTTTTATTAGTCACCAGAAAATACACCCCTTTCCAAATAAAGCTTATCACAAGGGATTCCCCCTGCAAAGGAAAAATTTGACCCAAATTGCATCTTTAGTCATATTTCCCCCTAAAATAAAATTTATCCTAATCGTCAAAATAGACTTCCTAGAAATTTTCCAGCATCAATGAAATAGAAATCATGCATTTTTCTATAGGTACTCGGAGATACTAGCAATACATTGAAGGAAATGGAGGAAAACAAATGCAGGAGATTCTCAACCAGCTGGACACTTCTTCCTGGGAAAACTACAAACGTTCCCTTGGTGAGGCAATGGAAGTTGCCAGTGATATGGGTTTTTCTGAACAAGACATTGCCCAGTTTGCCCAAAAATTTGGCAGCTTTCTAGCAAGCAATGTTTCCCCTGATATCCCCGAAAACAAAGCACTGAGAGAACTATGGGAGATTGCCAGTCCGGAGGAACAAAAAACAGTTGC
>JBMNTN010000118.1:0-3564 GCA_050945755.1 Bacillota bacterium | reverse complement strand
TTGGTCTTAGATCATGGCACAAGAATTCTGGGAGATCTCTTTTTAGGAATTCCTTCCCACTGGTGTCCTGAAGTGCTGCGCAAAACTGATCTAGCAGACGGTGAGGGTTGGGTTGATGTAGACCCTCACACCCTGGAAACCAAATATCCCGGGGTTTATGCCATTGGAGACTGCACCGCCTTAAAAGTTCCGGTAACACAAGTGTATGCTCCCAAAGCAGGTATCTTCGCCCATTATCAGGCAGAGGTAGTGGCAAGAAATATTGCCCTCCAGGTCAAGGGAAAAAGTCCTGCCTTTCGTTATACCGGCAAGGGCGCCTGAATAATGAGCACCGGCTTTGGACAAGCCCGTTATTCTACTGTACGTTACTATCGTCATCCTGCCCCTTTTATTACGCTGATGAGGCCTTCTATTTCTGCTTATTGGGCAAAGACTGTTTTTGAAAAGTATTGGCTGCACCGCTGGCTGTAATTTTGTCGATTAAAATCGTAAACAGCAATGGTTTGTACCAGTATTTTAAAGGGATCTTGTTCTAAAAAGTCCCAGGAAAAGCTATCTTTTTTTTTAGCTGAATGGTATAATCTACTTGAAAAATTTTAAGAGATATCTTTTAGGTGTCCCGGAAAATGGGAAGAATAGGGAAACCGGTGCAATTCCGGTGCGGACCCGCTGCTGTGATCGGTGACAATTCCCCATATAGCCACTGCCTTAGACATATCAAAGTCCGGGTGGGAAGGTGGGGAGGAGGATGATACGAGAGCCAGAAGACCTGCCTAAAAGTTGGCGCGTGCCTGGGGGAAAGGCAGGCTAAAATTTTTGCGGACTGGTGTGCGGGTACCATCCCTTAGCGATAAGCTGAGGGATTTTTTGTTAAGAGGAGGGGAAATTTTGAAAAAAGGACTAATAATTATTGGGCATGGGAGCAGATCTCAAGATGCGGTAGATGCTTTTTTTCAGATTGTTGAATTGGTGAGAAACCAGGAAGAATTTTTTCCGGTGGAAGGAGCATTTATGGAACTGAGCAGCCCCGGTATTCCTGAGGTGGTACGTCGGGTAGCCGGGGAAGGGGTCAAGGAAATTGTATTTGTGCCGTATTTTCTTTACGAGGGAATGCACATAAAACATGATATCCCCCAGATAATAGCAGAGGTCAGTGCCCAATATCCGGAAATTTCTTTTACAATAGGTCGTCCCATTGGGGTGGAACCTGTTCTTGCTCAAATATTAATTGAACGGGCAAAAGCGGCAGAATAAAACAAGTTTACAGGAGGGGTAACGTGACACGATATTATCCCCTGATGTTGGATCTGAAAAACATAAAATGTTTAGTTATTGGCGGGGGCGAGGTAGCGAAAAGAAAGGTATATTCCTTATGGGAATGCGGTGCCGACATTACTCTCGTAAGTCCTGAGATTGTATCCGGTTTAATGGAATTGGCGGAAAGAAAAAAGATCACATACCTCAAAAGAAAATATCAGCGGGGAGAGACCAGGGGTTTTTCCTTAGTATTTGTTGCTACACCGGATCCTGAAGTAAGCAGGCAGGTAGCGGAGGAGGCAAAAACGGCGGGGATCTTTTGTAATATTGCCGATGCGCCGTCTTTAGGGAATTTTATTGTTCCGGCGAGAATTCAACGAGGGGATTTATCTATTTGTGTTTCTACCAATGGGAAAAGCCCTCTTTTGGCAAAAAAAATCAGGATAGATTTAGAAAATAATTTTGGACCTGAATATGCGAAACTTCTTGAATTAATGGAAAGTGAACGGAAAGAAGCTTTAGAAAAAATCCCCGAAGGCGTTAAAAGAAAAGAGCTATTTGAAAAACTAGTTTACTCAGACATACTTAGGCTGATAAAGGAAGGCCAAGATCAAGAGGTAAAGAAACTTGTTGAAAATATTTGGCAGCAGGTTTTTTCTTAATAGATAATTTGTTTTTGATCCAAGCGAAGGTTCTTTGCAGTACAAACAAAAACATAACTATATTTTAAAATCATAGATAAAATGCAGGGGGGAAGATGATGACAGGCGACCGGAAAAAAGTATACCTGGTGGGGGCAGGACCAGGGGATTATGGGCTGATCACTCTGAAAGGGATCGAATGTTTAAAGTTAGCGGATGTGGTAATATACGATAGATTAGTTAATAAAAGATATCTGGATTTTGCCCGGGAAGATGCGGAAAAAATTTATGTCGGTAAGAAATCCAGCTTTCACTCTTTGCCCCAGCACCAAATCAACGCACTGCTTGTGGAGAAAGCCAAAGAAGGGAAAACAGTTGTCCGGCTGAAAGGGGGAGACCCGTGTATTTTTGGCCGGGGCGGAGAGGAAGCTGAGGAATTAGCTAAAGAAGGTATTACATTTGAATTTGTTCCGGGCATTACTTCAGCAGCGGCGGTTCCTGCGTACGCCGGGATTCCCATAACTCATCGGGATTTTGTCTCATCTGTTCATATTATTACTGGGCATGAGAAGCACGAAAAGGATGTCTCTAATGTTGACTATTCTTTGTTGGCGAAGCTCCAGGGGACGTTGGTGTTTTTAATGGGACTTGCCAATCTAGGGAATATTTGCACTAGCTTAATTAAAAACGGCATGCCGGAAGAAAGTCCGGTGGCGGTAATATCCCAGGGGACAACCTCCAGACAGAAGAAAATTATTGGAAACTTAAAAGACATCCAAGAAAAAGTCAAAAGAGCAAAACTGATTCCTCCGGCTATTATAGTTGTGGGTAAAGTAGTTAAACTTCACGATAAATTAGATTGGTTTTTGAAAAAACCACTATCCGGGAAAAAGATTTTGGTTACTCGTACCCGCAGCCAGGCAAGTGTATTAGCCCAAAAGATTGAGGAATTAGGAGGGGAGGTATATACCTTTCCCACGATAAAGATAGCTGAACCTTTGGATCACACGGCAATTGACAGCAGCTTGAATAAGATTAAATCTTATCATTGGATTGTATTCACCAGTGTTAACGGAGTGGAAGCATTTTTTAAACGATTGCAGCATCAAAAACTGGATATCCGGTCATTGCATGGTGTCATGATAGCCGCTATTGGTGTGGCAACCAGCCGGGCGCTAGAGGAGAAAGGAGTTATTCCTGATTTTGTTCCTGATAAGTTTCAGGCAGAAACTCTCGCTGCCGGTTTAAAAGAAAGAATCTCAAAAGGACAGCGAGTACTTCTGCCTACAGCAGATATTGCTCGGAGAGTGCTCGAAGATGAATTGAGATCCATTGGAGCCCAAGTAGAAAAAATTGATCTCTACCGGACGATTCCCGGAGAAGGGGAGCGGGATACTTTATTAGAATGGTTAGCTAATGGGGAAATTGATATTATAACCTTTACTAGTTCTTCCACAGTACGGAATTTTATCAAAATTTTAGGAAGGGAAAATATTCCTTTGCTGAAACAAGTAAAAGTGGCATGCATTGGCCCGGTTACAGCCGATACAGCAAAAAAGCTCGGGCTAAAAGTTGAGATCGAGGCGAAAGAGTTTACCATTGATGGGTTAGTGCAGGCGATTGTGGAACCGTAAAATCTTGATTTTCCAGTCTTTTAAATTAAAAG
>JBMNTN010000117.1:0-3765 GCA_050945755.1 Bacillota bacterium | reverse complement strand
ACCTCCTTTGTGCTAGTGCGGTTGGCGAAACCTACACTATTTTATCAAATGGGGGTAGTTTTTTCTGTTCATAGCTAAAGCTTTTTGGAACCACCTGCAAAGCAGGTGGTTTTCTCTATACAAAAAAATCAGCCCTTGACTGGTATGTCAAGGGCTAATGCTTTAACCATGATTAAACTACTTTCCCTTTTAATATCAAATCTCCCTTCGTCCTTCATAGGCTTTTGCCAGGGTAATTTCATCGACATATTCCAGGTCTCCTCCTACCGGTAATCCGTGCGCAATTCTGGTCACTTTTATCCCTAACGGTTTTAACAAACGGGAAAGATATAAAGCAGTTGCCTCTCCCTCTACATTCGGATTGGTTGCTACAATTACTTCTTTATATTGTCCTTCCCGAAGGCGGGAAAGTAAGCTACTTACAGTCAGTTGTTCAGGGCCTATCCCATCCATTGGAGAAATCGCTCCATGTAGAACATGATATTTTCCTTTAAACTCACGGGTTTTTTCCATGGCAAACAAATCTCGAGGCTGCTCAACCACGCATAGCAATCCAGTCTCCCTATT
Organism: Bacillota bacterium; assembly: GCA_050945755.1. GTDB lineage: Bacteria > Bacillota > Dehalobacteriia > Dehalobacteriales > Dehalobacteriaceae > JAQVXR01. The sequence goes on along the minus strand of JBMNTN010000117.1, from coordinate 3,198 downwards.
AGTATCCCGACAAATAGTACAGGGATCCTCCTCTGTTAGATTGGCACATAATGAGCATCTCCTAGTTTTTTGCCGAGCTGTGACAATTGCACGAGCCAAACCCACCGCATCTTTTTCTACCGTATTTAGTAAATGAAAAGCCAGTCTTTGAGCAGTCTTCGGCCCGATACCGGGAAGTTTGGTCAGTTCGTCTATTAAATTATTTAAAGACTGTGGATAATGATATAACATTTTGATACATCCTTAAAAAATAATATCCTCATGCCACCTGCTAGAGAGGTTAATCTTTTACCGCAAACTAAAACATCCCAGGGATCTTTAACCCACCGGTAATCTTGTTCATTTCCTCGCTAACCATATCTTGGGATTTACGTAATGCTTCCTTCACAGCAGCAACTAAAAGGTCTTCCAGCATTTCTACATCTTCCGGGTCAACAACTTCCGGTTTAATCTTGATGGACATAATTTCCTGTTTTCCGTTAACTACTGCCGTCACCATACCACCACCTGAACTGGCCTCAACAGTTCTACCCGCCAGCTCTTCTTGGAGTCGTGCCATATCAGACTGCATTTTTTGTACCTGTTTCATCATTTTTTGCATGTTTCCGCCAAACCCCATATTAAATTTTCCTCCTTTTATTTTATCTCCACAACATTTTCTCCAAAAAGCTCCTTTGCTTGTTCCGCCAGATCATTTTTTTCGCCACTAGGCGCAAGACATCCCTGTATGGACAGCTTCATTTTATATACTGAGAGAAGTACCTTCTCTACCAGAGATTTGTTCTCCGGAAGTCCCATGTGTTCCATATGCAACCTAAAGTTTGGCTTATAAATGAGCACTAAGGTATTTCCTTTCACTTCCAACGGCTTACCTTCTACCAGATAAGCATATGTGGACACCTTCTGCTTCCGTACCCCTTCCAACACTTTCTTCCAATTTGACCTAATGGTCATAATATCAATATTCGGGGCATCATCCGATTGGAATCCGGGCACAACTTTTTTTTGGATCTCGGTCCGTGTCACTTCAGTTCCTGTCGGCACTTTTTTCTGACTGTCCAAAGAAAGAGCAGGTTTCTTTTCTAAAACAATTTCCTCTGTTAAATTTTGGCCGGCCGCTTTAATTAACCCGATTTCCAAAGCAATGCGGGGTTGGGAACTATACTTCAGGATGGGCTCTACTTCCCCCAAAGTTTGAATCAAACAAAACAGGCGTCTTTCGGAAAACAAGGCACTCTGCTCACAAAACCTGCCATATAAGTAGTCTGGGATTCCCGGAACTTTATTATTTCCCCAAGAGAGCTTAACCAAAAGAAGGTTTCTTAAATACTCCATTAAGTCATAGAGAAACTGGTGCAGATCTTTCCCGTCATCGACTAAGTCATTCACCTGAGTTAACAGGGAAACTAAATTTTTTTCAAGAATCGCATCAACCATATTTTTAATAACATCTAAATCCACGGTACCCAGTATTAGAGATACCGTCTCTTCGCTAATTTCTCCGTCAGCAAAACTCACACACTGATCCAAAAGGCTTAAAGCATCTCTCATGCTGCCCTCAGCCTTATGGGCAATTGTTTCCAGCGCCCTGTCGTTTATTCTCAATTTATCTGTTTGGATAATCTCTTTCAGACGTCCAATCACATCTTGATAACCAATTCTTCTAAAATCAAATCTTTGACAGCGAGACAGTACCGTAACCGGCACTTTATAGGGTTCCGTGGTGGCCAAAATAAAAATTACATGTTTTGGCGGCTCTTCTAAAGTTTTTAAAAGGGCGTTAAAAGCCTCAGTAGTTAGCATATGAACTTCGTCAATTATGTAGACTTTATACTTGCTTTCGACAGGAGCATACTTTACCTTTTCCCTTAGGTCCCGGATTTCGTCAATCCCCCGGTTGGAAGCAGCATCTATCTCTATTATGTCCATAGAGTTCCCCTGGTTAATAAGACGACAGGATGTGCATTCATTACAGGCTTCCCCGTCTTCCGGATTTAAACAATTAACTGCCTTGGACATTATCTTGGCCGAACTGGTCTTTCCCGTGCCCCGGGGACCGGTAAACAAATAGGCGTGGACAATCCGATTGGTTTTTATGGCGTTCCGTAATGTTTGGCTGATATGATCCTGTCCAACCACTTCACTAAACCGTTGGGGACGCCACTGTCTATAAAGTGCTACATAAGCCATCCACTTTGCCCCCCTCAATCTACTCTTCTTCACGCACTATTTCTCTATTCGAAAAATTTTCCTTTTAAAAAGGTGTCTAAAATCACAAGATATCTATACAAAAAAAGCGTCTGACGACGCTTTGAAAACTTATGCCGTGCACCTACCTTCGAACTACTCCTCCAAGCGTTACTCAAACAGTTAACTCAAGCTAGGTTGCCCTGCGGCACACAAGAGTGGTTACTTACCGCTGCTTCCTTCCGGACCTGACGGGGTTCATAACTTCTTGTTGCGTAGGACCCGGCTCTCATAGCCACTTGTTTAAGGCAGACCCCACAGGAATAAACCCTCCGGCAGGAATTCGACCCCACTATAGCGGATTGTGGGTAACAAGGCACCGCTACCTCCCCATCTAGCACGGCAAAACTTAACTGTCTAAAAAAAACCGGCATGATAAATCCTAATGCCGATAAGATTCAATTGGCGGAGAGGACAGGATTTGAACCTGCGAGGCTGTTACACCCACACGCTTTCCAGGCGTGCGCCTTAAGCCAACTCGGCCACCTCTCCGTATTTATCGCGGCAATACTAAATAACCAACGTGTGTTTTGCCCCTGCATATTGAATTAATCACTTCACCAAAACGACTTGCCGTTGCAGCCGTTTTGACTAGTATATTATACATATATTATAGTTGTGATGCAAGTCTTTTTCAACCTTGTTTGCAAAAGGCATCCAGAAAAATAATGGTCCTGAAACCATTCAATTCCTTGGCCTAACTTGTTTCTAATATTCTTTATCCGATAATATCATATAAAGCTTCAGCACCCCACCGACAAATTATCAACCTGTTGAAACCCTAATTCAAATGCCTGCAAATTAACTCCTTTCAATTTTTTTGGAAAGAGCATATCGATCGTATTTTTAAATATTTCTTTTTCAAAAGGCAAAATACCGGTCCCTGCTAAGCTTCCGGTCATCACCATATTAGCAGCCATAGGAGTACCTGCCTGGGCAGCAAGGTCAGTA
>JBMNTN010000116.1:0-3772 GCA_050945755.1 Bacillota bacterium | reverse complement strand
GAAAGAGCAGGCTTTGATTATGTATGTTCGTTATATGAGAGAGGCTCAGGATAGTGAGAACCAGGAAATGGCTGCTCTTTTTGCAGATTTGGCTAAAGCGGAAGAAAAGCATATCTCCGTAATCAGAGACCAGGTTGCTAAATACTCAGATGAGAACGAAGTATTAAATAAATATGAACAAATTAACCAGGATAATTCGCAAGATTCCTCTTATCAGCATTAAAATGAAAAGGCAATGATAAATCATATTTTTTAAAAAATGCAGCCTGATTTTTAGTCAGACTGCATTTTAACATACATTGGAATACTTTTGGATATTATTGCAATTTTATTTGTTCATAAATATTTGATATTCTGCTTCTTTAAATCCGACAACAAGCTGATGGCCGTCTGTAAGTATTGGTCTAACCATAATAGAAGGGTTTTCTTGAATAAGTTTAACAACCTCTTCATCACTCATGTTGTTTAAGTCCGGTTTAAGTTTTTTATAAGTTTGGCCGCGCTTATTAACCAACTCTTTAATTGTAAAATTACCTAAAGAAACTATCTGCTGCAGTTCATCATCTGTAGGAGGCTCATTTTTGATATTTCGGAAAGAAAAAGAAATTTCCTGTTCAGAAAGCCACGCTTTCGCCTTTTGGCAAGTCCTTCAGGTGGTAATACAATAGAAAGTAATCATTAGTGATACTCCTTATTTATTTTGGCTGCCATTCTTTCCAAACATTACCTGCAAGGGCAGTAGAAGGTTTAAGAGTTTTATCCCCTTCTTCCCAACCGGACGGCATTACTTCTCCTGTCTTTTGATGATGCTGGTAAGCTTTGATTTGTCTCAAAAGTTCTTTGGGATTTCTGCCAACTGGCGGTGAAAGAATTTCTGCTGCTTGAATAATACCATCAGCATCAATTAAAAATCTTCCTCGGATATTAACCCCAGATTTTTCATCATATACTCCATATAGACTTCCAATACTGCCGTTTTGGTCGGAAAGCATGGGATAAGGGATTCCGCCTTCCACCATTTTTGAAAGTTCGGTTTCATTCCAAATTTTATGTGTGAATACGCTGTCAACACTAACAGAGAGGACTTCTACATTAAGTTTCTGCAAGTTTTCATAGCCAACGGCTATGTGAGATATCTCTGTAGGTCAGACAAAAGTGAAGTCTCCCGGGTAGAAACATAGTACTACCCATTTTCCTTTTAGATCTTCTAATGTGATACTAGTAATTTTCCCTTTGTGAAAAGCCTTGGCCGTGAAATTTGGTGCCTTTTTTCCAACAAGCATTTGAATACCTCCCTGTTAATATAATGCTTTCTTAAAACTGCCGGCACAGTATGGTTTAAATTAACTTAATTTTTTTCAAACTGATCTTTCCCTACGCCGCAAACCGGGCAAACCCAATCATCCGGCAGATCCTCAAAGGATGTTCCCGGTGAAACGCCTTGGCTCTCATCGCCTGCTTCCGGGTCATAAACATAGCCGCAAACTGAACAAACATAATTATCCATTTTTTCATGCTCTCCTTTACTTTTTTCTACATAATTTGGTGCAGTTTTTGGGGTCTCTCCCCTTTTCACTTGATGATAGTGGGCATAAGTCATCGGAACCCCCTCTTTTAAGATATCTGCATCGCTTATTTTCCCGATAAAAATCTGATGAGTGCCGGCATCGACATCTTGAATAACTTCCGCTTCAAGATAGGCGATGGTATCATCAACTAAATAGGGCACGCCGTTTTTGCCAATTTGATAATTAATACCCGCAAATTTATCAATATCTTTTCCGGACTTAAATCCAAATTGACCAATCAAAGATAAAGGAGCGTCCTGTGCCAGTACAGACACTGTGAAAAGCTTGCTCTCATTAATAAATTGGTTTGTTAAATTGTTTTTGTTGATGCTTATTGCAATGGTCATAGGTTCTGATGAGATTTGAAAAACTGTGTTGGCTACCTGCCCGTTATAGCGCTCACCAATACGAGAAGTGATTATGTAGAGTCCATAACTAATTTGGTGTAATGCCTTAGTGTTCAATTTATCCACCCCTTTTTATTTATTGATTATGACAATTATTATCCTTTAATAATATTGCCAATTTTCATGCCTGTTTCACGTACGAAATCTAACTCAGCGGGATCCGGTACATATTGAATATTGATAGGTTCTGCAGGTAATTCCCAGCCCATGGATTGCAATACTTCTTGTACATTCTTGGCTCCTTGTCCACCCCAGCCATATGACCCGAAGGCAAAACCCAGTCGCTTTTGCGGTCTTAATCCCTTGAGGTAGTTAAGAAAACCTGCGACACTGGGAAGCATGCCGTTATTTAAAGTAGATGAACCGATCAGAATTCCCTTGGAAACAAGTACATCACTCATGATTTCAGACATATGGCTAGTTTGCAAGGAACGTGTAATTACAGGTATGCCTGCAGCTTCCAAGCCGCTGGCAAGCGCTATGGCAATTTCTTTGGTGGAACCCCACATGGTATCATAGACTATCAATGCCTTGCATTCAGTATCATGATTAGCCCAGTGTGTATATGCATCTATTATTTTTGGTATGTTAGCCCGCCATATAATCCCATGGCTGGGTGCAATCATATCTATTGGCAGTTGATTAATGGTTTCAAGTGCTTTATTAACCTGATCACCGTAAGGCAGAACTATATTAGCATAATAATTAGCGGCAGATTCATGTACAATATTCCAACCTAGTTCGTCATCAAAACGTTCGGCGCTTGCTATGTGTTGGCCAAATGCGTCATTAGGCAGGAGAAGTTTTTCCTCCGGGATATAACTCACCATAGAATCCGGCCAATGTACCATAGGTGTTTGGACAAATTTAATTGATCGGTTACCAAGGTTTAATTCATCGCCTGTCTTTACTAAGAGATAATTCCACTCTTTTTTGTAGTGTCGTTCTAAACCTTTTTTCCCCATGGGGGAGGTGACTACTTTAGCCTGTGGTGCTGCTTCTAAAAAAGTTTTAACGCTGCCGGAATGGTCCATCTCTACATGATTTACTACTAGATAATCAATTTTTTTCGGGTCGATTACTGACTTGATGCGTTCCAACATTTCTTCAAACATATAGCTTTTTACGGTATCGACCAGAGTGATTTTTTCATCAATAATCAAATATGCGTTATATGTACTTCCTCTTGGTGTTCTATAACCATGGAAATAACGCAAATCCCAGTCGATAGCACCAACCCAGTAAATATTTGGCTTAATTTCTACAGCTTTCATTTTTCCACCTCAATTAAGTATTAATTATAAGTAGTACCTAAATAAATTCCCCCAAATACGCTTAATTTATTAAAATTAACGTATTTAATAAATAACCGCAAAACTACTTGTCTTCGGACTCATCTCGGCAATTCCGGCAAATACCATAGTAATAATGAGCGCAATCTTCCACTAAATGGCCTTCCATATTATAAGGAATCTCAATACCCGAGGAACCGGTATCCAGGTCAAAGATAGCATCACATTTCCGGCATAAAAAGTGGGAATGAGGAACAGGATTTGGATCAAAATGTCTCTTATCGGAAGTTATTCTAATTTCTTGAAGCTTTCCAGCCTTAACTAAGACTTCAAGTGTATTATAAACAGTAGCAATAGATAATGATGGATATTGAGGCCTTAACTGATTAAATATTTCTTCTGTCGCCGGGTGGGTAGTGTTGCCTTCTAGTATTTTTAAAATGGCCATTCTTTGAGGAGTCAGTCTTAATCCAAGTTTTTTAAGTTCGTTCATAACCATAATAAA
>JBMNTN010000115.1:0-3779 GCA_050945755.1 Bacillota bacterium | reverse complement strand
CTCTGCCCCATCATACCGGTAGGCCACCGAAACCACCTGAGAAAAAGTACTGTTGGGAACATTTAATTCAATATAATCTTCATCTGCCACGGCAATAGCGGATGCTTCTCTGATTTCTCTGGTCAGATAATCCATCCCGGTACGCATGTTTTGCACCACATCAATCTGTTCCTCACCGTGGGCCCAGGATGCCATTCCGGAAAGGAGCAGGCTGGAACCGGCGCCCAGGATTAGCGCCAACAAAACCATGGATATTGACAATTCAATTAAGGTAAAGCCTTTATCATTAGCCAACATCATCATTCCTTATCTGTTGGTAGCATAAGTACTTAAAAAAACAATATGTTCATTCCCGGAAAACCGATATTTCACCCGCACCACAACTTGGTAAAGCTGCAAGCTGTGGTCAGTTTCCGTCACTTCCACCTGGTATTTGTAATTAGGCATTTGCGTGAATTCCATCCATGTTGTGGGGTTAGCATTAATCTCCGATGCCGCCAGATCCTTTATTTCCTCCAGCTTTTCTTGAGCAAGATGCAAAGCCGTCGTCGACTCTCCGGCCCGGCCATAATTCTCCCGGCTTCCTTCAAATAAGCCCATCATGGGAATAACTGCAACCATGATGATGACAAAAGAAACGACTATCTCAATAAATGTAAACCCATCTTGATTGCTCATTGTTTTTTTCTGCACAAAAAGCTCACCCTTTTTGTCCGACAAATTTATCGTAATCGAATTTCCCTTCGATATTTTTCTATCTCCCGCAAAGCCACCGGATGCTCCGGGTCCAGGTCTAAAACAAGGTGTAAGTTTGCTTGTGCCTGTGTGGCCAGCTTTAACTCTTCGTAAGCTCTTGCCAGCCCTAAGTGCATCTTGATTCCCTCTGCCAAAACTTTGTCCTTCTCCCCGGCATTGGGCGCGTTGCGCCAGGCAAAGGGCCGTTCTTTTGCTCCCTTTTCCAGCACTTCCACTGCTTTTTCATCCTCACCCCGGGTAAGGTAATAATAGCCTAAATCATTATACGGTTCCGGTTTAAAGCCGGCTAAATTTACTGCTTGCACCAAATACTCTTCGGCGCCTGCTCTTTTTTCCTGCCACAGCACCCGCCCCAGCATCTGATACGAAAAATAATCATAGGGGCTGAGTTTCACGGCAGTGCGGTAATGGTTTATCGCCAAATCAACATATTCCTTTTTCCCTTCTATGCGGGACAGCACCAAATAAGTGTCGGCCAGTTTGCGCTGGTATTCCACCCGCCAGGGATAGATGCGGCAGGCCAAGGCATATCCGGACCGGGCCCGGAGAAAGTCTTCCTCCGCCTCTCGTTTTTCTCCCCACTGGGCTGTCTTAAACGCCAAAAATTGCTGAGCGCTCCCTAGGAAAAAGATGACAAGCACCAATCCGGCGATTGTTCTCAACACAGGTTGACGAGGAACAGGAGAAAAAAATTCTGTCCCTTCTTTCCGGAGAACAAGGATTAAGCCGAGAAAACACCAAAAGTGCATGGTCACTGCCGGCATGTTCCAGGTGAAATCGATAGACAAATGAAGGAGGAAAGCGAGTGCCCCGGCCGCCAGCCCCCAATATATTCCTTGATGAGTCGACGAACCGTCCCCCGGCCCATTTTTAAATATGCGGATAAAAAACAAGGCAAAAAATATGATCAATGCTAAAAGAGAGATCAGGCCTGTTTCCGCCCAGGTCTGCAGGTAGTGGTTATGAGTATAAAGGGACCAATAATGATCCGCATTGCGAAAGCTATTATAAACCAGGTGATAACTACCCAAGCCAAAACCTGTCCAAGGCCGCTCCTCAATCATCTTCCAGGCTGTCTGCCAAAAGGAAAGGCGGCCTGCCACGGAAGTGGAAGATTGAAAAGCATCCCGAACGACGAGCCGCTCCAAAGTATCCGACTGCCAACCTTTATCCTGCAGCCAAGGTGCGGCACTACTGATAAGAAAAACCGACAGGGCAATCATCAAAAAGAGCACTGCCAACCGGCCCAATGCTTCTCTTTTTTTCCCATAGGGGATGCCCAACCAGATCAAAGGAAATGAGATAGTCCAAGCAATGAGGGAACCCCGGGAACCTGTCAACACCATGGCATCGCAGATCAGCACCAAGATGAGAAAAAGGCCCTTCCCCCCGCGGGAACCGTAAATTCCTAAGCCCACTAAACTGAGCATGGCAAGATACATCCCAAAAGGGTTACAGTTCATAAAAAGAGAGGTAATCCGCCCTGATTTGACAAAAAGAAAAAGTAGGATCCCTGTTAATGCCAAAAAGGCACCGATAATTAAGAGCGCCTGCACCAGACGGGAGACCTCCCCTATGCTGATCCGGGTAGAAACCAAATAATAAAGAAGTAGGTAGAAAAATATTTTATAGAATTCACTCAGTGTTTCGTTAATATTAACCGTCCAAAGAAGGGAAAGACCGCTTACACCGACAAAAATCAGGAGCGGATAATTTAAAGAGCAAAGAAACTTGCGAGGCGAAGCTGTGCCTAAGAGATAATAAAGAGCCAACGGTACTGTGGCAAAATAACCGTAATAAATAATTTCGTGCCGAAAGCCGTTTTCAAAAACAGCCGTCAATCCTAAGAGGCAAACTACAAGGACAAATACCGGATTTGTTTTTTGCTGAATATCCCCGAGTTCCATTTATATCCTCCATAAAAACCAGGTTACCAAAAGTATCCCAGGTAAAGTCCCATCAGTTGCTCGCCCCACACCAAGGCGAGAAAAGCACCTATCCCCAAAAATGGGCCGAAAGGAATCGGGTCCTTACGGGTTTTTCTTTTGCCGGCAATCAGCATTAAGCCCACCAAGGAGGCAAAAAATGCCGCGCCAAAAAGCACCATCAAAATCATTCGCCAACCCAGAAAAAAACCGATGAGGGCGGCAAGCTTAATGTCCCCTCCGCCCATGCCGCCTCGGCTGCACAGAGCAATGAGAAAGAGAAGACCCCCTCCGACGAAAAGGCCGAGGAAAGCATCTTTAACCGGTACAAAAGATGCAAATATTTGGAACACAATTCCCCCCACGAAGCCGAAAATAATCAGGCTGTTGGGAATGCGGTAATAGTCAATGTCAATAAATGAAATAACAATTAAAAGTGCGGTAAGAAAAAGCAATGTCACTAGTGCCGGCTGCCCGCCGTACATATGAAAAATCAAAGCAAAGAGGGCGCCGGTTAACAGTTCTACCAGCGGATAACGCCCAGAAATCTTCCCCTGACAATAACGGCACCTTCCCCTTAATAACAAAAATCCAGCCAGAGGAACCAGGTCAATGGGTTTTAGTTTCACTCCGCATAAGGCACAATGGCTAGGAGGCCAGACAATGGATTCTCCCCGGGGAATCCGGTAAATACACACGTTGAGGAAACTCCCCACCAGCAGGCCAAAAAGAAAGAAAAAGAATAATTCCATTTTTCACCTCAAAAAAGAAGGGGTAACAGGGCCGCAGCCCTGTCAGAAAAAAATTATAACTTAATATCTGAACCTCCCGGTCCATCCGAGCCGTGGGAGTAAAGTGCATATGGATAATTATCATCGCCTTCATTTTCAATGCGTGTATACTTATATGACTCACCCCACGGATCTTCCGGAATCGACTGAAGATATCCTTCACCTACTAAAACATCAGGAAGTTCTCCACTGCCATTATCTTCAGGATACGCATCCTCATCAAAATAATACAATTCTAATGCACTGGAAATAGCTTTTAAATCGGCATAAGCCGCATTTTTTTTAGCTTGTTCCGTCCGGCCGGTAA
>JBMNTN010000114.1:0-3846 GCA_050945755.1 Bacillota bacterium | reverse complement strand
TATCCCGGGTTTTGCACGTTCCCGTGTAGATGGGTATGCGGTTAGTTGTAGTGATGTAGTGAAAGCGAGCAAAAATTATCCGGTTGTTTTACGGGTAATTGAAAAAGTGCCGGCAGGTCACCTTCCCCAAAAAGCGGTGCGGTCCGGAACAGCTATCAAGGTAATGACGGGCGCTTTGATTCCGGAAGGCGCGGATGCTGTAATTAAATTTGAAGATGTTGTGCTGCAAGGTGAATATGCATGTATCTTTAATCCGGTGAGGCCAAAGAAAAATATTATTTCAGTGGGAGAAGATGTGGCTAAGGGGGATGTTGTTGCAAAAAGAGGAACGGTTATCACCCCGGCGCATTTCAATATAATGTCGGTGCTTGGTCTGGATATACTGCCGGTTTTTGCCCGGCCTAAAGCGGCGGTGATTGCTACCGGGGATGAGTTGGTTGATATGCACCGGCCTGTGAAGCCCGGTGAAATCCGAAACAGCAATCTTTACAGCTTGGAAGCATTCATTAAAAATGCAGGCGGGGTTGCGCTTCCCTTAGGAAACGCTCCGGATAACAAAGAAATTTTGGCAGAGAGAATTTTACAAGGCTTCGATGCAGCCGACATGGTGATTACAACCGGGGGAGCGTCAAGAGGGGATTATGACATAGTAAAAGATACTATGGATTTGTTAGGTGCAAAATCTCTTTTTTTAAATGTTGATATGAGGCCGGGAAAAGGTACTGCCGCCTTCATAAAAGATGATAAACTTATTATTTCTTTATCCGGTAATCCGGCGGCAAATATGGTTTCTTTCCAATTGTTTGTGGTACCTGTATTAAAAAAAATGTCGGGATATCAACGGGTTCTGCCTTCTGAGGTTACGGCCATTTTGGGGGAGAGTTTTACTAAATCGAATAAATGCCGAGAGTTTCTGCCCGCGCGTCTTAATGCAAAAAACGGTGTGCTATCAGTGTTCTTTTGCGGAACCGGGAAATCGAGCATGCTCCAATCGATGATAGGATGCCACGTACTGGCGGATATTCCGGCAGGAAGCGGTCCGTTGGCCGAAGGTACACGAATTTCAACAAAGATGGTGGGGAGGGTTGAAAATTTTGATGACTAATATACCGGTCATTTCAGTGGTGGCTAAATCTAATTCCGGAAAGACGACATTATTGGAGAAGGTTATCAGAGAGTTGAAGCAAAGGGGAATACGTTTAGCCATTATTAAGCATGATGCCCATAGTTTTGAAATTGACCATCCGGGTAAGGATACCTGGCGGCATGCGCAAGCCGGAGCAGATATTGTGGCAATCTCTTCACCTGAGAAAGTTGCAATTATTGAAAAGAGGGAAAGGGAACTGACACTGGATGAGGTGATTAAACGTATTTCCGGGGTCGATGTTATCATTACCGAAGGTTATAAAAGAGAACATAAGCCAAAGATAGAAGTATTTCGTTCCGCTGCCCATCATGACCTTTTGTGCCGGCCGGAAGAACTCTTGGCTATAGCCAGCGATATCAAATGGGATTTAGGTGTTCCCTGCTATGATATTAATGATTTCATGGGGATTGCAGATGAAATAGAAAATTATATGAATTCATATAAAAGAAGCAAAAAATGAAGGAGGATATCATGGAACTTAACCATATAAATGCAGAAGGCAGGGCACGTATGGTAGACGTAAGCGAAAAAAAGGAAACCGTGCGGGTGGCCGTTGCCCGGGGAGAAGTAAAAATGAAGCCGGAAACACTGGCTTTAATAAAAGAGGGGACAATGGCCAAGGGTGATGTGCTGGCGGTTTCTCAAGTGGCGGCGGTCATGGGAGCGAAACGGACGCCTGATTTGATTCCGATGTGCCATCCTTTGGCGCTAACCGGTATCGATGTTTCATTTCGCATTGATGAGCAGGAAAGCAAGGTAGAAATAGAAGCCACCGCCAAAATAACTGGGAAAACCGGTGTAGAAATGGAGGCACTTACTGCCGTTTCTATCGGAGCTTTAACTATCTATGATATGTGTAAAGCAGTGGACAAAGGAATGATCATCGAAAATATCAGGCTCGTCAGCAAATCAGGCGGAAAAAGCGGCGAGTTTAAGCGTGAAGGAGAAATAGCATGGGAGAAATAATTGCTGTTTGTACCAGTGAGAAAAAAGGCATGCGCAAGAAAAATGTGGGCGAGGGGATGCTTGTAGAGGAATTTGGCATTGTTAATGACGCTCACGGCGGTCCTTGGCACCGGCAGGTTAGTTTACTTGCTATGGAAAGCATTGAAAAAATGCGGGCAAAAGGTCTGGACGTCGGCCCGGGAGATTTTGCGGAAAATCTGACAACTAAAGGGATTGAACTGGTATCTCTCCCCATTGGCACTAAGTTAAGAATTGGCTCAACAGCCCTTGGTGAAGTAACCCAAATCGGAAAGGAATGTCATAACCGGTGCGCTATCTACTACCAGGCGGGAGATTGCGTCATGCCCAGAGAAGGTATATTTATTAAAGTAATTAAAGGCGGGCCGGTAAGAGTCGGCGATAAAATAGAGGTGAGTACAAATGATTAGAGTGGGTATTATTGCGGCCAGTGATAAAGGCTCACGAGGTGAAAGAGAAGACCTAAGCGGCCCGGTAATCAAAGAATTGATCGGCGAGATCGACGGCGTGGTGGAAGCATACGCGGTTGTCCCGGACGTGCAAAAAGAGCTTGAGGCTAAAATGATTGAATATGCTGATGAACTTAAATTGGATTTGATCTTTACCACCGGGGGAACGGGCTTTTCTCCCCGGGATTTTACTCCCGAGGCTACTTTGGCGGTAGTGGACAGATTGGCGCCGGGAATTGCTGAAGCGATGCGCCTGAAAAGTTTGAAGGTGACTCCAAAAGCAATGCTTTCCCGGGCAACTGCGGGACTGCGTGGACGAACACTAATAGTTAACTTGCCGGGAAGCCCTAAGGCGGTCAAAGAATGTCTCGGATTTATTATGCCGGCACTTCCCCACGGCATTGAGATTATGCGCGGGGAAGCATCGGAATGTGCTGGAAAGTAATATAGCTTTTATGCAGTCATCCCGATCACGGATGACTGCTTTATTTTCTTTCATGATAAATACTCTTCTTGATCCCTCTGCCTAGATAAATTGGCCGATTTTATTTATCACCAGCAATAATATTCCTCCACCCGCAGAAACAATCAGAAGCGGTAAGGCAATTCTCATTTCCTATCAACTCCCGAAAGAGAAGTAAAAGGAGTGCATCTTTGTAAAAATTCAAAGTGGGAAAAGACGAGAGGGTAAGTGCCAGCAAAAGAAAAGCAAATGCAACCAGCCAACTTTCCCGATATGCCCCAAATAAATTTTCGGTTAAAAAGGAAAGCGTCCGAGAATCCAAACCTTTATTCTATTCCGTTTTCTGACGCATAAAATGATACTGATTGTGCGTGGAAAAGGAGGAGGCAAATTGCGGGTTATTTTTTTTCGTCCCATGAACGCTTTAAAATTAATGCTGCCAATTTCAGTATTACTTGCTATGGGAGCAGTTATTGGTTATTTGTATTTTACAGAAAATGCTTCTCGTAAGTCTGTTGAAGCCCTGTCCTGGACGGTAGCAAACAAAGTGATTGTGGTAGATGCGGGGCACGGGGGCATTGACCCGGGAGCAGTAGGGCCATCGGGTGTTTTGGAAAAGGATGTAAACCTGGCTGTTTCCAAAAAGCTGGCCCTTTTTTTAAGTCAGGCAGGCGCTGTAGTGATCATGACCAGGGAGGATGATACTTGTTATAGCCAAAGAAAGAGGGAAGATTTAAATGCACGAATTGCTCTGGCGGAAAAAAATAAGGCCGATATTTTTTTAAGTATTCAGGGGAATGCTA
>JBMNTN010000113.1:0-3878 GCA_050945755.1 Bacillota bacterium | reverse complement strand
GGACCGGATACTTCCGACACCCCTGTTTACCGGATCACCCAAGATTGGGAAAATTCGCAAGAGGCCATTCTTTCTTTGGAGTTAAGAAATTTTCAAGACCCTTTACATATTTCAGATTGTGAAATTACCTATACGGTAACAGCCGAGCCGGGGAATACTCTCGACGGAACAATTCCTCCCGGGGGAGTCGAGAGCGGAGAGGGAAATTGCCAAACCGTTGAGCTCACCGTACCCAAACCCGAAAATATAAATCAGCCGTTGGAAGTGCTGGTAACTGCAGAAACCACTGAGCCCTATCGGAAAACCCTCCAGGGGTTATTTATCATCTCACCGGCTGTTTCTTACCAAATGGCGCAAAACGCCGGAGAGCCGGTGGCAGTTTTTTCAATTAACCTTGCTCCGGACATTGTGTCTACCCGTAATGTGCTTATTTCCTGGGAAGCCGGTGCCGTACCTGATATGACCAATCCGATTGTCATAAATGCCAATCCGATTAATTTAAATGACGGAACACTGACCACTACTCTTAATACCGGGGCAATTTATCAATTGGTCTTTTTTAAGGATAATGCGGGGACGAATTATACCGGTGTTACGGCAAGTGTTCCTAAAAGCGAATAATTTTGTATCATAGAAAACCTGGCCTGGCGTAAAGGACCCATATCCGGTGGAGCGTATGGAGGATAAGGTGATTAATAATGAGCAAAAGCATTGGCACATTTCAAAAAAGCATAATAAATAAGAGAAAGTGTATCGAGGCATTGTGTTTTGTCTTGCTTTTTTCTTTTTTATTTTTCAGTGGGACAGCAGTGTGTGCAGTAAGCCCGGAATGGACGGGGGGCGTGGCCATAGGTTTTTCTGGGGGCACCGGAACAAAAGATGATCCTTATTTAATCAGCACGGGGGAAGAGTTGGCTTACTTATCTCAGCAGGTTAATAACGGAACAAGTTATACCGGTCAATATTTCAAGCTTACTCAAGATATCCTTCTTAATAGATTGAATGCGGATGGTACCTTTGTTTCTCAGCCAGATCAAAGAAATGAGTTTACCAGTATTGGTAGTATGAACGAGCCCTTTAATGGCAACTTTAACGGAAATGGTTATGAAATAATCGGTTTGTATATTAATAAAAACTGGGTTGACTATCAGGGACTGTTTGGTTATGCCGGCACCGGAAGTGTGATTCAAGACTTGAAAGTATCAGGAAGTATTGCGGGGCGTGATATGACAGGAAGTATAGCCGGCTATACTAACGGATTAATCACAGGATGCAGTAGCGATTGTGCAATTACGATCAAGTGGGCACAATATCATGGTGGTATCGCTGGCTATGCCGAGGCTAACAGCGTAATCAGCAATTGTACTGTTTGCGGAACGGTAGAGGGAAAAGAATATGTTGGGGGAGCAGTTGGATACACGGAGGGTAAGATCATAGACTGCACCGGTGATAACGTTGTCTCAGGATATCAAAGAGTAGGTGGTATGGCGGGATATGCCGCTGGGATTCGTAGTGAAATAAGCAACTGCACTTTTTTCGGAACAATATTGGGCACGGGAAGCTATTATTTGGGAGGAATAGCTGGTCAAATAGATGGGATTATCGCGGATTGCACTATCAGTGCAACATTAACTTCAAGTAATGGTTACGTCGGAGGCGTAGCAGGTTATGCATCCGGAGTGGACAGTAGAATAGTTGATTGTATTGTTTCCGGAACTGTAACAGCAGGTGGAAACGGTTATGCGGGAGGCGTGGCCGGTCAAACTGATGGTGAAATCACCGGGTGCACCGTCAATGTTGAAGTGTCTGCACCTAATAGTTACATCGGAGGTGTCGCGGGATATTCTAAAGGCGCTGACAGCATCATAAGCGACTGCACTGTTTCCGGAACTGTAACAGGAACAGCTGGAGAAGGTTATGTGGGAGGCGTGGCTGGTCAAACTGATGGAACAATTACCAAGTGCACCTGTGATTGTACGGTGTCAGGAGTGCATCATTATGTGGGTGGAGTAGTAGGATATGCTGGTACTGGCAGTGAAGTAAGTAATTCATCTTCTGCCGGCGATGTATCGGGAAACTCAGAAGTGGGCGGCATAGCTGGTTACACAAATGGTATAATTAAAATCTGCATCAATACCGGTGATGTAACAGGGGGGAATGGCTACACAGGAGGTGTGGCCGGCCAGGCGGGCGACAATAGCATTGTGAGCAATAGCTATAATTCCGGAGCAATCGATGGGGGCAATGGAAAGGGAGGAATCGGGGGAATTGTCGGGTATGTAGGCCAATCCACGATCGTTCACCATAATCTTAATAATGGTACAGTTGAAGGTAACAAAATGGTCGGGTGTATTATTGGAAATTCTATTGATCAAGACAATGTCTGGAATAATTATTACTATGATTACGAAAATGCACCAGAGGGAACTAATAACGGTGATATTGAAGATAATGATGGCGCTATTCCCATTGGTGATCTGACTTGGGAAGAAGTTCAAGATTTATTAAATGGGAATAATAACCCTGATGGTGATGATATTTGGAATCAGGATTTGGATGACAACGGAGTTCCCAAGCCGGGTCTAGGCGCTGCATTTAAAATCATAAATTCAGTGATAAAAGCAGGCAGATATTATACTGTTGCCTCGCTGGGAACCGATACTTCAGAGGCAACTATTACTTCAGAAAGTGTTTTTACAGTTTACTTTAAAATGTGTTTTAATACAGGCTGTGAACCGGAGGAACAAATTCTTAGAATAAAAAACAATAATGAGGAGGGAGTAGAGCTTCCGGTTGGTACATCAATCATTATGCTGGCTGAAGTTTCTGCAGAAGGTTCTTATTCTTATTATTATATTAACCTTACTACGCCTACAGATACTATTACATTAGATGAGTTTATCAAGATGGGAAGTACTACTGAGCACTATAATTCTGCGCCAGCAGCCGAAGATGATGAAAAGGAGTATCTATTTATCTTTGACTTTTCCAATGTAGCAAGCGAAAACCAAATTTCGCCAGATTCTTATAAGATCGAATTACTGACTCCTAACGAAAGTTACTCCGGTACTCCACCGATTTTTACGATTACCGGGAAAAATACTTACACCTTGACGGTCCATGGGGGGACTGATACATGCACCGTCAGCCTGGGGCAGGTTGCGGTCGCAGGTTATGACGAAAAAACCGCCGGAAAAGTCTGGGCAGGGTCATTTTATCTGGAAAAGGATGGAGTGAAAAAACCCATCCCTCCCGGAACAAGAATTAACGGTAAAACCATTGCCTCTACCTGGTCGGAACATTTTATTGCTTTGACCCTGGGGGATAATACCATCTCTTTTGATCTGTCAAATTGCCTCATACCCCTTGAGTCGGGGGAATATACTTTGGGTATCACTGCTTATGCCTGTTCGGATCTTTCTCTGCCTCGCGCCGGATTTGCCCCTGTTAGTGGTTCTACCCTTATTCAAATCACAAAACCCAAGCGATTTGCCATCCGAGTTCAGGCCGAAACAAGGGTATTTGATTATTCCGAGCCCATCTCCGTGCCATATGCTATAAAGGTTTGCGGCACCGGGAATGTTGAAGCCGTCCTGCAACGTAAATACGGTATGGTTTATGTCACGGTTTCAGAAGAGGCGACACAGTTGGACGATATTTCCAACGGGGAGGTTAATCTCACCGTCCCGGAAAGTTCTCCTAAAGGAACCTATCGTTTTCTCTTTACCCTGCGTGATGCTTCCGGCAGAGAACGCGCCCAATCTACCCAAAGTTTCATCATCAAATAAGTTGCCACCATCTTATCAACCTATAAAAAAGCCGCCCCTAGAGGGCGGTTTTTTGTTCGGCATCAGCCGCATGATATATAGTTTGTTCGG
>JBMNTN010000112.1:0-3928 GCA_050945755.1 Bacillota bacterium | reverse complement strand
GCCCAATTTTAATATCATGAAGGGCATCAGTGAGCATTCCGCATTTCTTTATGGAAAACTCCAGGTGATTTTCCCCTTGAGAGGCAACGGAAAACATCCCCTCACCGATATTTATCAGGGAAAACATTCCTAACTGTCCCGGCATTGGAGTAAAGGGTTTTTTGCCGTCTAATGTGCGCACAAAAAACGTCTTGATATCCGGGGTTTCATCAACTATTTTAAAAACTTCGCAAATTTGCGGCACTAAAGGATTACTCTCACATGTGCAGTTACTCATTGACGGCCACCTCCTTTACCTGATCAATAAACAGCGTAATATCCATGTTTACCGGACACTTAGCCAAGCACCGGCCGCATCCGACACAGAGATTTTTGCCATATCTCTCATTAAAGTATTGCAATTTATGCAAGAAACGGTTCCTTACCCGTTCCTGCTTACTGGGACGGGGGTTGTGGCCGCCTGCCATCCGGGTGTATTCGGAAAACATGCAAGAATCCCAACAGCGGAAACGATAACCTTCATTGCCGGCGTTCTTAACCTCAATATCAAAGCAGTAGCAGGTCGGGCAAAGATAAGTGCAGGTACCGCAGCCAACACATTTACGGCTTACTTCCTTCCAAACCGGGCTCTCAAACATCTTAGCCAGTTTTTCCGGAACACCTGCCATATCCACCTTTAAAGTACAGGCTACGGAAGGAGCCTGGCCGTCACCTTCACTTAAGATACCCTGCCATTTCGCTACCAGTTCTTTCCCGGCTTCTGTCTGGGCTTCCACTCCATAAGCACTGCCCAAATCATAAAGCTGAACATCCGCTCCCTCATGTTTAGCCGGGTTAAGGCCCATTGAGTCGCAGAAACAGGTTGGTGCGGCTTTGGTACAGCCAAGACAAACAGTAACGAGTTTCTCTCTTTTTTCTTTGTAGTATTCATCTACATAGGTTTTGGTCAGGAATACATCATCTAAGCACATAATGCTTTGCATATCACAAGGCTTGACACCGAAAATGACCTGTTTTTCCGACTCATTGATCACTGTCAGTTCTGTAACTTCCTGATTGGATACTTTATAGGAATACATTTTTTGGGTGTTGGGGAATAAAATATCTTTCGGTGGCAGCAAAGTGTTGATGGCCTCTAAATCCAAGGTGCCCTCACTGCCCCAAGGCGCAAACTTACTTACCCCGTCCACCTGCATCGGAACCAATACTTTGGCGTCCTTTGCGGCAATCTCAATAGCATCCTTAATTCTATTTTTCGCAATTGTTTTCACTTCCGTCCACCCCCCTTACATGAATTTTTCTGGGTCCTCAAGCTTATAGGTACCGAGAGGAGGTTTCTCCTCAAGATCCACAGCAGCCTCATAAGGACCGAAGAGTTCGTTGATATCTTTGATCAGTTTCCGGTTTAACTCCATGAGGGGCAGGTCCATCGGACATGCTCGTTCGCATTCGCCACACTCAATACACCGACCGGCTACATGGAAAGCTCTGGTCAATCCATAAAACTGATTTTCAGCCCGATTGTTCTGTTTCCCCTGCCAGCCAACCCGATACTGATCGACAAAACACTCCCGGCAGCTGCATGCCGGACAAACATTGCGGCAGGCATAGCAACGAATGCATTTCTCATACTGCTTAGCCCAGTATTCGTATTTTTCGTCGGCTGATTTTTTCTCCAAATCGTTAACACTGTTAAACCGATTTGGCTTATTGCTTTCTGTTACTTTTTCCCCTATTTGAGTATCAAAGACAAGAGGATTGGGGTGCGTACAGTCTTCACACTTTTTCGCCGTTTTACCGGTGGCCGGATCCTTCATGCCACCGCAGGGAATCCCAATCAGATATACATTTTCTCTCTTAATTTGCCCATCTTGAAGCAGGCGGTTAATTGCCCGGGAATCACATCCGCGCACAAACACGCCAATTTTTCCTTCCGGGTGGGGATCATCAAGCAGATATTTTACAGTACCGGCCAAACAGTACTCATCCCAAACCAATCTACCCACGTCATCTGCGGAAGTGATAAAGGCCGGAGGAGACTGGTAAGGAAATCTTCCTTTTTCCCAACCGATCAGATACTTCACTTCTCCCTTTTCCAGGAGACTCTTGGCGACTTCACGCATTTTCGCGGTTATCTCACTCATTTGGCATCCCTCAACTTCCTGTTCGGCCCGCTTGCCTTAATTTCTTCGCAAAGTTTAGTTACAGTAGTTTTGAATTTTCCCGCTTCGGCCCCGGAAATCCAGCGCGCCTGAAAGCGCTGGGGATCCACTCCGTTATACTCCAGAAACAACTGCATTAACAGGAAGCGGCGGCGGGTATAGTAATTCCCTGTTGAATAGTGGCAGTCCCCAGGGTGGCAACCTGCCACCAAAACTCCATCTGCCCCGCGCATAAAAGCACGCAAAACATATTGAGGATTCACCCGGGCGGAGCAAGGCACCCGCAAAATTCGAATATTTTCCGGATATTGCATTCTGTTCAGACCAGCTAAATCCGCGCCTGAATATGAGCACCAGTTGCAGCAAAATGCAAGTATTTTTGGTTCCCAATTATTTTCTACCACGCCCACAGTGCATCCACCTCCGCCAAAATTTGATCGTTTTGATATCCTTGTAGGTCAATCGCCCCAGGGCGACAGGCAGCCGAACAGGCACCGCAACCCTGGCACAGTCCATTATTCACATGAGCAACTTTTCTTTCCACAAATTTTCCATGCACCCGCTCTTTGACGTCATTCAACTGTATCGCCTTATATGGGCAAAGCGGCGCACACATTCCGCACCCGGAACAAATCGTTTCATTTACTTTGGCCGTCATGGGATTGGTTTCCAACTGTTCATTGCTGAAAAGTCCCATAACCTTGGCAGCCGCAGCCCCGGCTTGAGCGACAGAATCCGGAATGTCTTTGGGCCCCTGACAGGTTCCCGCCAAAAATACCCCGCCCGTAGGAGTCTCTACAGGGCGAAGCTTGGGATGAGCTTCTTGATACCAGCCATTTAGGTCAGGAAGAAAACCTACGATCTGAGCCAGTTCCCGGGAGCCTGCGCTGGGAACCATCGCTGTGGCAAGGACCACTAAATCTGCTTTTACCTGTATCGCCTTGCATGATAAGGTATCCTCGGCTTTTAAGATTAATTTTTCCCCTTCCTGATAAATCTTTGACACTCGTCCTCTGACATATACTGCTTTATCATGCAAGGTATTTTCGTAAAATTCCTCATATCCTTTCCCGACCGTCCGCACATCCATGTAGAAAACATAGGCCTTGGATTCGGAAATCTTATCAAGGACCTGGTGGGCATGCTTGGCAGTATACATGCAGCATGCCCTTGAACAGGTAATCTTTCCCTTAAGGGGATCTCTTGAACCAACACATTTAATAAAAGCTACCGTTTTAGGTTCTTCCCCGTTGGATGGCCTGATAATTTTCCCCCCGGTTGGACCGGAAGCATTAACCATGCGCTCAAATTGCAGACCGGTAATTACATCGGGGAATTTACCGTAGCCATACTCGCCATAAGCCTCTTCCCATTTAAACAAATCATATCCTGTTGCCATCACGATGGCGCCAAAAGTATCGCTGATTATTTCATCTGTGTCTTCATAATTAACTGCTCCGGTCGGACATACTTTGGCACATACCCCGCATTTGCCATTAACAAGTTTTCGGCAGTTTTTGGCATCAATTATTGGCTTGCTCGGCACGGCCTGGGCAAAAGGCTTATAGATACATGGACGCTTGCCAAGCCCAAGGTCATACTCGCTGGGAACCTTGGTGGGACACTTTGTTTCACAAAGGCCGCAGCCTGTGCATTTAGAGTAATCAACATATTTTGCTTTTTTCTTAATTTTAACATCGAAGTTTCCAATAAAGCCGTTAACTTCCTGCACCTCGGAAAACGACATCAATTCAATATTAGGGTGC
>JBMNTN010000111.1:0-3978 GCA_050945755.1 Bacillota bacterium | reverse complement strand
TGGTGATAAACGGAGGTATTCCGCTGGAGGGCAGTGTGAAAATCAGCGGTGCAAAGAACGCCGCTCTTGCGGTTATTGCTGCTTCCCTTCTTGCTGAGGGAGAAACCGTTTTGGAGAATATTCCTCAAATCAATGATGTGGTGATATTGACAGAAATACTCCAGTCTCTGGGAGCCTCCGTTTACTGGAAAGACAGGGAAACACTCAGCATTACTGTACCTGATGACGTGCATTATGTGGCTAATTACCGGGAGGTTAAACGACTCCGGGCATCTAACCTCCTCCTTGGCCCACTTGTTGCCAGAAGAAGAAAGGCCCAAATTTCCCTTCCCGGAGGATGCCAAATTGGTTCCCGGCCTATGGATCTCCACCTTAAAGGATTGGCTAAGTTGGGCTGTACTATTGGTATTGAGCATGGTTTTATTAAAGCATGCTGCTCAAGGTTAGTGGGGAATCGCATCTATCTGGATTTTCCCAGCGTCGGAGCGACAGAAAATATTATGATGGCTGCGGCAGTGGCTGAAGGCAAAACCATAATTGAAAACGCGGCTAAAGAACCGGAGATTGTGGATTTGGCCAGCTTTTTAAATTCCATGGGCGGAAAAATTCGGGGAGCGGGCACGGATAGGATAAAGATTACCGGTGTTAAAAATTTAAGGGCGGCTAAATACGCAATCATTCCTGACCGGATCGAAGCGGGGACTTTTTTAGCTGCAGTGACAATTACCGGGGGTAATGCCAGAGTAGAAAATGTTATTCCCCCGCACCTAAAGCCGGTTATTGCTAAGCTTCAAGAGGCAGGTGCTTGGATTAAGGAAGAAGACAGTTCTCTTCATATTGTAGGTCCGGAAAGAATCAAATCGGTAGATATTAAGACTCTTCCTTTTCCCGGGTTCCCAACAGATATGCAGTCCCAAATGATGGCACTTTTAACGTTGGCTTACGGAACAGGTGTGATTGTAGAGAATGTTTTTGAGAACAGACTTTTAGTGGCGAACGAACTAAATAGAATGGGTGCGCGCATCAAGGTGGAAGGCCATATGGCAATCGTACAAGGCGTACCTTTTTTAAATGGGGTATCTGTAAAAGCGCCGGATCTTCGTTCGGGTGCAGCTCTGATTTTGGCGGGTCTGGCTGCCCGGGGAACGACAGAAATTTATAATTTGGGTGTGATTGATCGGGGTTATCTCAATGTGGAAGAAAAGCTCCATCGGTTAGGCGCAGACATTAAAAGGATAGATTAAAACTATTATTAACTGTGCAAATTTTATCCTAATCGCTCCGGCGATTTTTTATACAATCAGAAAGTGGCGCGCCTGCGTCAGAGACTTGGCACAAGCCAAGTTTTCTTTATTCTTAGAAGGAATTATTGTTTCTTTGCCTAATAATCTACTGATTATATAAAAAGGAGTACCACGATTAATGGAAGTAGCAACATTGTTTAGCGGCAGTTCGGGGAATTCTATTTATGTGGGGACAAAGGAGACAAAAGTATTGGTGGATGCCGGTTCTTCCGGCAAGCGTATTGCCCAAGCTCTTGCTGATATTAATATTGATATTAAAGAGATTCGGGCAATTCTTGTCACCCATGAACATGTAGACCATATTAAGGGGTTGGGTGTTCTCTCCCGCCGTTACGATATTCCTATATATGCTTCGCCAAAAACATGGGATGAACTGGCCTGTATTGGCAAGATTGCGGACCATAACAGAAGGGAATTTACATACGGCATGGAACTTGGCGATATGAAGGTGGAGTTTTTTAAGACATCTCACGATGCAGTTCAGCCGGTGGGAATGGCATTTTTCCACAGGGACGGTCACGTAGGTATTGCTACGGACACCGGATGTGTAACTTCGGGCATAAAAAAATACCTTACCGGGGCAGATACTCTGGTTTTTGAGGCAAACCATGATGAAACCATGCTGCGGGAAGGCCCTTATCCGTACTATTTAAAGAAACGTATTGCCGGTGACCAAGGGCATTTGTCTAATACCGCATCTGCTAAGGCCTTAAAAGAGATGATTTCCGGGAAAAGCAGACATATTGTTCTGGCTCACCTGAGTGAAGTGAACAATAATCCTGAAACTGCCTTTAATTCTGTGGCTGAAGTCTTGCAGGAAGCAGGTATTGATGAAACGGTAGAACTCACTGTTGCTCCCCGTTATGAAGCTCATAAGGTGATAAAAATAAAAAGAATGTAGCTAGCATACAGACTTTAATTAATTGGTACAATATGACAGGAGGGATGTGTAATGAGCTATTTTCATGATCGTGAATACGGCAGTCGCCGGGGAGTTTTGTTCTTTATTACCATGATGATTATCAGTGCCGTGATTGGGGGATTAATTTTTTTACAAGCAGCAAAGTCGATGGGCTTGTTGAATGGCAGCCCCGGGACTGAACAAAAGCAGGGAGAGGCACCAAAGCTTAATATTCCGCCTGCCGGAGATATCACTGATAAAACCGCTGTAGTGGCAATTGCGGAGCAGGTAGGGCCGGCTGTAGTGGGAATTAGTAACTTAGATGTTTACTCCGATTTCTTCCGAGGGGAACGGGAAGTAGAGCAGGGAACCGGCTCCGGAGTAATATTTGATTCAGCGGGATACATAGTAACGAATAACCATGTTGTCGCGGGAGCGGCCAAGCTGATGGTCAGCCTGGCGGATGGCCGGCAGATTCCGGCAGAGATTGTGGGAACGGATGCGCGCACAGACTTGGCGGTTATTAAAATTAATGCGGACAATTTAACGGTAGCCCAATTTGGGAATTCCGACGATCTCCGTGTGGGGGAAATAGCTGTAGCAATCGGAAACCCCGGTGGTGCGGAATTTGCCCGGTCGGTCACCCAGGGCATTATCAGCGGACTTAATCGCTTATTGGTTACGGAAGAGGGTCTTCAGTTCAGACTAATTCAAACGGATGCAGCCATCAATCCGGGTAATTCCGGTGGAGCTTTGGTAGATATCAAAGGTAGAGTGGTAGGTATTAACAGCATTAAAATTGCCCGGGAGGGTTTTGAAGGTATGGGTTTTGCCATTCCCTCCAATACGGTGCAGGGAATTGTGGCGGATTTGATTAAATATAAGAGGGTAATTCGTCCTGCATTAGGCGTATATATGATTCGCGATGTGGATAAGGAACTGGCTGAATATAATGATCTGGGGGTTGATTACGGTGTATTAATTGATCCTCAAACCGGTGGGCCGTCGGCTGAGGCAGGTATGCGGCGTTATGACATTATTATTGAAATTGACGGTAAGAAAGTTACTAATCGTTTTGATCTCCAAAATGAGGTTTTTGCGAAAAAAGTGGGTGATACCATTTCTGTTACAGTAGTAAGAGATGGGAAGACGGTAGAGCTATCTGTAAAACTAGGAGAGTTGGCACAATAAATAGTTGCGGATAATATGGCCGGCATAGATAAGAGCCGGCATAGATGAGCGGACTGTAAGCATGTGAGTAATAGCAGAATTTAGTCTAAGGGGAGCTTATGAACATAAGAATAATTGCTGTAGGTAAAATAAAAGAAAAATACTTGACAGAGGGAATTAAGGAATATTTAAAAAGACTGTCTCCTCATGCTAAGGTGGATATTAAAGAGGTTATTGATGAAAAGATACCAGATCATCCCTCTGAAACCGAGTTAAGCTTAATAAAAAATAAAGAAGGGGAAAAAATTAGTAGGTACCTGAAAGAGGGTACCTACTTAATTGCCCTGGACATTCAAGGGAATAATTTGTCATCGGAAGAAACGGCCGAGATGATCAGTGACTTAGGGCTACAAGGGAAAAGTGATATCACCTTTTTGATTGGTGGTTCTCTGGGATTAGCAGATGAGCTGATAAAAAAGGCTGATTTTAGGTTGTCCTTTGGGCGGATGACATTTCCTCACCAATTGATGCGCCTAATTTTGCTGGAACAATTATATCGAGGTTTTAAGATTGTTGCCGGACATCCGTATCATAAATAAAGGC
>JBMNTN010000110.1:0-4109 GCA_050945755.1 Bacillota bacterium | reverse complement strand
AATATTCTCCGCAGATTACGGACGATGCCGTTGTAATCGTAGACAGTACCTTGGTGAAAAATCTGGGGTCGGCGGATAAAGGTAAGTATTACTTAATTCCCATCACGGAGCTTGCCAAACAGGAAACTGGGCGGGAGATGACGGCAAACATTGTTGCTTTGGGCGCAATTGTTGGGATCACCCATGTGGTATCGGAAGAAGCTCTCAAAGAAGCGGTGCTGGAAAGGATTCCTGCCGGGACGGAAGAGATGAACACCAAGGCTCTTAATGCCGGGCGGAAAGCTGATCCGGAAATTGTTATTCATAAAGCAGGTTAAAGTTAAGAATATATTATTTAGCAGAGTATAATTCAGAGCATACGCTCACAATTGTTAAGATAACTTTAAATGTTTAATAGATATCACAATATAGATGTCACAATATATAGGTATTAAATTTACATCTAAAATATTAAACCGCTTCGGCGGTTTTTTCTTTTGGAGATAATTGTCTTGAGATATTGATAAGTATACATATATTTTTTGGGGGTTAGGGGTGCTGGTAGAGCCGGCTTCTTTATTTTTCATAAAAATTGTACATACTTTAAACCGTATGGTAAAATATTCATTAGGTTAAGGTCAATAAAATACCTTAACCTTTATTTTTACTTGTATTTAAGACAGAACAAAGGAGGATCTGGGATGGGTCTTTTTGATAAGCTCACCAAATTAAAAGAAAGCCTGACAAAAACCCGCCAGGGTTTTGTGGAAAAGGTATCAACTATTTTAACCATCAACAAAAAAATTGACGAGGAACTTTTTGAAGAGTTGGAAGAGACATTGATTCAGGCTGACGTAGGTGTTAATACCTCCCTAAAACTGGTGGAAAAAATGCGGCAAGAGGTTAAGGCGCGCAAGCTTAAGGACGCCTCGGAACTGCAGGATGTGATGAAAGCAGAAATCAGTGCCATCCTCTCAAAGGGTAATACCGATTTAAACATTGAGCGGGGAAAGCAAAATGTCATTATGGTAGTTGGCGTCAATGGAGCTGGGAAGACTACTACCATTGGTAAACTTGCCCACCGTCTGAAAAAGCGGAGGTATAATGTCCTTTTGGCTGCGGGAGACACATTCCGGGCGGCTGCTATTGATCAGTTGGTCGTATGGGGGGATCGGGTTGGAGTAGATGTCATTAGGCATCAGGAAGGATCTGATCCGGGAGCGGTTGTTTTTGATGCCTGTCAGGCTGCGAATGCTCGCAATATAGATGTCTTGATTATTGATACGGCCGGCAGACTCCAGAATAAAGCCAATTTAATGGAGGAACTGCGCAAGGTAGGCCGGATTTTACGCCGGGAAATGGCAGATGCCAATATAGAAATACTGCTTGTACTCGATGCTACTACCGGTCAGAATGCTATTTCTCAAGCGCGCACTTTTGGAGAAGTTGTTGATGTCACCGGCATCAGCTTGGCAAAACTTGATGGGACTGCCAAGGGCGGGGTAATTATCGGTATTTGTGATGAGTTGGAGATTCCGGTAAAACTGATTGGGATTGGTGAAGGAATTGAAGACTTAAAAGATTTTGTCCCGGACGAATTTGTCAATGCATTATTTGAACAGGGGGAATAAATTATGGCAGTGGAGATTGCAATTATTGGAGGAACTGGGGTTTACAATCCCAGCCTTTTGTCAAATGTCAAAGAAAAAGTGGTGACCAACCGTTATGGGGAGGCCAAGTTGGCTATTGGCACTTACCAAGAACGGGAAGTGGTGTTTATGACCCGCCATGGATCCGGCCACTCTGTCCCGCCCCATTTAGTAAATTATCGGGCAAACATCTGGGCGCTGAAAGGACTGGGTGTCCAGCGGATTTTAGCTACAGCTGCCGTTGGCTCTTTAAATGAGCTAATGGAACCGGGAGATTTTGTCTTGGTAGACCAGTTCCTTGATTTTACGAAAAATCGCCGGAACACATTTTATGACGGTGGTGAAATGGGCGTAGTCCATACCGACATGACTCATCCCTACTGCCCTCATCTCCGGGAGGTGCTTGCTGAGGCAGCCCGCAATTTGGGTATTACCGTGCACAAAACAGGTACCTATGTTTGTACCGAAGGCCCCCGTTTTGAATCATCAGCCGAAATTAAAATGTACCGGATGTTTGGCGGTGACTTGGTCGGCATGACCAGTGTCCCTGAATCAACCCTCGCCCGGGAAGCCGGTATTTGTTATGCTACCGTGGCCATGGTGACTAATTTTGCCGCTGGGATTTCTCCCCGAGAATTAACTCACCAAGAGGTTCTGGAAACCATGAAGGCTAACGGGGAAAACCTCAATAAGCTGTTAATGAAGACGGTAGAAATGATCCCGGAGGAGAGGCGCTGTCGGTGCCATAATTAGTTCTTTTCTAAAGGATGGTGGTCTGATGGAAACCATGCGTTGGGAAGATCATAAATTGATCCTCCTTGACCAAACCAAAATTCCCCGGGAAATAAGCTATGTTACCTGCCGGACATACCAGGAAGTAGCCGAAGCCATTAAGACCATGGTGGTGCGGGGGGCTCCTGCCATCGGCGCAGCGGCAGGATTTGCCATGGCACTGGCAGCCCGCAGCTTTGAGGGACCTGATTTGAAAAAATTCCAAGAGTTTTTAGCCGGTGCTGCTCAGGAATTAAAAGCAACCCGGCCCACAGCGGTGAATCTTTTTTGGGCTTTAGAACGGGTGAAAAAAATTATTGAAAATTGTTTGGAAATAGAAAAACTGCCGGAAGAAATTCTCAGGGAGGCCCAGGCCATTCTTCAAGAAGATATTGAAATTAACAAAAGGATTGGTGAATTTGGGGCTAAACTGGTTCCCCGAACAGCAAGAATTTTAACCCACTGTAATGCCGGCGCTTTAGCGACCGGCGGGTACGGGACGGCCCTCGGAATTGTGCGCACTGCCTATGGGGAAGGAAAGGATATTCAGGTTTATGCCGACGAGACTCGGCCTCTTCTCCAAGGGGCTAGGCTTACGGCCTTTGAATTAATGGAGGATGGCATTCCGGTGACTTTGCTTACCGATAATATGGCAGGTTATGCTATGAAAAAGGGTTTGATCGACCTGATTGTGGTCGGAGCCGACCGAGTTACTGCTTGCGGTGATGTCGCCAATAAAATAGGTACATACGGGCTGGCAGTGCTGGCCCAGGCCCATCGCATTCCCTTTTATGTCGCGGCTCCTGTCTCAACTTTTGACTTATCCCTGTTTTCCGGAGATGAAATCCCCATCGAAGAACGGGATGCCCAAGAGGTGCGGGAGATTTGCGGGTATCCCACTGCTCCGGCAGGTGTCCCGGTGATTAATCCTGCTTTTGATGTCACGCCGCACCAACTGATTACCGCAATTGTTACCGAAAAAGGAATTATCCACTCCCCTAACGAATCTCATGTGCGTGATGTCGTTTTAGCCAAGGAGCTATAAAAAAGAAACCTATCACCTGAATTTTTGCCAAAAAGGAGGTAGGCAAATTGATTATTCAAATGTCCGGGCAAACTAAAGAGCAGATTATCTCCGCCGGAAAAAAACTGGTAGACGCCGGCTTGGTTTTAGCAACTTGGGGAAACATCAGCTGCCGTGTGCCCAGAAGCCCATACTTTTTAATCACGCCTAGCGGGATGCCCTATGCCCAATTAAAACCGGAGGACCTGGTGATGGTAGGCCAAAAAGGACAGGTAGCAGAAGGAATGAGAAAACCCTCGACAGAAGTTTTGATGCATTTGGCAATTTATACCGCCAGAGCAGATGTCCAGGCGGTAGTGCATACCCACAGCCCTTACGCCGGTTCTTTTGCTGTTGCTCGGGAGCCCATCCCGGTAATTTTAGAAGAGATGGCCCAGTTAATCGGCGGTCCCGTTAAAGTAGCCAATTATGGTTTGGCGGGAACGGAGGTACTGGCAAAATATACTGTTGAAGCTTTAGAAGAACGTAATGCGGTGCTGCTTGCCAATCATGGGGTGGTCGCAGTCGGTACATCCATCACCGAAGCTTTGACGGTTGCTTTTTTGGTGGAAAAGTGTGCTCAAGTGATGCTGGGGGCAAAGGCTTTAGGTGTTCCTTACACCATGGGCAGCCGGGAAACTCAACGC
>JBMNTN010000109.1:0-4318 GCA_050945755.1 Bacillota bacterium | reverse complement strand
CAAATAGAACATAATAAAGTAGTGAAAGCACTATAAAGTAAGTGAGGAACAAAATAGTAAGATACTCTGTCCCTCGACAATTTCCTCTGATAACTTATTTGTCGTTAGCAAAGGGCTCGTATTGATCCTCAAACTTGTCTATTAAAGGATAGAATACGGCTATTGACATTAAACTCAGATATGCAGTGACAAAACCAAATCCAATCATGAATAAAAAATAACCTAGATTTAAAGCGATGGTATGGGTGGCGAGGAAGACTCCCAACCCACACCAGAATCCTTGACAGAATGGGCAACTGAGCAGCTTTCTGAAGAAATATCCTTTTGTACTAAGGTAGCTCCGAAAATTTCTAAATAGGATAAAATCAAACAGGAAAAACCGCATGCTTAAAGCTAATAGTATTTGAAAAACCATTACCATTCACCTTTATTATCCAGGTAGTGATCTAAAAGAATCTTAAACTCGTTGATGGTTAGGGTTACTTTGCCGCCGAAATCATCTTTAATGATGACAGTGTTAGTATCTTTATTAATTTCTATGGCTGGACAACATTTCTTTTGACAAAGAGTCAACTTGATCTCTTCCATCGTGTTCCAACCTCCTTATTGAATAGTATAGTTTATTATATGAAAGCAAACGATAACTTGTCCGTGTGAAAAGATGCCGGGTGAAAATTTTGGGGAGGAAAGTTAAGATAAGGCAGGTACCGTTTCTGAGTGAAAACCAGGAGTCAGGTTTTGGCTTATCCCTGACCCCTGGTTTTCTACAATATTACCTAAATTGAATAGACTGATATTAAATGGAATGATTAGCCGTTAGCGCAGCCGCATTTTTTATCCACCATAGGCAGTTCTACGGCATTAAATTCTGCGCTTATCAATTGATCAATGAAGACGATGATACTGTTCAGAATCCTGGTCTCCGCCAATTTTCCCCCGCTGAATACTTTAAGAACCAAACATCCTTCCTGTGGCGGGAAAAATTCCAGTGCCACCCCACCTACCAGTTCAACATCAGCGATATTCACAATTTTATTACAGCAGTCTCCACACTCATATTCCACGGAAATCGGCGTAATGCCGCTTAGTAATCCTGAAACTAATACGTCTGCTTTGTTTAAAGACGTGCCCTCTTGAACGGGGATCGAAAGGTTTGTCCCATTCGGAAGAGGAATATTTATTTTACGTGCTCGCTCATTTCTAGCCATTTTTTATTACTCCTTTCCCCAAATTGTTTTAATGATCTGAATAAAGTTCAAAAGCGCATACTCTGTCTAGAGCCACGATGGCAAATGTTGTTAATTCCTTATCAACTACTTTGCCTTCACAAAGGGTTTCCACTAACATACACTTGTTATTTAAGGTTCCCACAAGGAGAATACCATTTATTTGCAAAGCAAAATCAGCTTCAGATATTCTTTTACAACATGCTCCGCAAGTAAATTGTACTGCTACACGTTCACTTACAGCATTATTCCCATTAGATTGGAAAAAAGCGGTTTTCAAAGCATCTTCAAAATTAGTGGAGGCAGTATCCACGGGAATTGTCTTGCCTTGATAGATGACAAACCCCTGGTCTTCTTTCTTAACATTAAGGTTTTGGGTCATTTAAATATCTCCTTTCTTATTTACGATTAGATATTTTAGCTAACAAATTTCCACTGCACCGCATTGGATGCTGCAGATATCTTCAAAGGGAATCGTAATATCTTGATAAACATCTGCATCAACCAATTTGCCGTTGCAGAACATTTTATCCACGATGCACTCACCATTTTCACTGGAGAAAGATACCAAATCTGTTCTTCGATTGAACTCAAAACAGTTAATATTAATAGCTTTCTTCAAGCAATCCCCGCATGTGTACTCGACAGCCAGTTTCTCATCATCACAGAATGCTCTAATTAAGCGCAATAGAGGAGGAAGGTTTCTCCTTGAGGGCCAGTATCCCCGGGCAATTAAATTTTTTGTTTGATTCGGAAACTTTTTACCTGAGGACGAATCAAGTTGTGATGTTAATTGGTGGTCTCCTATTTTTGCCTTAGTTGCGATAATGGGGATTCCCCTTTGTGGGTTAACTTGGGTACCCGCTCTGGAAGCGATTTGCTTGTCCGCTAATTGACCGGAACAAAACGTCTCTATCTGAAGACATTCGCCTTCAGGGGGAATAGCGAGCAGGGCTAAATCAGAATTAGAGCCACAAGTATCTCCGGCAACTATAAAGAACAAGATATTTGATACCTTTTTACAGCAGTCTCCACACTCAAATTGCATTGTATAGCGAGAATTATTCCTGTTAAAGTCATCTAATAATTGTCCATTTTCAATATCATCTAAATTAAGCATGATATCTTTATAATCTGGAATCCTTCCGCTAATGCTTGTCCTATTTGACATTCCGGATGACTGGGTGTTCCTTCTTCTACGGTAGTTCATTTCGCCTTGATTCTCCTTTCCTACTAAGAATTTTGGTCCTTAATTTGTTTCTTATATAATATATGATGCTTATCCAATAAACGACACAAAAAACGGAAATATTTTTGTCCCTCTCATCTGTAGCATTTAGCAGTGGCCAAGCATAACATGTATTAGGAGCCCAACCAAATAGCTGCTATAGAAAGGGGGATTAAAATGGGTGTTTTGGGTGCACTGCGTAACAAAAAAGGTGCTTTTGACGACATTGTTGATCTCATCATAATTTTAATTGTGCTGGAGTTCCTTTGCGAGTGTGTATTAGGTGATAAACACAGTTGTTAGTAGCAATAGAACAAAATAAAAAAGCCCTGCTCGGAAATGGGCAGGGCATTCTAAATGCCGCAAAAATATGGGAGCACCTTTGAAAAGGTGCTCCCATAATTGGCTGTTTTTAATAATATCTATCATTTCTCTTTTCGTCGGCAAAAGCTTTAACGGTGTCTTTGAATTTATCCATATCTACATCGTCACAAATTAAAATTACGATACTGTCTTTAACTTTTATTTGGCAATTGCATTCTTTTTTCTTTTTACGATCGTTATCCCGACAATTATCCCAGTTGCGATCATATGCCATAATAGCACCCCCCTTCATAAGATATGTATAGGTGTTAACTGTCTTGAAAGAGTGATTGTAAGCTTGTCTTTCTTTTTCTAATATATAGTATTAATGGGTTGTCTAAGATGTGCACATATCGAGACGAACTTTTCCAACAGGAAAGGGTGGCAAGGGGCGTGCCATAAAAAAAGAGAGCACCTAGTGTAAGGTACTCCCTAAGAACTTCTTTTTAATAACATTTGTTATTTCCTTTTTCGGCGGCAAAAGCCCCAAGGCTGTCTTTTAATTTGTCGATATCAACATCGCCGCAAA
Source organism: Bacillota bacterium (assembly GCA_050945755.1). Lineage (GTDB taxonomy): Bacteria > Bacillota > Dehalobacteriia > Dehalobacteriales > Dehalobacteriaceae > JAQVXR01. The sequence continues at coordinate 972 of JBMNTN010000109.1, read as the reverse complement.
CTAAAACTACGATACTATCTTCAATTTTTATTACACAATTATTGCATTCTTTTTTCTTTTTATCATCATAATTATCCCGGTAATCACGATAATTATCGCGGTCACGTTCATATGCCATAGTAGCACCCCCTTTCATTTGATTATATAGGGGTTAATTCCTTTTAAAAGCGGTGGTTATCAGTGAACAGATTCCTCCTTTAGTAAGCGTATCTTTCATTTACTAATATATAGTATTAAGAGGTTGTCCGGGATGTGCATATGCCGATGAACTTTCCTGGCAAACAAAATATCCATAAGCATATTTTTGATTGTCAGATAAAGGATATTCCTGTCAAGGTGTGGAATTATAATATGTCAATGTAATATGTGCTAATGAAAGAATCAAAAAAAGGTAGTGTTTAGATGAATCGAACCCTAGTAGAATATGCCCGGTATAAATATGTCATCGAGAATATTAAGGATGTAATCTGGGAATTGGACACGGAATTAGTTTTTACCTTTGTGAGTTCAACAGCAAAGGGAATGACAGGATATAAGCCGGAGGAAATGATTGGCCGGTGCATGTTGGATTTTTTAATTCCGGAATCAAAAGCAAACATCTGTAAGCTATGTGTGGAAAATATTAATGAAAAAGTGGACGACAGTTTTAAAACTGCTACTCTGTATGATCTTGGGTTTATTTGTAAAGATGGGAGTATAATATGGTGCGAGGTTTCCGCAAAACCAGTGTTTGAAAGTAAAAATTTCATTGGTTATATTGGAACCACAAGAGATATTTCGGAAAAGAAAGCTTACGAAGATAAATTGAAATGCTATATCGAAGAGCTTAAGTGTAAAAATGAGCAACTTGAAAAGTTAGTAACTTTAGACATGCTTACCGGAGCTTATAATAGAAGAAAGTTTGAGTATTTTGTCGGTTTGGAGATTGAGAAAAAAAAGAAATATGGCAGCCCATTCTCAATTATAATGTTT
>JBMNTN010000108.1:0-4815 GCA_050945755.1 Bacillota bacterium | reverse complement strand
GCGGGAAGAGCAGGACAGCAAAGCACGCATTAAAGAAATCCATAAAGAGCTTAATGAACTGATTGGTTTACAAAATGTTAAAAAAATGATTTTTGAAGTGCAGGCATTTGTGGAAATTCAAAAACGCCGGGCTCAGGAAAAGCTTGCTGCAGAGTCAACTGTACTTCATGCTGTTTTTAAAGGCAATCCCGGTACAGGTAAAACTACAGTAGCCCGGATTGTCGCCAGACTCTTTAAAGAGGTAGGGGTGCTGCAAAAAGGACACTTGGTCGAAGTGGAACGAGCAGATTTGGTGGGGGAGTATATCGGCCATACCGCTCAAAAAACCAGGGAACAAATTAAAAAAGCAATCGGTGGAATCCTCTTTATCGACGAAGCATATTCCTTGGCACGTGGAGGGGAAAAGGACTTCGGCAAAGAAGCAATTGATGTAATAGTTAAGGAGATGGAAGATAATAAAGATAATTTAATTATTATTTTGGCGGGATATAAAGAAGAAATGGATTGGTTTCTTAGCACCAATCCCGGGCTTCGTTCCAGATTTCCTTTACATATTGAATTTCTTGATTATCGTCCAGAGGAATTATATAATATTGCGCATTTGATGTATAAAGCACGGCAGTACCAATTGAGTGATGAGGCCAGGGGTACTTTGGAAAGAATTATCAAAAGGCAGGTTCTTTTAGGTCATGAATATAGTGGAAATGCCCGCTTGGTGCGAAACCTGGTAGAAAGTTCACTGCGCACCCAGGCGGTCCGATTAGTTAACAAACAGTATATTACTCGGGATGATTTAATGTTGATTCAATCTATTGACCTATTAGATGCAGCTAGGCGTTGCCAATAGATAGTTGTTTTCTCGCCGTTGCCAAAATAAATTTTAATCGTTATACTTTGATAGGAACTTTACATCGAAAAGAAAAAATTGGCGGCGGAGGGGTTGACTTATGAATTTGGATAGTCTGGTGCAACAGGCGGAAGAAACCGCTGTTCTATGTCAAAAGAGAATTGATGAAACGGTCAGATTTAATTTACATAAAGTATTGTCTGTGTTTCAAAAAAATCGCGTTGGAGAAATACATCTTGGATCTACTTCCGGCTATGGATACAATGATTTAGGCCGGACCGTTTTGGAAAAAATATATGCAGAAGTTTTTGGAGCTGAGGATGCCTTAGTACGCCAGCAAATAATTTCGGGAACCCATGCTATTACACTTGCTCTTTTTGGTAATCTTCTTCCCGGGGACGAATTGCTGGCAGTGGGTAAACCTTATGATACATTACAGAAAGTAATTGGAACAGATAAAAAGGAACCGGGCACATTAAGAGAGATGGGAGTATTATATCGGGAAATCCCTCTGGTTAATGGTGCGGTTGATCCGAAGGAAATTGCCGCAGCTATCCGGCCGGAAACCAAAATAGTGAGTATCCAAAGGTCAAAAGGATATGCCTGGCGTCCATCAGTATCGGTTAATAAAATTGGAGAGATTGCCCAGGCAATAAAGAAGAAATATGCCCAGGTTGTAGTCTTTGTTGATAATTGTTACGGGGAATTTGTGGAGGAAAAGGAACCCCTTGAGGTTGGAGCAGATCTGATTGCCGGATCAATGATTAAAAATCCGGGCGGGGGGATTGCACCTGGGGGTGGATATATTGCCGGACGCCGGGAACTAGTGGAACGGGCAGCATTCAGGTTGACAGCTCCGGGAATCGGGAAAGAAATTGGTCCGAGCCTGGAAAACAATCGGCTATTTTTACAGGGGCTGTTCCTAGCCCCTCACGTAGTAGGTGAAGCCCTTTGGGGAGCGGTTTTTACCGCAGCATTATTTGCTGGAATGGGTTTTGATGTGCAGCCCGAACCAGAGTCCTATCGGTCTGATATTGTCCAAGCTATCAAGCTTGAGGAAAGGGAAAGGGTTTTAGAATTCTGCCGAGGAATTCAACATTATTCACCGGTGGATTCTTATGTGCGGCCGGAGCCGTGGGACATGCCCGGCTATGATCATCAGGTAATTATGGCGGCTGGAGCATTTGTCCAGGGTTCGTCCATCGAACTCAGTGCCGACGCACCGATGCGTGAGCCTTATATTGTCTATTTTCAGGGAGGAACCAGTCGGCATCATGTTTTATTGGCTGTGACTGAAACCGTAAAAAGAATGACGGTTGCCGGTTTATTATAAACTAAGATTGTTGAAATTGCTTGCCTGATTGTGATAACATAATTATGGGACTTTTTACCTGAGAGGGTAGGGGAGAGGGGATTGGTTATGAATAAATGGATAGAAGACATATTGGATCAGGCACTGGAACAAGATGTGCGTTTTGTCAGACTGCAGTTCACTGATATTTTTGGTGTGCTGAAAAATGTATCCATTACGATAGAGCAACTTGAAAAGGCCTTAAAAGGCGAACTTATCATTGACGGTTCAGCTATTGAGGGTTTTGTGCGCATCGAGGAATCGGATATGTACCTAAAACCGGACCCTGCCACCTTTGTTACTTTACCCTGGCGGCCAAAAGAAGGTGCGGTTGCTCGGATGATTTGTGATGTATATAAAGCAGATCATACGCCGTTTCCCGGTTGTCCGCGTAATAACTTAAAAAGAGTGCTAAAAGAAGCCGCAGAAATGGGGTATACTGTCAATGTCGGACCAGAGGCGGAATTCTTCCTCTTTACATTAGATGATAATGGGGCCCCTACCACTAAAACCCAAGATAATGGCGGATATTTTGACATGACGCCTGTTGATTATGGGGAAAATGCCCGAAGGGATATAGTTATAACCCTTCAAGACATGGGGTGTGGTGTTGAAGCATCTCACCATGAACTTGCTCCCGGCCAGCATGAAATAGATTTTGCCTATAATGATGCTTTAACTACTGCCGATAAAATTGCAACCTTTAAATTTGTTGTGAGAACTATCGCTCAGCGGCATGGGCTTCATGCTACATTTATGCCTAAACCTATCAACGGGATGGCCGGATCTGGATTGCATATTAATCTGTCTTTATTTCAAGAGGGCAAAAATATTTTCTTTGATAGTAATGAACCACGTCAATTGAGTCAGGTAGCCAGGTATTTTATTGGTGGTATTTTAAAGCATGCACCTGCTTATACAGCGGTGACCAATCCAACTGTAAACAGCTATAAAAGGCTGTTATCCGGTTATGAGGCACCGATTTACCTTGCCTGGTCCGAAAGGAACCGAAGTCCTTTGATTCGCATACCGGCCAGCCGGGGAATAGAAACAAGAATTGAACTAAGGAGCCCTGACCCAACCTGTAACCCTTACATGGCCTTAGCGGTGATTATCAAGTCTGGCTTGGACGGAATTAAAAATAAAATTGATCCGCCGGATCCGATTGATATGAATGTTTATGACCTCAGCCCAAAAGAGCGGGAGCGATTAGGGATAAAATGCCTGCCATTTGACCTTAAAGAGGCATTGGATAACTTGGTTGCTGATGAACTTGTCTCCTCTGCCCTGGGCGAACATATTTACCGCCGCTTTTTAGAGGCAAAAAGAATTGAGTGGAATAATTACTGTATGGAAGTTCACCCATGGGAATTAAAGGAATATTTAACTAAGTTTTAACGAAAAAAAGGGAACCGATTGGTTCCCTTTAACGTATTCTGCGAAAGACCCCGATTACTTTGCCCAGTACTTGCACGTCTTTGACGATTATTGGTTCCATAGTTCTGTTTTCCGGTTGTAGACGAATAAAGCCGTTTTCCCGAAAAAAACGCTTAACGGTTGCTTCATCTTCCAAGAGAGCTACGACAATGTCACCATTTTTTGCAGTTTGTATTTTTTCCACCAAGATATAGTCCCCATCTAAGATGCCAGCTTCAACCATACTTTCTCCTGAAACAGTCAGAATGAAAAGATCATTTTTTGACTGGGTAAAATCTTGAGGAAGGGGAAAGGTGTCTTCAATGTTTTCCACTGCTAATATAGGCTGGCCGGCAGTAACTTTCCCCACAATAGGTACATCAATCATTTCTTTGGTAAATCTAGAGGACCAGAAACCATCTGTTACTTCAATTGCCCGGGGTTTGGTGGGATCCCGGCGTAAGTAGCCCTTTTGTTCTAAAGTTGAAAGATGGGCATGAACGGTGGAACTGGAACTTAAGCCAACGGCTTTCCCAATTTCACGTACGGATGGTGGATAGCCTTTCGCATTTATGTTTTGTTTTATATAGCTGAGTATTTGTTTTTGTCGGGCTGACAGGTCTTCGTACACGGAAATACCTCCCTAAATAAATCCTTCTTAGCAAATTATAACATATATAAAAAAAAATATCAAACGCTAGTTCGAAAAATTATTGACTTCGTACGACTGTTCGAGTATAATGCAATTAGGAACAATCGTTCGGAGGTGCCGTATGAAAAGAAGGTATAAAATTAAAATCAGGCTGCTAATGATAATGACAATATTTTTATTTGGGTTTATTTTCACTTGGGGTTTTGCTTTTAATGCTAAAGCAGAAAATGAACTATGGGAGAACAAAACTAATTTAGTAGAGGTAATGGTACAAAGCGGTGATACATTATGGGATATTGCAGAAGATTATTTTCCACAATCCGATACCCGCAAGGTAGTCTATAAGATACGTAAATTAAACAACCTAAAAACACCAATCATTAAGCCAGGACAAATCATTAAGCTACCAATCATTAATGAATGAAGAAATCCTACAAGTTAATCTAAAAAAATCTATTAAAATATTATAAGGTCCAGCCAGACAACCAGAAAAAAGGGAATAGGCAAATGAAATGGTTGGGCCTATATCTTTTCACATATAACTTCCTA
>JBMNTN010000107.1:0-4879 GCA_050945755.1 Bacillota bacterium | reverse complement strand
CTCTACCAAGAGAGCGGCCGCACCGTTTTCTACAGCTTGAGGAATATAATCATGCCCGTCACTTTTCAATCCTTTAATACAGACAAAAATATCGCCTGGTTTAATTTTTCGCGAATCATATTGAATCCCGGTAATTATTTTATTTAAATCTCCTTCAGCCTGAACCCCAAAAAAATTGGCAATCTCCAAAAGACGCATTTATTTATACCTCCAAATTATTCCAACTTGGCTATAGTATTCCAAGCAAAAAATCTCTGCATTCAGGTCCACCTAAATATATTAAGATATTCTTTACGTCTGATAGAGAAGACGTAATTTAGCCTGCTTTGTTCCCGTCAAACATCATCATAACAAAACAGGAGTTGAAAAGGTACCAACTCCTGTTTGAAAACTTAAGGCCCCATAGTCTCTTCTGTAATTTCTTCATCTGAAAACGTTACGGTCACAGTCTCTCCGGCCTTAATTTTGGATCCAGGAATAGGTTCTTGTTCTATCACCCTGCCGTGACCAACAGGATTAAGTTTTAAATTCATTATCCCTAATAGTTCGGCAACCTCTCTAATTCGTTTACCGGTTAAATCCGGAACGGTTACATACCCTGGGGAAGGTGATGCCTCACTGTTTCCCATTCGTAGCAACACAGTGCTACCAGCTTCTACCTTTGCCATTCCACCTGGTGTTTGTTGGGTGACAATTTGTCCCTCACCCTTGATTTCCGCTTTTAACCCTTCCAGAGTCAGTACCTTTTTTGCTTCCTCCAAAGAGAGGTTGATCACTTCAGGCACTGTCACCGTTTTCTTAACTACCTGGGGAGCTGTTTCCTCTTTATCATCTTCAGCGTACTGAGACGGAACTCCCAGATAGCGCAGAGAATCTTCTACCACAGCCTTAAATACCGGCGCCGCCAGTGTTCCCCCGTAATATGGGTAACCCTGGGGTTCATCAATGATCACTAACGCAGCAATTTGAGGATCATTAACAGGAGCTATGCCGATAAATGAAGCCACATATTTCCCCTGCATATAACCACCAGGCCCCGCTTTCTGAGCTGTCCCGGTCTTTCCTCCTACCCGGTATCCTTCAATATAGGCATTTCGACCTGTTCCTTCAGCAACAACACTTTCTAAAATATCACATACAACATTTGCCGTTTCCTGAGAAACCACCCTACGCACAGATTTTGGCGTAAAACCTTGAATGACATTACCATTACTATCGATGACTTCTCTCACAATTTGTGGTTCCATCAGCACTCCTCCATTGGCAACGGCACAGGCGGCAGTTAAATTCTGAAGAGGGGTGACAGAAATAGATTGGCCAATAGAGATGGTCGCAATATTAATCGGTTTTAAATCTTTTTCTTTAATCATCAGTCCGGATGCTTCGCCGGGAAGACCAAGACCTGTTTTGGTTCCAAACCCAAAAGCTTTAATATATTTATAAAATAGTCCTTTTTGCTTTTCTTCCAATTTCAGCCCTACTTCAACAAAACCAGGGTTACAGGAATTTTGCACTACTTCCCGGAAAGATTGACTGCCGTGAGGTTGGTAAGAACGCCAGCATTTAACCCTCCGGTCACCTACTACCACATATCCCGGATCATAAAATCTGTCATCGGGGGTAACAACCCCCTCTTCTAAAGCAGCGGACATCGTAACAATTTTAAAGGTAGAGCCCGGTTCATAAGAATTGGATACAGCAATATTCCTCCAATTCTGAGATGCAAAAGACCCATAGTTATTAGGATCATAGCCGGGACGGTTGGCAAGAGCCAATATTTCTCCGGTCTTAGGCTGCATCACAATGATCGTAGCATTCTTTGGCTTAGACGGACTGGCCATTACTTTATCTAATTCTCGTTCAGCAAAATACTGGATCGTCTCGTCGATTGTTAAAACTAAGCTATTACCGTCGACCGGGGCGTTAAATTTATGGACAGCTTGAGGAAGTTCCCTCCCCCGAGCATCGTATTCAATGACAATTTCCCCGGGAATCCCTTTTAGATCCGCATCCCGAGTCACTTCAATCCCTTCTAAGCCCTGGTTGTCAAGGCCGGCAAACCCTAAAATATGGCAGGCTAATTGATCTTTGGGATAAAAACGCTGGGATTCTTCAACTACTTTAATGCCAGGCAAATCTAGATCTCTAATCTGTTGTGCCTTTTCAAAATCAAGCTTGCGTTTCACCCACTCAAAAGAGCGATCAGCAGTAATCTTTTCCCGAAGTTTGTCCTCTGAAATTTCTAATATCGGTGCCAACTGCCGGGCAATCTCAGCAGCCTTTCCCGAATGTTTCACCTCAGGAGGTAATGCATAAACCGAATCTGCACTGATGCTGACAGCAAGTTTTTCCCTGTTGCGGTCATAAATAATCCCTCGTTTTGCCGCTACAGGAACCTCTCGCATCCTTAACTGTTCCGCTTTTAGACGCAATTCTCCTCCCTCAACAAACATTAGGTATGCCAAACGGAGAAATAAAAGAAAGAAGACAGCTACAGCCCCAAAAAAGAGCACGGCTATCCTTCGTCTCATCATTACTGTGGTAACTTGCACAGCGCCCCTCACTCCTCAAGGGGAAATATTTTGCCCGGAAGATAACGGCAATTATTGTCCTCATCTGGTTTAAAGTTCAGAAGCTTCCACATTCCTTACTCCAAATACATAATTTGTCACCATCTGACTAACTGCCTGCAGGGCAGGATGCATCTTTTCCCCGTTCTTTACTTCAACTTTCCCATTATTGTTTACCGCAGTTGGAGAAAAAGCCACTTGTGAGTTTTCCTCCTGCCGGTCATCAACAGCTATAAACTGAATACTTGACAGTTCAGGTTGAACCATACCCAATTCTGTCATGGCAATCATTTCAATCCGGTCTAAAGACTTCAACCTCGCAATTTCCAATTTTAGTCTTTCATTAGCGTTTTGCAAGTCTGTTATCTCTGTTTTAATCTGGGTAATTTTGGCTGACCGTTCGGTGACCATCGCTTGCGTAGCAGTAAATAACAAACCAACTGCTAACGCCAGAATAACGCAGCCGGTTATTACCAACTTTTCCACAGCGGCACATTTTTTCACCCGGCGTTTTGATCTAAAACTACTTTGCCGGTTGTTTTCATACTGTTGATACCGGTCTTCCTGGGAAAGCTTCCTTGCTACTAACAAACTTATTCCACCTCCTGGCTGTTTAGAACTTTTCTGCAACACGCAATTTAGCACTACGGGCCCGGGGGTTTTGATTTACCTCCAAATCCGAAGGGGAAATTGGCTTGCGTGTCAATATCTTGAGAATAGGTTTTCCACCACATTTACATACAGGAAAAAACGGAGGGCAAGTACATCCTCGGGCAAGATGTTGAAAACGGTGTTTCACAATCCTATCCTCCAGGGAATGAAATGTAATAATACAAATTCTTCCACCCGGTTTTAAAAAAAAGGCCGCATCCGTCACTGCCGACTCCAATACGTCTAATTCATGATTAATCGCAATGCGCAAAGCCTGAAAAGTTCTTTTGGCCGGATGGGGTCCTGATCTTCTTGCTCCGGCCGGAACAGCTGCTTTAATAATCCCCACCAGTTCTCCGGTGGTTTCAATCCTTTTCTTCTCCCGATAATCCACAATAAATCGGGCAATACGCTTAGCCCAGCGCTCTTCTCCGTACCGGAAAATTAGATCGGCAATTTCATTTTCTCCTGCCGAATTGAGGAGATCTGCTGCCGTATGTGTCCCCGCCCATGCACCCATACGCATATCCAGGGGCGCGTCTTCCTGATAGGAAAATCCCCTTTCCACATTGTCCAGTTGGTAAGAGGAAACCCCGATATCAAACAAAAAACCATCAACCTCAGAAATATTTAACCCTTCTAGAATTCTTTTTATGTTACTGAAATTATCATGAACGATTGTTACCCTATCGCCAAAACTCCTCAGCTTTTCCCCACCGGCCTTAATGGCATCCTCATCCTGATCTATCGCGATCAGTCTGCCTGTTGGAGAGGTCCTTTCCAAAATGGATTTAGAATGTCCTGCCCCACCCATCGTACAGTCCACATACAAGCCGGCACTGTTTAAATTGAGCATCTCCATACTTTCTTGCAAAAGGACCGGGACATGAGAAAATTCCACTTTTTTGCACCCTCCAAAAATACTTTTATTAGGCCAAGTCAAAATCTACAATCTTTTCTGCAATATTCGCATAATCCTTTTCTGCTTGGATGCTGTAATTCTCCCAGCATTCTTTACTCCAGATTTCAACACGGGAAGAGACTCCAATAACTACTACGTCTTTTTCCAACTGGGCATATTCCCGTAAGTTTACGGGGAGTAATATTCTTCCCTGTTTATCCAATTCACATTCTGTGGCTCCGGAAAAGAAAAACCGAACAAAGGCACGAGCATCAGCCTTTGTAAAAGGTAACGCTTTTAATTTGGCTTCCAAATTTTTCCACTCATTCATGGGATAAACAAACAAACAATTATCCAGACCCTTTGTAACGACAAAATTATCCCCCAGGTCTTCCCGGAATTTTACCGGAACTATCAATCGTCCTTTTGAATCTATTGCATGTTGATATTCTCCCATGAACATGGCAATAAGCCCCACTCAAATTTAATTTTGTCCCACTTTACCCCACTTCCCTCCACTTATTCGCTATCTGTCCGTGATTTCCTGCCACTTTTAAAAAAAGTTCAATATATTTTTAGAACTTTTCTTAATTATTTTGGAATGGATAGATAAGCCCTAGGGAAAAAATAAAAAGCACCGGCAGGTGCTCAGATTGTCGAGATACCCCTTTTTTAGCATCAATAATTTAGTAGTTAAGACAACCCGTTAAAAATAAAGATGACAAAAATAAAAAATCGCATTTCTCCTAAGCTATCT
>JBMNTN010000106.1:0-4913 GCA_050945755.1 Bacillota bacterium | reverse complement strand
AGGACGAAGGGAGATTTGATATTAAAAGGGAAAGTAGTTTAATCATGGTTAAAGCATTAGCCCTTGACATACCAGTCAAGGGCTGATTTTTTTCTGAAAAGTTTTTTTAACGAATAACTGCCATTTAGGGGTAAAGCACGTACCCCATGGAAAATATTGACAACATCTTTTCTGCATAACTGGGACAACTACTCATATACATTGGTAAAAAGCTATGGGGGCAGGGCAATGTGGAGGCCTTTATTAAGTAAAATGAGTAAAAATTTAGCCGGTAGGATTTTCCGTATTAATATTGGGGAAACGCAAGAAAGGGAGTACGTTTTTCTTGTGGAGAAAGCCCGCCAGGAGTGGGAATGGTCAAAGCGGTTAGTTGAGGAAGCAATAGATACTGATCTTATTGACCGGGCAATTTTTTATCAATTGGCCGCGGAACGACGTTATGTCCATTTGTTAAAAAAAGCAGCAGAAGAAAAAATCAGAGCCGATGAGGACATCGTGATTTATTTTGCGTTAGCAGCCCGTAACAATGTTAAGGGAGGACTTAAGGGAGGATAATAAAATGAATAATGATTTTTGGTTTATCCTTATTGTTGCCGGGGGCGTTGCAATACTGCTTTTGCCTTTACTAAAAATTATTTTTATGCCACTGAAGGTTGTTTTTAAAATTTTCATAAATAGTGCCATCGGTTTTGTATTACTTTGGCTGATTAATACATTTGGAGGATTGATTGGTTTTTTTCTTCCCATTAATATTGTAACCATATTAATAACAGGTTTTTTAGGCATCCCGGGAATTGTTTTATTAGGAGCATTAAAGTATTTAATTCCTTTCTAGAAAGTATTTATTATTTTTTCAATTAAATGGAAAAGTCAAAAGGATTTGCTAAATTTGTGTAGTATATATACATTAAATCAAATAATTACGGTATTAAGATAATTTAGATATTATATTGATCCAGACAATTGTTTCTAGTTTTAAAATTTGCGCCAATTTTGGCCAAAGTCAAATACAATTAAATAAAAAAGGAGGTTACAAAATGGCGAAAGTTATGAAAACCATGGATGGAAACAAAGCTGCAGCATATGTCTCCTATGCCTTTACTGAAGTTGCAGCGATCTTCCCGATTACTCCTTCCTCACCCATGGCTGAGTACGCCGATGAATGGAGTGCACTTGGACAGAAAAATATTTTTGGACAAACTGTAAATGTAGTAGAAATGCAGTCCGAAGCCGGTGCGGCAGCTGCCGTACACGGTTCTCTTTCCGCCGGTGCTTTGACGACGTCCTATACAGCTTCACAAGGTCTTTTACTTATGATTCCTAATATGTACAAAATTGCAGGGGAATTTTTACCGGGTGTTCTTCATGTCACCGCTCGGTCTCTAGCTACTCACTCTTTAAACATTTTTGGGGATCATTCTGACGTAATGGCATGCAATCAAACTGGATTTGCCCTGCTTGCTACTAACAGTGTGCAGGAGGTAATGGACTTAGGCGGGGTGGCGCACCTTGCAGCGATCAAATCAAGAGTACCATTCTTGCATTTCTTTGATGGGTTTAGAACGTCACACGAACAGCAAAAGATTGAAGTTATCGATTATGAAGACTTTGCAAAAATAGTGGATTGGGATGCGATTAGAGCTTTCAAAGACAATGCTCTTAACCCAGACCACCCTGTGATTCGAGGGACCAACCAAAATCCCGATATTTTCTTCCAGAACAGAGAAGCGGCTAATAAATATTTTGCAAATGTTCCGGACATTGTTGCTGAATATATGGCGGAAATCAGTAAATTAACAGGTCGGGATTACAAACCTTTCAATTACTACGGTGCTGAAGATGCGGAAAATATTATCGTAGCCATGGGTTCCGTTTGTGATGCGGCGGAAACAGTTGTCGATTACTTAATGGAAAAGGGAGAAAAGGTTGGCTTGATTAAAGTTCACCTCTACCGGCCCTTCTCTACTAAATATTTCTTTGATGTACTTCCTAAAACAGTGAAAAGGATTGCTGTTCTTGACAGGGTGAAGACACCTGGGGCCCCCGGCGAGCCATTATATATGGATATTCGGGATGCTTTCTACGAGTGTGAGCAGAAACCCTTAATCATTGGCGGACGTTACGGTCTTGGCTCTAAGGATACTGTACCTGCTGATATTATTGCCGTTTTCGACAACTTAAAAGCGGATCAGCCGAAGAAAAACTTTACAATAAGCATTGTAGACGATGTAACATTTACCTCTTTAGAAAGAGGCCCTTCAATTGACACTACGCCGGCTGGAACCATTCAGTGCAAGTTTTACGGGTTGGGCTCTGATGGTACAGTAGGTGCCAATAAACAAGCGGTAGAAATTATTGGAAATAAGACGGATCTTTATTCACAGGCATATTTCTCCTACGATTCTAAAAAATCCGGCGGTATTACCATCTCCCATTTACGATTTGGTAAAGACCTTATTAAAGCTCCTTACCTGATCGATACTGGTGACTTTGTTTCCTGCAGTAATCCGGCCTATGTTTATTCACTGGATATGCTTTCTGGGCTGAAAGACGGGGGTACTTTCCTCTTAAACTGTGTATGGAAACCGGAAGAACTTGACGAGAAGTTGCCAGCACATATGAAGCGGTATATTGCACAGCATAATATTGACTTCTACATCATAGATGCTGTGAACATTGCCAGGGAAATAGGTTTAGGCAATAGAACTAATATGATTATGCAGTCTGCCTTCTTTAAATTATCGAAGGTTATACCTGAAGCTGATGCTGTTGGATATCTCAAAGAGTCCATTGAGAATACTTACGGCAAGAAAGGCAAAAAGATTGTTGATATGAACAACGCTTCAGTGGATAAAGGAATGACAGAACTGGTTAAAGTCAATGTTCCTGCAGCATGGGCTGAGGCAGTTGACGAAGTGGCAGTAGAAAAGGATGTACCTGATTTTGTGAAGGAAGTACTCTTCCCGATGAATCAGACAAAGGGAGACCAACTGCCGATCAGTGTCTTTATGAAATATGGCTGTGAGGATGGGACATTCCCGACAGCTACCTCTCAATATGAGAAACGCGGTGTGGCGGCTTTCGTTCCCGAGTGGAATAAAGAGAATTGCATTCAGTGTAATCGCTGTGCCTATGTTTGCCCGCACGCTGCCATCAGGCCGATTCTTTTGAATGACGAAGAAGCAGCAAAAGCTCCCGAGGCATTCGAAGCTATTCCGGCGATTGGTAAGGAGCTTAAAGGTCTCCAGTATCGGATGCAGGTTAGCGCTCTTGACTGTCAGGGTTGTGCAAGCTGTGTAACCGTTTGCCCGGCAAAAACTAAGGCTTTAGAGATGAAACCTATTGAAAGCCAAACTGCCGATCAGGTTCCCAACTGGAATTATGCCATGACGGTTTCTATTAAAGATAATCTGGTGAAAAAGGATACTGTAAAAGGTAGTCAGTTTGCTCAACCGTTATTTGAGTTTTCCGGTGCTTGCGCAGGTTGCGGTGAGACTCCTTATCTAAAGATTATTACCCAATTGTTTGGGGATAGGATGATGGCTTCCAACGCCACAGGATGCTCTTCGATTTGGGGTGCTGCGGCTCCGGCTATGCCTTTCTGTGTGAATAAGGAAGGCAAAGGACCGACCTGGTCCAACTCGCTCTTTGAGGACAGTGCCGAGTTTGGTTTCGGTATGTTCCTTGGAGTGCGGCAGGTCAGAAAGAAATTGGCCGACTTAATAAGTGAAGCGCTTAATATGGACATTGCTCCGGCATTAAAAGAAGCGTTCCAAGAATGGCTTGAAGGAAAAGATGATGCAGAAGCTTCCAAAGCCGCTACTGGTAAAATCATTCCTCTTCTAGTAGGTCAGGACAATCCGATCCTTAAACAAATTGCGGAACGGTCTGACTTCCTAATCAAAAAATCCCAGTGGGCATTTGGTGGCGACGGCTGGGCATACGATATCGGCTACGGTGGTGTGGACCATGTGCTGGCATCCAATGAAGATGTAAACGTATTTGTTTATGATACTGAAGTATATTCTAACACAGGTGGTCAGTCCTCAAAGGCTACTCCAACAGCGGCAATTGCCAAATTTGCTGCTTCAGGTAAGAAGACCAAGAAAAAGGACTTGGGTATGATGGCAATTTCTTATGGTTATGTGTATGTAGCTCAGATTGCTATGGGTGCTGATTATAACCAGACATTAAAAGCCATTAGGGAAGCAGAAGCATATAATGGGCCTTCCTTGATCATTGCCTATTCTCCTTGCATTAACCATGGTATTAAAGCCGGTATGGCTAATGCTATGACGGAAATGAAGCGGGCTGTTGAGTGTGGTTACTGGCATCTCTATAGATACAATCCGGATCTAAAGAAGGAAGGTAAGAACCCATTCATTCTAGATTCTAAAGAACCTGATATCGGGAAGTTCAGGGAATTTATCATGGGTGAAGTGCGCTATGCCTCGCTTGCCCAGCTCTTCCCCGAAACAGCGGAGGAACTGTTCCAAAAGACGGAGGCTGATGCCCTAGAGAGATTCGAAATCTATAAGAGAATGGCTAGTGCTTAATAATAAAGCAATAAAAAACGCACCGTAACAGGTGCGTTTTTTATTATGTGTATTAGGGTAACCTTCGGGTCTCAGTATTATTAAATAAGGTTAAAAAGGTTTATCACTATTACAGCACGCTCAGTGATGGGCTTATAAGCGAAACAGGGTTAAAACTGCCAGAAAAAAGGCGGTTGACAGAGTAAAGAAGGTTTGTTAAGATACTCAGGCGCCCGGAAAACGGGTGGGTGAAACTGCCAGAAAAAAGGCGGTTGACAGAGTAAAGAAGGTTTGTTAAGATACTCAGGCACCCGGAAACGGGTGGTAGAAACTGTCAGAAAAAAGGCAGTTGACAGAGTAAAAAGGATTTGGTAATAT
>JBMNTN010000105.1:0-4987 GCA_050945755.1 Bacillota bacterium | reverse complement strand
CTGATATGAAGCTGTTGCCCCACTTGGTGTTATTGTTGCCGTCAGGGTCTCCCCAACTTTAGCAACACCTTCCACACTAATAGCACTTACCGGCTCAGTACTTGACCCACTGGGGCCTCCACCTCCGCTACTTCGCTTAGTAGGAGGTTTTACACCTTCAGTAACTTCTTGCTTTTCAGGCATTTTGTCAAAAGTCACATTGTCGGCATTGATCTCAGCATTTTTGATTGTCCCTGATCCTCTAAAATCTGCTTTAGCATTTACAATCAAATTACTAATTGTTGTATCCTTATCAGTCCTGACTCTAACACCCGGTGTGTTAATTTCCAGGTCTTCAACACTTACACCTTTCAAATTAATCTCGATGTTACCGTCAACTTTTTTGTCAACGGTAATACCCTCAATACCTTCACCGGTCAAATCATCCTCTTCAACGGTGATTCCGGACCGGGCAATTAATTCATTGATTTCCGTTGTTCCTGACACTACAATGCGCACCGGACCATCATCTTTTAAGACATATGTTCTGCCGGTTTCACTGTCAATAAAATAGACACTGTCTTCTCCCCCGCCGTAAATATAGGTGTCACCTCTTACGCTTACCTTTTTTAGGTGGACATCACCATCGCCCACTGCTTTGTCAATGGTAAGGTCACCTTCAATGGCAACGTTTTGCAGGGTGACGTTTGCGGCGCTGATGATGACGTTCCCATTAATTACTTCCGAACCGCTTGCCGGTCCATAGGTGCCTGCTTTATCATAAATTACATCTGCTAAGTTGCTCAAAGCTTTGTCCAAAGCAACCACAGCCTCAGCTCGTTTTATCAAATTAGCTGATTTAAAAGTCCCATCAGGATAACCGCCCATAATATTAGCCGACGCTACAGCGCCGACAGCACCCTTACTCCATGCCGGTATCTTCGAAGCATCTTGAAACTTGTCTGCCCCAATCGCATTTTCTTCTAATTCTAATATGTTCATGATTATTATGGCTGCTTCTTGCCGGCTAATGGGGTTATTCGGCTTCATCGTTCCGTCTTGATAACCATTAATATATCCAGCAGCTTTAGCAATCCTAACTACATCCTCATACCAAGCCCCGGCTGCAACATCTTTAAAATCAATCTCGGCTTTTTCTTGGTAATTGAAAGCCCTGTTGACTAGAGCCATAAATTCTGCCCGGGAAATATTGTTGTCCGGCTTAAATGACCCGTCTTCATATCCACCCACCAGGCCTTTTTCCACCCAAGCATTAATTTGATCCTTCGCCCAATGGTTTTCAATATCCGTCAACGGAGCTGCAAAAGCCGTAACAACCATGCTAAACATCAGGCAGAGTACGATCATCACCATAGAAACTTTGGTTTTCATGATTTTCTTTTCCCACTCTCCCTTTCTCGTAAAATACATTTTTCCAAAACATTATATCTTCGTGAAGGCACTTAATTTAATCAAAAAATAATTGATTACTTCATGAAAATACAAAGGATAATTGTAATCACCCCCTATTTTTATTTGTTTGATAATTAATTTTGAATGACATTTTAAATATACTCATTCTATTTATTTTTGTTAAATCCTCCAGCTACTAACAAAACTTTTAATTTCACCTGTCTTGTATGCCAACATTTGCGATACTACTAATAATAAAAACATGGCTTAAGCAGAGCTTTTGCCCTCTTAAGCCATGTTTCTAATACACAATGTCCTCTGACCGTACCTTATTTTTTAATAAGTTTCTCTTACATAATCTCATGGGTTTTCATAAAGCTTAATTTATTTTTATTGCATCTTATTCGGCAATCTCCTCAATAGGCTCGGCATTTTCCAAGGTAGAGAGAGTCCTGTCAAGAATTACCGCCAGTTCTGCTTTTGTAATACCATCACCAGGGAAAAATTTTCCCTCAGCTTTACCTTTCATAATGCCGGTGTTAAAGACAAAAGATAAGGCACTGGTTTCCTCTTGTACTAAATCTTCAGTGTCTTCATAAATGGGAAACATTTGCGTCATAATAACCGCTAACTTCTTTGCATCAAAGGATTTTTGAATGGCTACCGCCGCTTCCATTCTGCTTACTTCTTCTTCCAGCCCAAACCCTAAATCGACTTCGGTTTCAAACTCAAAAACTTTGTCCAAGTATGCGTAAAACTCAGTTCCTGTTACCATTTCCTTAGGTGCAAACTCACCGGATAAGTCTCCCCATATTCCTTTCTCTTCCAAAGAAACTATTGCATCATACGCCCAATATCCTGCGATATCGGTAAACTTAGTTTCAAATACCTTTGAAGAATCTTCATTAACAGGAGCGGAGATTGGGATGATCTCATCTGCGGGTGTATTGACATCCACCGTATCCGCAAAAGCAATACTTGAGCCCATTAATAAAATGGCGCCTGATAAAGTGATTCCAATTAATTTGTTTTTTAGCATCTAAGCAGCCTCCTTTTTATTAGTCAATAGATTGGACGCTGCAATAAGGAAAATTGTTCCGAGATTATGGTTTGGACTGTTGGTTTTTTTTCCGTCTCATCCCTTCTTTGTTCCGTTCCGCCATTTCTTGAGTGATCTCAGCGTAATCGGTATACTGGCGGAAAAAATCCGGGTGCACTTCTTTACTTCCTCTTTCTGCGTGAACCGGTATCTGACCTTTTTCTTCCATTTGTCATCCTCCATTCCTACGTCCTTGGACAATTTTAGAAGCATCTAATATTTGTATTTAGTTTTTCCCATAAAAGAAAGTTTATTATAAAATAAATTTGAGCATTTTATCTTCCTTACAATACCAAATTTGGGCCATAATCTTTTAACCACGCCTGGCATTGCCTGCGATTTGGGCAAAAGCAATCCACTATCTCCCAAAACTTTCTGGAATGGTTCATCTCTTTTAGATGAGCAAGCTCATGAATGATAATATAGTCCACTATCTCCAGAGGAGCCATTACTAAGCGCAGGTTAAAATTAAGGTTCCTTTTTTCCGAACAGCTTCCCCAGCGGGTTTTCTGATTTTTGATAAAAATTTGCCGGTAGGTAACACCCATCTTTTGGGCAAAAATTTTTGTCCTTTCTGTAAAAATTTCCTGGGCGGCCCACCGGTACCATGCCTCAGTTACCTTGCGCAGTAATTCTTCATTGTTATCAGGAAGGGTGACCAGTGCCTTATCCCCTTCCAGCACCACTCGGATAGGATTCCGGGCATCCAAGATGGTCACCAGACGATATTCCTTACCCAAGTAGCGGAGAACGGAAGCCGCCTCCTCCTGCGCTTCTTCCCTGGTGAGCCGGGCTTGGGTCATTTCTTTCATTTTTGTGAGGATCCATTTCTCTTTTCCTTTTAGAAGCGGCTCAATATCTTTCATCGGATATCTTTCCGGAACGGTCACCCGTAGGATACCCTCCAAACCAAGAGACAACCTGGCATTTTTTGCCCGCTTGCTTTTCTTGATAATATAATGAATAACACTATCGCCCAATCTAATTTCTCTTTTCAATCTATGGCACTCCTCAGTTAAAATAATCTTTTATTCTGCACCGGAAATTGATTTCCTTCATAAAATTCAGCCGGAAAGAGAAAAGGCACCGCACAGGTGCCAATCATTTAAGCCAATTCTTTAATAACCACATCAACAATACTTTGGACCAACTCTTTTAGCTGGGCGGCATCCGGACCTTCCGCCATAACCCGCACCAGAGGCTCCGTCCCCGAGGTACGAACCAGCACCCGGCCACCGGAACCAAGAGTCCGTTCTACTCTTTCAATGGCTTCTTTAATTGGTATATTATTTTCTAACCCTAATTTATCTTTAACCCTCACGTTCATCAGCACTTGGGGCAGTTGCACCATTTGGTCGGCTAGTTGGGAAAGCGGTTGGCCTGTTTCCGTCATTACCTTTAATAGTTGGAGCGCTGTTGCCACTCCGTCACCGGTGGTATTAAGCCGGCTGAAAATGATGTGGCCAGACTGTTCTCCACCTAAGACAGTGCCCGTTTCCAGCATTTTTTCCAGAACATATCGATCGCCGACTTTGGTCTGGAGTACTTCTATCCCTCTTTCCTTTAATGCAATGTGGAGGCCCAGATTGCTCATAACAGTAACAACAATGCTGTTTCCGGGCAGCTCTCCTTTAGATTTTAAATAAAGAGCGCAAATCACCATAATCATATCTCCGTCGATGAGACGACCTTTTTCATCTACCGCCAGCATCCGGTCAGCATCACCATCATGGGCAATACCTAAATGCGCACCATATTCTTTTACCAGTTCCATTAGTTTTTCCGGGTGGGTACTGCCACACCCGGCATTGATATTGATCCCGTCCGGTTGGTTAAAATGCGGAATCACCTCGGCTCCCAAATCTGCGAATACTTTTGGAGCCAAGGAAAATGCGGCACCATTTGCACAGTCTACCACAATTTTTTTCCCTTTTAAATTTGTTCCGGCTTGTTCCTTGAGATAAGTTGCATAACGCTCTAAGGCATCCGCCAAATATGTCACTTTGCCCACATCCGGACCAGTGGGGCTGGGCAGTTCCTTTTTAGAGATTATAATATTTTCAATTTCATCTTCCAATTCATCCGGAAGTTTAAACCCGTTACCTGCAAAAAATTTAATACCATTATCCTCCATCGGGTTATGAGAGGCAGAGATGACCACACCCGCATCCGCCCCCAACTCTCTGGTGAGGTAAGCCACACCTGGTGTTGGTATAACTCCCAGAGAGATTACATCTGCTCCTACCGAACATATTCCCGCAGCTAAGGCGCTTTCCAACATATCGCCAGAAAGCCTGGTATCCTTACCTATTAAAATTTTCGGTCTTTTTTTATTCCGGGCTAATACAAAAGCACCTGCCCGACCTAGTTTATATGCCAGTTCCGGATCTAAGTCCCTATTGGCTGTTCCCCGCACTCCATCGGTACCAAATAGTTTTCCCATTATTTATTCTCCCCTTAGTTCCAAATTAATCGTTTTATCCTGCAGGTTAACAG
>JBMNTN010000104.1:0-5023 GCA_050945755.1 Bacillota bacterium | reverse complement strand
ATGTTTTCCCTGATAAATATCGGTGAGGGGATGTTTTCCGTTGCCTCTCAAGGGGAAAATCACCTGGAGTTTTCCATAAAGAAATGCGGAATGCTCACTGATGCCCTTCATGATATTAAAATTGGGCAGCATGTAGGTGTGCGCGGACCTTATGGAAATGGCTTCCCCATTGACGTGTGCAAGGGAAAGGATATGCTATATATTGGTGGAGGTATTGGCCTTGCTCCGGTAGGATCTTTAATCCGGTACAGTTTCATCCACCGTGCGGACTTTGGGAAAATTGATGTAGTTTATGGTGCCAGGTCTTATGATGATCTGTGCTACAAAGATCTTCTCTTTGATGAGTGGCCAAAGCAGAAGGATACCAAGATCCACGTGACCATTGACGGTCCGGATCCCCGCTGGGAAGGAAATGTGGGATTTGTTCCCTCGTTTTTGGAGCAGCTAAACCCTGACCCCAAAGGAAAGATTGTTGTTCTGTGCGGACCTCCTATTATGATTAAGTTCTGTCTCCAGTCCCTCAAGAAAATGGGATATTCTGATGAGCAGGTTATTACCACCCTGGAAATGAGGATGAAGTGCGGTATTGGTAAGTGTGGTAGGTGTAACATTGGATCTCATTTCATCTGCCTTGATGGGCCTGTCTTTACTCAGGCAGAGCTTAACCTATTGCCGAACGAATTCTAACAAAGCGCTGTTTATAGACCTCGGTTTTTCCGGGGTCTTTTTCTGTTTTCTGAAATAATTAAGGGAACCTAAAAAGGATAAGATATCCTAGGCAATATTGCCGTTTAAAAAAAGGGTTTTAAATTTTTTTGCAGAAAGTGTGAAGGACAAAAGTGACTGGGGGGGTAGCTTTGTGAGCATATATGACAGGGCTTACGAGTTAGCCAAGACAATTCAGCAAAGTGATGAATACCAAAAATATATTGAAGCCAAAGAAAAATTAAGTAAAGATGAAAAAAATGCCGGTATGCTTCAAGAATTTCGCCGCCAACAGATAGAAATTCAAATTGCTGAAATACAGGGGGAAGATATTGAGGGAAATTTGGATCAGTTAGAAAAGGTTTACCAGATCTTAAGCTTAAACCCCCTAATCAATGAGTTCTTGACTGCCGAGTATCGTTTTGCCAGGGTAATGGCAGATATTCAAAAAATTCTGGGGGAAGCGCTTGATCTCTGGATCGATTTAGATTACTCAAAAAAGAATATGAATTAATAAAGAAAGGTTGCATGGGGCACATATTAGAGTTTTTAGAATGTGTAATTATTGTCTAAATTTGGATTGTCAAGGTAACAATAATTAACACCGGGCTCCGGTGTTAATTTAATTTGGTTAGATGCACCGATTGTATTTTACTCTATTAACTAATCATTAATCGAATTAATTGAGATCCTCTATCGAAGAAGACCTGAAAGGATGAGACGATGAATTTTACATTGGAGCAGTTGTCTGAGCAATTTAAACAGGAAAACTATATCTGTGGTGAAGATATTTTAGTTCCTGTGTATTTGGCTCTGAAGTTGAAAAAGCCTTTATTGGTGGCAGGAGCACCCGGGGTCGGTAAAACGGAAATCGCAAAAGTATTGAGCAATGTATTAAAAACTGAATTAATCAGACTACAATGTTATGAAGGATTAGATGAAAATAAAGCTCTTTATGAATGGAATTACCAAAAACAGCTTCTCTATATTCAAGCAGAAAAAGGTAGGCAAGACAGAACGGTTGATATTTTTTCCCGGGAGTATATTTTAGAACGGCCTTTATTAAAGGCAATTCGGGCACCGAAACAGGTTGTACTCTTAGTTGATGAAATTGACAAGACAGATGCTGAGTTTGAGGCTTTTCTTTTTGAAATCCTTTCAGATTTTCAAGTATCGGTGCCGGAATTTGGCACGATTCAAGCCAATGAAATCCCTGTGGTTGTTTTGACCAGCAACGGTGAAAGGGATTTGTCTGACGGACTGAAGCGCAGGTGTATCTTCCTTCATATTGGTTTCCCTTCTATTGAAAAAGAGGTAGAGATAATCAGGAGAAAGGTACCTGCCTTAGGCGGAGAGTTGACCTGGCAATTGGCAAGGAGCGTTGCTTATCTGCGCAGTGAAATTGGACTAAGAAAAAAACCGTCTATTTCTGAAACGTTGGATTGGGCGCAGGCCCTTTTGGCTTTTAACGCAGATCGCATGACTGAACACTTAATTGAGAGGACAATTAATGTTCTTTTAAAAGATCAGGAGGATATTGAAACATTTATCAGCAAGGGCGGGGCAGGGGAAATGTTAAAGCATGTAAAAGGCCGCGGGAAGGTGGAACGTGATTAATTATCTGGAGGATCATGTGGCCCGTTTTGCGCAGGTGTTGCGTCGCTTCGGGCTCCCTGTAGGCACTTCTGAAGTACTTGACGCCTTAGAGGCGTTAAAGTATATTGAACTTACCGATAAAAACCATTTCCGGACCGCTTTAAAGGCAACTCTTCTCAAAGACCCTGTAAATAACGCCGTTTTCGAAAATGCTTTTAATGCCTATTTCGTTGCTCCTGATGTCAGAAAGGGACAAGTCCAAGACCATCAGGATCATTTAGCTGATCGGGAAGAGGCAAAAAAAGAGCTAGAGTTCCAAGACACTGCCCTGGACTTAGACGAACGATATTTAGATATGTATCTACAGCTGCCGGATAAGGAACAAAAAAGGGTGAAGGATTTTATTACCCGAACTTCTCAAGGAAAAAATGTTACTTCTTCATTTAAGCCAATTTTAGAAAAGGTAATTAAAGGTGCTTTAAACTACCAAAAGGAAAGAAGAAAAGAACTCCGGCTTGTCCCGGTACAACCTGTGGGAGATGAAGAAATAGATGCCGTTCTCCATCAAATAACGGTTAAAAATAAAGAAAAAGATCTGCTCTACCGAAATATGGAGTACATTGATGAAAGTGAATATCAAGAAGCGCGGGTATTGATTCGCAAATTGACCAGACGTCTTGCCAGTGGAATCAGCCGGCGGTATCAACACAGTTCAAAAATAAGGAGAGTTGATCTGAGACGTTCTATCAGGGCGGGAATCAGGTACGGCGGAACGCTCATTGATTTAAAATATAAACAGAAGAAGATACAAAAACCGGAGATTATTTTTTTGTGTGATATTTCCGGCTCTATGTTAAAATATTCACAGTTTACTTTGTTGTTTATGCAGGCACTTTCGGAAAGCTTACCTCGGATAAACGCCTTTGTATTTGCGGACTCTTTAGAGAAGGTTGATTTTAGGCGTTTTTCTATGGAACAGTTAACACACAGCCAAATTTGGGGGGAAGGAACCAATATTCATGCAGCCCTCAAAAGCCTCATGGAAAACTATTATCAAGTTTTCCGCCGGGCAAGTGTTCTAATTGTGTTAAGTGATACCAAGTCCCCCCAAGGGGACCAAGCAGCAGAAAGATTGAAAACAATCAAAAGAAAGGTAAAAGAAATAGTCTGGTTGAATCCGCTTCCTAAGGCGGATTGGTCCAGGTATCCTACAGTTTCTCTCTTCCAGAAATACTGTTCTATGCGGGAATGCAGTTCTCTTGCCCAATTAGCAAAAGTATTAACTAAGCATTTTGTTTAAATTAAAAAGTATAAGGGAGGAATCAATATGCCGAAACACACATTCCGCTGCAAAAAGTGTCAGACAGAGTTTACCGTAAATACTTCCTGGGAAGAAAAAGATCAAGTCCCATGCCCCCAATGCGGCAGCGTGGATAAAGATAAAATCTTTAAATCTGTCGGAGTAATTTCAAGCTCTTCCGGCTGCCCGACTTGGAAGGAAACTGGGACTTGCCCATCCGGGAGTTTTAGTTGAGGTATAAAACATTAATTAATGGTGCGTGTCACCATTTGGTGTTAGATGTCCAATCAGCATATGACGTTACTAAATTTTATTTATTGACAGGGTTAAGCAGATTCTATATTATTGATATGTACTTACTTGGGTGAATTTATGGAGGTGAATACCGATGGTAATGCAAAAAATTCGGCGGAGCAAGAATACTATGCGTGTGCCGTTAATTATTATGACGATTGTATTGGCAGTTGGGCTGGTAGGATCTTTTGCGATTTGGAGTGCACCCAGCGTTAATCCTGCAGGCCAGCAGTCCCAGGCAACGCCGGAACAGCAGATTGAAAATTTACAGTTGAGCATTGATTCATGGGAAGAGTCCCTGAAAGAAAACCCGAAAGATTTTGGATTGTTAAATAGTCTGGCCGAAATCCGCTACGACCAGGCAGATTTGTACATGCAGAGCGGCAATCGGGAAAAAGGTCAAGAGGTCTTTACTAAGAGCTTGGAGAATTATTTATCAGCTTTGGACTGTGCACCTGAAGAATTGAACAATAAAGGAAGAGCCGATATCATGATAAAAGCTGCCGGGGCAGCTTGGTATGCCGGTCAGGAAAGCACGGCGGATACTTTTTATCAAGAGGCAATTAAACTTGCTCCGGATGATTGGGCTACTCGAAATAATTATGCAATTTACCTTGCTTTGTTTAAACAGGACTTTGCAGCAGCCAAGTCGGAATTGGAAGATTTTAAATCCGGACTTTCAGCAGGTGATCCAACAATTAGTCAGGTAGACCAAATGATAACTGCACTGGACGAAATTGAGAAAGCTGCCACGGAATCTGCAGAAGCTGAGTCGGAAACAGGGAGCGAAAGCGAAAAATCCGAAGAACAAAATAAAAATTAGAAAATAAAAGCCTTGGCTGTTTAGCCAGGGCTTTTTTAATGGATAGAAAGGGGATTGCAGGCGATTATGAACCAAAGAGTATTAATCATCTTTAGTTTCCTCATATTCTTTTATATCTGTTTCTCTCTCCTGCATTCTTGTTGCTAAGTTAGATTTAAAAGCCGGCCACTTCGCACCACATAGATTTTTTAAAGCACCTGCCGGTGCTCAGATTGTTGAAAAAGTCCAATACAAAAAGCATAAAAAATGGTCTTATCCCTTGAAAACAATGGGTTTAAGGCCATTTTTTATGGTACAATTAGAGC
>JBMNTN010000103.1:0-5050 GCA_050945755.1 Bacillota bacterium | reverse complement strand
CACCTAATATTGAAGGAAAAAGAATTATTGAATACAAAGGGATAGTTTTTGGCGAAGTTGTTTCCGGTGTTAACTTTGTCAAGGATTTTGCTGCCGGATTAACAAACATTTTTGGAGGAAGATCCGGTTCTTATGAAGGAGAATTGATTGATGCCCGAGAAAATGCTCTCAAGGAATTAGAAAGAAGAGCGGAAAACATGGGAGCAAATGCGGTTGTCGGAGTAGATATTGATTATGAGGTACTAGGACAAGGCAACATGCTGATGGTCACAGCATCCGGCACAGCCGTGAAAGTTGGATAACCTAGGCTCTCCTGATAAATCACTTTTTATAGTCGGAGGACAGCAGATGAATTTAACGCCCAAATCAGAAATCGCAACCAGGATATCACTGCTCCAAAATAAATTAGCAGCAAAAGATCTTGACGGGGCAATTATTCTCCTCAACAGTGACCTTTTTTATTTTACCGGTACCGTCCAAGCTTCTTATTTATTTATTCCGGCGGGTGGTGAACCCGTTCTCATGATCAAAAAAAGTTTGCGGCGCGGGAAAGAAGAATCTCCATTAAAAAATATTGTACCTATCAAAAGCCCCAAAAAAATCCCGGAAGTCCTGGCCTCATTCGGCTTTACAAATCTTCGGAAAATCGGGTTGGAATTAGATGTATTACCGGTTAATATTTATCAGGTATACCAAAGGATTTTCCCCAACGCCGAGTTATTCGATGTTTCTCCTCTGATTAAAGAGATTAGGGCAGTCAAATCGCCTTATGAAATAAAGCTCTTGAAAAATACCTTAGGGGTAATAGACCAAGCATTTTTGGCAGTGCCTTCTTTTTTGCGTGAAGGAATGTTAGAAATCGAATTGGCAGCATTATTCGAAGGTGAAATGCGCAAACGGGGTTATTCCGGCTGGTGCAAAATGCGCTCATTTAACCAGGATTTCTTTTTAGGAAATATCTGCACAGGAGGGAGCGGCGCTTGTCCCGGATATTTTGACGGACCGGTGGGGGGTTCAGGTGTTTCCGCCTCCCAACCTCAAGGGGCAGGGTGGAAAAAGATTAAACGAGATGAAGTGATATATATAGATTATACCTGTGTGATTGACGGATACACCGGCGATCAAACGAGAATTTTTTGCATTGGTGAATTAAGCCCGCGCATGGTAAAAGCATTTGAAGATGCCTTAATAATTGAAGCAGAAATCCTCAAAAACATCAAGCCGGGAACTCCTGCCGAGGAACCTTACCTATTATCTGTCAAACTGGCAGAAGAGATGGGTTATCGAGATAACTTTATGGGCTACCGGGATGACCAAGTAAAATTTATTGGTCATGGAATCGGTTTGGAATTGGATGAATGGCCGATACTGGCCAAAGGAATCAAAACACCTCTCGTCCCCGGAATGACTTTTGCCCTTGAACCAAAATTTGTTTTTCCGGAAGGAGCAATCGGTACGGAAAACAGCTTTGTTATGACGGAAGCGGGACCTCAGTATCTAAGCATCACTCCGGAGGTTATCACTTATCTTAAATGATCAGGTGAAACCGGAAAAATTATTAAGAAAACATTATTAAAATTTTGCGGATGGTCCTATTGTTTTCATTTGATTTTTATTGTTACCTGATAACAATAAGAAAACAAAAGGACCGTTCCCATGTTTATTTCACTAAAAAACTGGTGATATCATGAGAAAATCCAAAGTTTTTACCTCAAACACGATTAATATCTGGGAAGATTTACGTTTAAGGTTAATGTTCGAAGGGATAGTTGTTGGTATTCTGGCCGGTTTAGTCGTTATTTCTTTTAGAATACTGCTGGAACGAGCGGAAGATTTACGGCGTTTGATATATCAACTAATCAGTCCTAGCCCGGTGATGATCTTTTTTTATTTTTTGGCGCTTTTAGTGATAGCCGCAATATTAGGTTACATTGTGCGAGCAGAGCCCATGGTTGCCGGAAGCGGTATCCCTCAAGTCAAAGGTCAATTGTCTGGGCATTTCGTTATCAGTTGGCCGAAAGTAATCATTTGGAAGTTTATCGGTGGGATACTGGCGATTGGTGCCGGACTTTCCCTGGGACGTCAAGGGCCCTCTGTTCAATTAGGAGGAGCAGTAGGACATGGATTAGGCCGATTAACAGGGCGAACTCGGGTAGAAAATAAGTATTTGATTACCTGCGGTGCCAGTGCCGGTTTAGCCGCTGCTTTTAACGCTCCATTGGCCGGAGTGATTTTTGCCCTGGAAGAACTGCATAAAAGTTTTTCTCCGGTAATTTTAGCGTCAGCAATGACAGCATCAATAGCGGCAGATTTTATCTCTCAATATTTTTTTGGACAGCAACCGGTATTTCATTTTCCCGCTATGCCCGCCCTACCATTAAAATATTATGAATTATTAGTCGTCCTAGGGCTCATTGTTGGCTTGCTTGGTTTGTTTTTTAACATATCTCTTCTGCAAGCTCAAAAACTGTACAAACAATATATTAAGTCTGTACAATACAGGCCGTTGATTCCGGTAATAACTGCCGGGATACTCGGTTTTTTTGTTCCTGATGTTTTAGGGGGAGGAGAGTATCTCGTTATAGAGATGGGAAATTCCAACTTTCTTTTTTCTACTTTATTAATTCTTTTGGTAGCTAAATTTGCTTTTACCATGGTAAGTCATGGTTCCGGAGCACCTGGCGGTATCTTTTTGCCTCTCTTAGTCATCGGAGCATTAATCGGCAATCTTATTGGCTTGCTTTTTGCCGACTTATCTCTTCTTCCTCCGGAATATATTGATAATTTTATTGCATTTGCCATGGCAGGCTATTTTACCGCTATTACCAAGGCGCCTATTACCGGGACAATTTTAATTACAGAAATGACCGGTTCCTTCAGTAACTTATTACCTGTAGGCATTGTCTGCTTAAGTGCTTATTTTATGACGGAACTGTTTAAATCAAGACCAATTTATGATGTAATGCTGGAAAGAATGCTGCTGAAAGAGCACATTGGCTATATCAGCAATGAAGGGAAGAAGACTATTATTGAAATTCCCATATCTTTAGGTTCCAGCTTGGACCAAAAACTAATCAAGGATGTTATTTGGCCAAAAGATTGTTTGTTGGTAGGTGTGGTCAGAGGGGGAAAAGAGATCATTCCAAAAGGGAATACCAAGCTGCAGATGGGTGATTATCTGGTAGTTTTAACAAACAGAAAGGACGAGGCTTTCATCTATGAATCATTAAACAAATTGGCAAAGGAAACCGACTGACACTTTAAAAACCTAATTAATTTGATGCATCAAATATATCCTCAAAATACCTGAATTCAACATCTGCACTACAATCTATTCCAGTCGAAAAGGAACGGTTTCCGATCCGGTCAAGGACAAAATCAATATCTAGTTGGCCGTTCAAACATCGGAATAAAACCAGACATAATTCCTTTGCTTCTTGTGTAGCTAGATCAAATAATTCTGGAAAAGATAAAGTTTTCTTTCCCGAGCGGTCCCAGGGAAGAAACCAGAATTCATGTTGCTCATTTAAATAGTCAAGGCAGTCCGGAACGTCCGTGGGATAAATCACGCTTGAAATGAGAGGATAATGGCCTAATTTTTTCTCAATCCAGCATATTATTTTCTTTTTTAAGCCCCAACGATCCCGTAATACTGTCTGAACTCTTACCATATCCTTAATAGCCTGATAAACTTGCCGGGATGTAATTTCCTCAGAAAAAATCATAGGTAAGGTATCCTCATACATTTTCCCAATACTTTCAGCTTCTTTATGATGTACAGAAATCAATTTATTTATTTTAAGAGCAAAGGGCCTCATCGACACTAACATTTTCAGCATTAGAAAATCCACATTTGTTTCAAAGATACGATGCTGATAGATGTATTTGGAGGTAGCCGACTCTCCCGGGCGAAGAAAACCTGTCCGGTAAAAAATATAGGGATGGGTATAAATATCCAAAGCATAATGGCAAAGATAGCCACAAAGATAGGCAAAGAGCAAATTCCTTTCAGTTTCTTTTTTATTTAAAGTATAATCAATTACCTGAGCAAAAAAAGCTTGAATATTTTCCTCATGCAGCCGATTACCTAGTATTTCTTTACCGTCATTTTTCGTCCAAGGCCATACGCGGTAATAGAAAAATATATCTGGTCCTTGAGTACCCAAATTAAAAACGTGCCGGTGCTCTCGAATAGCGGTTTGAATGGCATTATCAGATAATAATTTAATGGTTTTTTCACCTAACAAGTAGTGCGTAATGGGACCAGGCATAATTGTCACCTCATTCTATACAAAAAACCTACCATCCCTTTCATTATAGTTTGTGAATTTGTTTGAGTAAACCGGACAATTTTTTCTCGATTAAAAGTAAAATAGCTGGATGAAGCGGTGAAAAATGTTATATAATAAGGAAAGTCTAAAAAACCCTTATCCGGCGACGTTAATACAAACGGTATAGTTGTAAGTTATACAGGTGTATTATTTTAGAAAGATATTCTTATCAGATAACGACGTTAAGAAAGGAGTATTTCCTGTGAAAAGCTATCGCAAAGAATTGTGGTTTGAAACAAAAACCAGAAGGGCTTATCTCAATATTACTCCCCAGGTAATAGCTTGCCTGCAGGAAAGTGGTATTAAGGAAGGGCTGGTTTTGGTGAATGCCATGCATATTACCGCCAGTGTTTTTATTAACGATGACGAAAACGGGCTTTTGCAGGATTTTGAAAAGTTTTTAGAAAAATTGGCCCCGGAAAAGCCATACAACCAGTATCAGCATAATGGCTTTGAAGACAATGCTGATGCCCACCTAAAGCGGACAATTATGGGCAGGGAAGTAGTGGTGGCAGTAACCAATGGTAAGCTGGATTTTGGTCCCTGGGAGCGGATCTTTTATGGTGAATTTGACGGCATGAGAAAAAAGAGGGTGTTAGTAAAGATTATCGGGGAATAGATCCTAAAAAATTCATTACTGTTTTGATCAATTATTAATTAACGGAGGAAATTATGCTGGAAGAATTTAAAAAATTTGCATTAAGAGGCAATGTTATCGA
>JBMNTN010000102.1:0-5055 GCA_050945755.1 Bacillota bacterium | reverse complement strand
CGGGAGAGTAAAGAAAGGGTACGCACCGCCATTAATAATTCGGGTTTTAAGTTTCCTATGCGCCGGATTACAGTAAACTTGGCACCGGCCAATATAAAAAAGGAAGGTTCGCTGTTTGACCTTCCCATTGCCGTGGGCATCCTCCTTGCCACTGAACAGATTCCCTATTCCGATCAACTTAAAAATTCAAGTCTGGTGGGAGAACTATCTCTGGACGGGAAAGTACGTCCGGTGCCGGGAGTGCTGCCGATGGCAGATCGGCTGGCACAACACGGCACCAAGTCCTTTTTTGTCCCGGCGGAAAACAGTCGGGAGGCGGCATTAATCAAAGATATTACGGTATATCCAATAGAAACTTTAAAAAATTTAGCCGCCTTTTTACGTGATGAAGAAGATCTAGTTCCAATAGAGGTTGATGCCGCCAAGCTTCTTAGAGAAGGTGCTGCATCCTGCTCTGTCGATATGTCCGAGGTTAAAGGCCAAGAAGGTGTGAAACGGGCTTTGGAGGTAGCAGCAGCAGGAGGGCATAACATCATGTTGATCGGGTCACCCGGGTGCGGTAAGACAATGCTGGCCCGCCGTCTTCCCACCATTCTTCCTTCCCTGACCCTCCAGGAAAGCTTGGAAATAACCAAAATATACAGTGTGGCCGGATTACTTTTAGACAGACAAGGCCTGGTGACAGAGCGCCCTTTCCGGGCACCCCACCACAGTGCCTCAACTGCTAGCCTCATTGGCGGAGGGCGGGTCCCCCGTCCGGGAGAAGTGAGCTTAGCCAGCCATGGTATTCTGTTTTTAGATGAAATGCCGGAATACAACCGAATGGTGCTGGAGGCTTTGCGCCAACCTCTTGAGGACAGAATTGTCACCGTATCCCGAGTGGCGGCAGTGGTAAGCTACCCGGCAAAATTCCAACTGGTCGGGGCGCTAAACCCTTGCCCATGCGGATTTTATGGAGATCCGGTAAAACCCTGTACCTGCACGCCGCAGCAAATTCAAAAATACTTAGGCCGGATTTCTGGGCCTTTAATGGATAGAATTGATATTCAAGTTGAAGTTTCTCGGATGGAATATCGTGAACTCAGTTCAGATTGTCCTTCTGAATCCTCTTTGGAAATTCGCAAGCGGGTGGAAAAAGCGCGGGAAATACAAGCGAGACGTTTTGCCGGGACCAATCTCACCTGCAATGCTCAGATGGAAAGAAGACAGATTCAAAAATACTGCCAAATGTCTCCCCAATCACAAAAAATTATGCAAAGTGCCTTTAAACAGTTTAACTTTAGCGCCCGGGCTTATGACCGAATTTTAAAAACTGCCCG
Organism: Bacillota bacterium; assembly: GCA_050945755.1. Taxonomy (GTDB): domain Bacteria; phylum Bacillota; class Dehalobacteriia; order Dehalobacteriales; family Dehalobacteriaceae; genus JAQVXR01. Next base: position 3,736 of record JBMNTN010000102.1, on the reverse strand, counting down.
GACAATTGCCGATCTGGACGGATCAAAAGAGCTTGGTGTTAATCATGTCGCCGAAGCAATTCAATACCGGGGAGATAATTTGATGGAACGGGTGTAGTATCTGGGAACCTAGCCATCGGTTAAGCTGGATGCTGCCCCTTATGTAAAAGGGGACAGAGCTATGGTGCCCATCCGTTTTATTGCGGAATCCTTCAACTGTAAAGTTGACTATGCCAAAAAATTGGTAAACATCAAAACCGCACCTTTGGTCATTGAAAATAAGCAAGTTGCTAAGATGACAAGAACAAGCACGGGGTTAGAGTATATTGATATTTATGAGATGAAAGCAAACTTATTTGTTAAGAACATGTATCAAACCATATTCAATCAGCATGGCCCGGAGGTAGATGAGCCGGAGTATTATGGCGTACATGTGAATTTAGATCCGCTTGTTTATTATTGGAATGGCAATGATGACTATACATTGCTTGACGCCAACGATAAAGTGGTGGGGAAATTTGTGATTTATGAGGCAATAGGCAATGGCTTGCCTCGCCCGGAGGATTGCCCCAAGTATTTGCTATATGATGACCTAACGGAAAAATGGTATAGCCTGCCGGAAGCAACCTATGCGCTCATGCAACGTGGGAATTGGACCGCAACCCGCTATGGCGCTGCTGGTTATGATAATGCTTGGCAATTAGTGGAGCAGTAGTCTTGGATCCAATAGGCGGAATGTTTTGCTTTGAGCAGCTTCTAAGTACAGTGCTCTCAGCTTCGATGAACGCTTCGGTAACTATATTTTTGCAGGAAGGAGATGATGCTTATGATTGTGCTTAGAAAATAAGTTCCTTGCCAATAAAAAAATATATTCTTTTGAAAGGATCCTCTGGAGAATTGAAAAAGATATTATCCTATTGGAATAATATTTTATGGCCTTTAGTGATAGCGTCCGGGCTTATGACAGAATTTTAAAGACGGCACGAACAATTGCCGATCTGGCAAGATCAAGAGAGCTTGGTGTTAATCATGTCGCCGAAGCAATTCAGTATCGGAGCCTGGATAGAAAAGAGTAAATCCTCTTTTAAGAAACTTCATTTTTTTCTTCTTTTATCTGTTCCCAAATCATCTCCTCGAATTGTTGCAGCAGTACCGGATCGTAATAGGTTCCGGCATATTTACGCAAATCCTCTAATGCCTGTTCCGGTGACATAGCATCTTTATAGGAGCGTTTCGTGGTCATGGCATCGAAACTATCAATTATCCTGAGCAAGCGGGCACCCACCGGGATTTCTTCACCTTTGATCCTATAGGGATATCCGGTCCCGTCAAAATTTTCATGATGATACAAGATAATCGACTTCGTTTCCTTCAAAGATTTTAAAGGATCAATAATATCGGCACCCCAGATTGGATGCTGATAAAACGTCTGCCATTCTTTATTATTCAGATTTCCGGGCTTATTCAACACTTCCCGGGTAATTTCCACTTTTCCAATATCGTGAAGCAAAGCACCAAAGGAGATTTCTTGGACAAGGGTTGGATCCAATTCAATCCGCACAGCTAACATCTTAGCCATTTCCATGACCCTGATAGAATGGCCGTAAGTATATCTATCCTTTGCATTGATCACCATGGTAAATGCCTTAATCGAATTAAATAGTTGCCGTTCATCCTCTTTTAAGCAGGATTCCATTTCATCAAAAATGGAATAATAGCTTTCTACTTTATTCTTACTCACAAATTTCGCCCGATAAAGAGCCTCATCTGCGATTTTAATTAGTTCAACTTTATTTTGCGCATTTAAAGGAAACTCAGCAATTCCCACAGACACGGTTAAACACTCTTCAGGGAATATTTCCTTGCCGGGAAAATCCTTAGCCGCTAATTCTTTTCGAATCTCTTCGCCAAGTGTTTTTGCTACGGCAATATTTAATCCAGGCAAGATCACGGCAAACTCTTCTCCCCCATACCTGGCACAGTATCCTAAACTACCGATGACATTGCGCAAAGTATCGGCAAGTTCCTTTAATACCACATCACCTTTCTGGTGGCCAAACGCATCATTATAATACTTAAAATAATCTATATCCAACATAATCAGGCTCAGATTTTTTCCGTTATTTTCCGCCTTCACAATTTCTTGATCCATGAGTTGCTGAAAACTGCGATGATTATATAAATTGGTCAATCCATCATAGGTTGCTAATCGTTCTAATTCTTTTCTGATGTTATATTCCGTCTCTGTCATATTGCCTAAGAGCCAAGCAAGCAAAAACATAATTCCACTGAGCATAATATCTGCATCAATTGTCATATAGTCTTTAATGCCGCTGACGATTAGCACCGCACCACTGGAGAATACAGCGGAAACCAGTGCAACATTAGCGCCATATTTCAGTGCCATCATAATGACAGGCATCATCAGCACCACATTAAAAAAATGATCCGACTCTTTGACCAAAAGACAACTGGCAAAAATAAGATAGAAAAGATAACTGCCAATATCAGATAGTAAGTAATTTTTTTGCTTGTTACAAAAATTTAGCCTTTGAATAAATGGAATAATAACTAAAATAATACAAAATACCATGGCAATTGGTATCTTGTAAAAATAATTATCAAAAGAAACACCAAAATTTCTAAAAACAAGCAACCCAATCAATAAAAAAAAGCACACCTGGGAGAACATAATGTATGAGTTAATGGATTCGTCTCTTTTGTTTTGAAAAATTTTCATTTTTCCACTCCATCTACCAAATATGAGGTAGCTAACGCCACCTCATATTGGAACCCTATTTTTGAAGACTCTTCGGTGTTTCGGGCTGATAACGCCACCAACCACATGCAAAAACTGAGCTGACACTGGCCATAAGCATTAGAATCGAAGCCAGAGTAACAAACAACCATCTACGCATCTTTATCACCTCCCTTGGTTAAATACCGGTAGTAATGTAATTGACTGGTATAAAGCTCCCAGTGCAATTGCCGTAGTTACTGAGATAGAATGAACAAAAGACACTATTACCAGCATCACGACCACACAAAAAACAGAACCCACTTTTAACTTACGCCGCAAATCAGCTGATCTAATGGGTTTTGCCTTGCAGTCAACGGGTGCATATAGTGAGACCACAATTAAAGAAACAAGAAGACAGGTAAAAAGGATAAATTTATAACCCTCGAGATAGACAGAGAGATATTTTGCCAGCACTCCGACAATTCCATAAGTGATAGCACCAAAAACCAGGCACCTTTGGGGCGTGCTGGAATGAGCCCCACCGGAAAACCTGCGCAGAAGTCCTCCGGCAACAGCAGCAGTAAATGCCGGGATAACGGCATGAAATAAACCACCGATAATAAATACTAAAATAAACCCGCCGATACCCAGCATTAAATTTTCTATGGCATAAGCAATTATTTCCTCCTGTTCAGACCCAAGTTTGGTCTCACGACAGATACCCCGGGCAATACCGGTACTAAATCTCGAATAACTCATTTTGTTTTCCTCCGACGAAACTTAGCCACTAAATAACTTAGCAAAAAAATCATCAGTACCTGGGGAATTCCTGTGATGATCTTCAAGAAATCATTATGTGCTACGATAACCGGGGATAATTCAAAAGCCTCAAATAATACTAAACTAACAAGTGTTTCACAAATAGCCAATGATAAAAATGCCAGTACTCCGGAAATAATCGCAACAAAATGGGGGGCCCCAAATCTATTTAAACAAAGAATGATGAAAACCAACAAT
>JBMNTN010000101.1:0-5134 GCA_050945755.1 Bacillota bacterium | reverse complement strand
AATTTTTCCCCCAATGCTCTGTTATGTACCAAATGCCCATGTTGACAGCCTTCCGAAGGAAGGCTAAGATGATTGTGAGAAACACAAAAAAGTAACCAATGCCCTAAATTAAGAAATAATTTTTTTAGTTTTTTCAGTTGGAGTTGAAAATTTTCTCAAAAACCTATATAATTTTTCCAACTTAAAATAAAACTAAGAAAAGGTTTGATAAAAATGGCACTGATTAATGAGAACTATCTTAAACTACCGGGGAGTTATCTTTTTTCGGAGATAGCACGCAGAGTTAATGAATTTAAACAGGCTAATCCTGACGCCGATATCATCAGATTGGGTATTGGGGATGTTACCCTACCTCTGCCGCCGGCAATAGTAGGGGCAATGACAAAGGCCGTGGAGGAAATGGGGCGTAAAGAGACCTTCAGAGGTTACGGGCCGGAACAAGGCTATCCGTTCTTAATCGAGAAAATAATAGAAAATGATTTTCGGCCTCGCGGCGTGGAGTTAGCAGTTGATGAAGTTTTTGTCAGCGACGGTGCAAAATGTGATACCGCCAACTTCCAAGAGCTTTTTGGCATTGACAACATCTTGGCAGTGACTGATCCGGTTTATCCTGTTTATGTTGACAGTAATGTTATGGCGGGACGAACCGGAATATACAACGCAAAAGGACAGTTTGATAATATAGTCTATCTCCCGTGTACCGAAGAAAACGGGATGAAACCGGCACTGCCCCAGGAAAGAGTAGACATGATTTATCTCTGTTTCCCCAATAACCCTACCGGGATGACCCTTTCTAAGAATGAATTAAAGAAATGGGTTGATTATGCCAGGGAAAATCGATCAATAATTTTGTTTGACTCTGCTTATGAATCTTACATACAGGAAGATGATATTCCCCACAGTATATTTGAAATTGAGGGTGCGCGAGAGGTAGCTGTGGAGTTTAGAAGCTTTTCCAAAACTGCTGGGTTTACAGGTACCAGGTGCGCTTATACCATAGTTCCTAAAGAGGTAATGGTGTATGACTCCAATGGTAAATCCCATGACTTAAACTCCTTGTGGTTAAGAAGACAGACTACTAAGTTTAATGGAGTTTCTTACCCCGTACAAGCGGGGGCAGCTGCTGTTTACTCCGAAGAGGGCAAGAAACAGATTAAAGAAATGATCGGCTATTATATGGAAAATGCCCGTATTATTAGAGAAGGTTTGACGCAGGCCGGTTACAAAGTATTCGGTGGAGTTAATGCTCCCTACATCTGGCTGAAGACCCCAGATAATATGGGATCATGGGAGTTTTTTGACAAACTGATGAAGGAAGCCCATGTGGTTGGCACTCCCGGGGCAGGTTTTGGTTTAAATGGCGAGGGCTATTTTAGACTGACTTCCTTCGGTGATAGAGAGAATACCGAAAGAGCTGTAGAAAGAATCAGGACGCGGCTTTAATTAGATTTTTAAATATTTTATGGTGAAATTATCACACAAAACAGATATGACCCAAGATGCCTAACTTGACATCCTCCCATAGGTAGGAATAAAATCTAAACATAAATTAGTTGAAGACTTCTGCTATATGAGCAGGAGTCTTTCGTTAATAGTTTAAGGATTTATGCCGGCATGATAGTCGTGATAGAGAAAAGCTGAAAAACTTGAGGGGTGAAATGTATTGCACATCGTAATTAAAAAAAGATTTGACTACAAAGACCTGCCCGACATGAAGGATATCTTTAGCGATGTTGAAAAAATTGCAGCAAAGACCACCATTGGAACGACCTTGTTTTTTAAAGAACATAATGTTACGACGGAGGCTGAGTATAAAAGAAAAGCGATGGCCGAGGGAAAGATTTCTAAGCACTCCCACATCGGCTGGAACTCGTGGGATGAGACTGCTAAAAATGTAGAATATATTTATCATGAACTGAAGAGAAGAGGAAGTTATATTACAAGATTTGGCTTCATTTTTGATTGGGTCATGGGTGTGCCTGAAGAATACAGAAGCAAGATGCCAAAGGGAACAGGCCTGATTCTTAATACTCCCGATGAATGGAAGGCTCTGGGGCAGGTTGTTCCTGTTCAGCCTCATCTCAGTGACCATATGATTGGCTCCCCCAATGCCCTGGAAAATGCCAGGTTCGGTCTTGAAGCCGGGGTGACCTCCATCGGCAATGTGTCCCATTATTTCACTTATGAATATCCGGGGGTTGAGCTGGAGAGAGAAAGAACGATTTCTTCCCTGAAGGCATTTGCCCTAATGGGAAAATTTGAGGGTACAATCGTTCACTCTAACCTTGATGACGGCTTCGGAAACCAGTTTCACGATCTGGCAAATCTGACAGGCTGGGCAATGATGGAACGCTATTTGGTGGAAGAACTTCTTGGTGCCAGCATGACCTTCAGCTATGGTAATCTTTTTAGCGATCCCATCGGGCGGATAGTCTTTAATTTGGCAATGGAATCCCTAAATAAAAAAGGAACGCCGGGTACAATGATTTTTGGGAACACCATAGATTATGGTTTGGATTTTCAGAGAAATTATGGAGCGCTTTCCTCATTCTCATTAGCTGATGCCATTTGCCAACGTCACCAGCCGACAGGTCATGCGGTCGCATCTGTCCCGGTAACTGAAGCATCAAGGATCCCTACTGCTGACGAAATCATTGACGGACATCTCTGTGTTGATATGATGATCGAAAAGTCCCTCTGTTTTGAGCCATTTATCAACTGGGAAAAGGTAGAGTCGGAAAAAAATATTCTCATAGCCTGCGGTAGGATTTTCTTTGAGAGAATGATGAATGGCCTTGATGATTTAGGCGTTGACATTACTCACCCCGGTGAGATTTTTGCAGCGTTGAAATTTATCGGGCCGGAACAGCTGGAAACACATTTCGGAATAGGTAAAATTGAAAAGACAGCCATGCGCGGCAGGGTGCCGATAAGACCTACCGACATGATTAAAACGATTACCAAAAAAAGAGAAACTGTATTCGAAAAGATTCAGGATGTTTCCGGTTCTCTTTCCGGTATGAAAGTAATTGTAGGTACGACTGATATTCATGACTACGGCAAGGAAATTGTAAAAGCTATCGCGCTGAAAGCCGGAGCAGATGTGTTTGACCTGGGCACTTATGCTACACCAGGGGAGATCATAGAGACGGTTATTGAAACCGAAAGTCGTGCCATTCTCATCAGCACATATAATGGAATCGCTCTCAGTTATGCCAAAGAGCTTGTTGAGGGACTTAGGAAGAAGAATCTTGATGCAAAGCTTATTCTCGGCGGATTGATCAACGAAAATCAAGACGGGGGCAGTTTGGCGGTTGATGTCACTGATGCGGTAAGAGCGCTGGGAGTAAACTGCGATAATAATCCGGAAACCATTGTTGACACTATTCGGAGCATATATTTAGGCAATTGAGGGGCAACGGGATATTATGAAAAATGCCATACTGATTGATTTTGGGAGTACATTTACAAAAGTGGTAGCGGTGAGTTTAAAGAAGCAGCAACGTCTCTGTACTGTGCGTTATCCTTCTACGGTGAAGAATGATGCTAGAATTGGCCTCTTAAAGTGTTTTGATGCGGTGAAACAGGCTATTGGTGAAAGGCCTTTTAAAGAAGCAATAAAACTGGCTTCTAGCAGCGCTGCCGGCGGTCTTAGAATGGCGGTTATTGGCCTTTCAGAGACACTCAGCATAACTGCTGGTAGAAATGTTGCGTTTGGAGCAGGTGCGAGAATTATCAAGACTCTATCGGGCAGAATTACTCCGGAGGATGCTGAGTATATTGCCAATTCTCAGGTAGAGATCATACTTTTCTGCGGGGGTTATGAAAAAGGGAATACCACGATAATTCTTCATAATGCTGAAGTTTTAGCTGTGAGCGGTATTAATATGCCTGTAATATATGCGGGTAACAGCTATGTTGCACAGGATGTGAGAAAGATTCTTACCCTGCACGGTAAAGAATGTTTTATCGTAAGAAATATCATCCCCAATGTGGGTGAACTGGACACAGCACCTGCTGAAGAAATTATTCGCGATGTGTTTATGAAACGAATTGTTAACATGAAGGGGCTTGATAAGGTAAAGAGTGAGCTTGGTGGAGTGTTGATGCCGACGCCTGCCGCCGTGCTTTCCGCAGGAGAACTTTTGTCAAAGGGCTGGGGGAGAAGTGGAGGACTCGGACCTCTGATGATAGTTGATATCGGCGGTGCTACTACAGATATCCACTCATACGCCGACCAAACGCCCTGTAAGGGTGCCAAAATCATTGGCGCGAGGGAAGAATATGCCAAGCGCACGGTAGAAGGTGATTTGGGGATGCGGGAGTCCTCAAACTCTCTGGCGGAGGAAATTGGTTGGGATAATATTGCGCATCAAACTGGGGTCTCTGTAGATAGACTTGAGAAGTCAATACGCTATAGAGTTGAGGTAAACGAATTTCTTGCCGATTCCGACAAGGAAAAGAAAATAGACAGAGTATTGGCCATGAGTGCCGCGAAAATTTCCGCCAGACGGCACGCCGGGGTTTTAGAGCATATCTACTCAAAAAGCTGCAAGCTGATTCAAAAGGGCAAAAACCTAACGGAGGTATGCGCTGTTATCGGTACGGGGGGGCCAATCATCTGCAGCGAAACCCCCGGGGAAATTATAAAGGGGATTTTGGCGGATAGAGAGAAAGAGCCGAATATACTCCTTCCTGAAAAAGTGCAGTTTTACCTTGACACTGATTATATGCTGTACGCAGCCGGGCTTTTGAAAGAAATAGACCCAGAGGCGGCTCTTGGGTTGATGAAAAACAGTATAAGAAAGTTGTAATCCTCCACTATCTTTCTGTATAATAAGCAATTCCGATGGTACCTGGCCCAACATGCAAGCCGATTACAGGTCCTATAGGATAAACAGGAACTTTTATTTCTTTCCCTATTTTGCTCTGAATAAGTTCAGCCAGTTTTCTTCCTTCCTCTTCACAATTAATATGATGAACAACAACTTGGCCTAATCCTTTTTCCTTTATTTCTTCTAAGAAAAAGTCAACTATTCTTTCAACAGCTTTCTTTTTTGTTCTGACCTTGTCAAATACGGTGGTAATACCATCTGTCACGGTAAGTATAGGTTTTATATTAAGGATATTACCT
>JBMNTN010000100.1:0-5307 GCA_050945755.1 Bacillota bacterium | reverse complement strand
ATAATATATAGTAATTATAACACATTGTGACACATTGTGCACTAATAATCTGGAAAATTTGACAAAAAAAATAAGCCTATAACAAGGCTTTTAGGGATTTTATTTATATTCAACTGTCAAAGACCCGGAACAAATCCGTTAGATAAATAACTTGCATTTTCATATGTGCTATGGTATATTAATTCTTGCGGATGCGGCAGTGGCGGAATTGGCAGACGCGCTAGATTCAGGTTCTAGTCCTGATTGCCAGGGTGGGGGTTCAAGTCCCTTCTGCCGCACCAAACCCTTATTTTACAATGGTTTTGAGCTCCACCTGTTTCCACTCAAATTGGTGAAAAAACCCCGAGTCTAGGGCGGGGCTGGGCAGGAAAATGAATATCAAAACTAAGCTTCTTTCAATAATACGAAAGGGGTTTTTTTATGCCCAGATTAAATTTTTTTCCTTTCTGATGAGATTAAACCGGCAACCTACAACCTACGAGTTTCCTACCTAAAAAGTATTCTGGAATGGTGTGTTGAAGAAGGGGCGTAATTTTAGAAGCGTCAGGAACTTTAGTAAAGCCGCAGAAATCGCGTAGAGCTTTGGAGTAATGAAGGAAGACCAGAAGCAAAGAATCAGTAGGAATAGAAAAAATACGCTATGATCAATGATAAAATTTATTAATATATATCATAAAGCCCAAGAGACACCATAGATTCACATCCATACTTAGAAAACAACCTTACTTTCTTTACATTCTTTCTAAGCTTGACTTTAAAGGGAAAGAAGTTAAAGTGTTCTAAAACATTCCAGGGAAATCTGTGAAACAGTGAATATGCCAATGTTTATTTTACAAACGGCGACCACGCCAAGGATATCTTCCTGCAGCTCAGGTTAATGAATGAAGAAACGGCCTATCAAGCAGATATCAGCGCTGTTGAAGAAATTGAGGTTAACGGTAATAAAGGAGTTATCGGTGAAGGCAGTCTGGATGTAGAAATAAACGGCGTCATGTATATGCTGAGAGCCGGTGCTTCCGAAATTGATCAGGCACAATTAATTAAAATAGCAGAGTCGATTAAGCCATAGTAACAATCCCCGTTTTAAGTGGCAATCAGTATAATTTCCGTAAGGAACACGACAGGATTTATTTCAATTTTGTTGCTTCATAAAGGTAAAATCCTGTGGGTCCCAAAATGGAGACCTCTGCCTCACCATACATATCTAAAGTACTAGACCTTCGTTTATTGTCTGTCTGGACAATAAACGAAGGTTTTTTATTTTACATGCACTAATCTAATAATGGATGGATTCCCGTCACTAAATTGTAACAAAAATGTTATATAATATTATTTACTTATGTATTAATTTAGGGTGTGATATGATAATTTACTCGGCCAATTTTGCATATTAATGAAATCGCACGTCAGATGGCTAATCTCGATTTAAGATTTGGATTAGTTTTTATAAGGTAGATAAAGCAAGAACCAGGTCCCTGGGAGGAACAGACTATCTTCCGCAAAGCTTACCCTAAAATGATATTGAAAAGTAACAAGTTTGTAACAAACCGCGCGTACAATCAAAATGTTAAAATATTTTTGAGGTGATAGCGTGAAGAATAAGTTTTTAAAACCGGTCTTAATTATCTTAGCAGTGCTGGTGGCAGTGGTTGCTGTTTACTTTTTATTCTTTGCTGGAAAGCCAAGGGAAGTAAGCAGTAATTCTTTGGAACTAGTACATAAGGTAAGTCTGGGGAGCATTGTGAAAAAGGCGGGCGGCACTGGCAATATTTCATCCAGTGTGCGGAAGGAAATCAAGGCACTGGACAGTGGTATTGTAGATCAAATTTTTGTGGCAGAAGGACAGTTTGTCGAAGCAGGGGAACAGATTCTGACATTTGAAAATGAACAGGCGGATTCCAAAATAGCCTCTGCTCAATTAAGTTTGGAAATTCAAGAAAACAGGCTGGCAGAGCTTTATCGTGATCAGGAAGAGTTAAAAGTCTATGCCCCGATCTCCGGGACTATCGATGAAATTGAGGTTGATGAGGGGCAGGAACTATCCAAAGGTTTTAATCTGGGAGTTATTAAAGACAGAAAAAATATGGAGATCACAGCTTTGTTTAATGCTGCTCAGATTAAACATATAAAAGCAGGGGATAAGGCTGTCGTAACGCTTCCGGATAGTTTTGCCACGGTAAACGGGCAGGTGACCAAAGTAAGAAATACCCCTACTGATAGTAATGATGGTAGTGTAACATATGAGGTTACTGTGACGGTAAATAATCCGGGTGGCCTGTCAACAGGAATGCTTGGCCAGGTGAGGATTACAAATACTAAAGGGGATTTTGAATCCATAGAGGCTGCCGGTTTTAAAAATCCGGAAGGACAAAAGGTCAGCATAAAAACCGGTGGTACTTTGAAAAGCTCTATGTTTCCGACGGTGATTATGTACATAAGGGAGATTTATTAGCGGAATTGGAAAGTACCGGTTTACAGAACGAAATTAAGATTCAGGAACTACAGGTAAAGCAAAGTCAATTAAGTTTACAAGAACAACTGGAATCTATTGATGATACCGTTGTTTTTGCTCCTATCTCAGGAGTAATATCTCAGGTAAACGTGACAACCGGAGAAAGAGTTTCTGAGAATTCTACTGTGGCTATCGTATCGGATATGAATGCTTTGGAGGTAGTGATTCCGGTAGATGAACTGGATATAAACAGTATTCAGTTGGGGATGGAAGCATCGGTAAGGGTGAATTCCATACCTGACAGGAATTTTAAAGCCGTCGTTTCGGATATTGCTTATGAAGGAACAGTATCAGGTGGTGTGGCCTCTTATGATGTTACCCTTACTTTGCAAAATATTAACGGTTTAAAACCTGGGATGAGTGGGACAGGAGAAATTATTACAGCGAGAAAAGACCAAGTTTTATGGCTGCCGATAGAGGCAGTGCAGCAAAGAGGCGGGGAAAAGTTTGTAATGGTAAGAAAAGATGGGAAAGACGAAGCGGTAAATGTACAAGTAGGATTGGTTTCCGATAATATGGCGGAAATAACTGAAGGATTAGCAGAAGGTGATGAGGTTGTATATATGGCTGCATCCGGTGGCCAGTCCCAAATGAGAGGCAGAATGATGATGCCGACTCCCGGAGGAGGCGGAGGAGTTAGAGTAGAGAGGAGAAATTAGGGGGGATGGGCCGTGATTGAAATTAAAAATGTTACCAAAACCTATGATACGGGAAAAGTTAAATTTCAGGCTTTGCGGGGAGTGTCTCTCACAATTAAAAAAGGTGAATACACGGCAATTATCGGGCCCAGCGGTTCCGGTAAATCTACTCTGATGAATATTATCGGGTGTTTGGATACTCCCACCACCGGGGAATTTTACTTTGAAGGAAAAGAGATTAGTAAATATTCTGAAGATCAGTTGGCAGAAATCAAAAACCGGAAAATTGGTTTTGTTTTTCAATCTTTTAATTTGCTGCCCCGGATTGATGCTTTGGAGAATGTGGAACTGCCTTTGATCTACCGGGGAGTTCCGGCAAAAGAACGTAGGGAAATGGCTTTACACGCCATGGAGTTGGTCGGGCTTAAAGACAGGATCCATCATAAACCTTCCGAACTATCCGGGGGCCAGCAGCAGAGAGTAGCAATTGCCCGGGCCTTAGCCGGAGATCCCTCGCTGATTTTAGCCGATGAACCGACAGGTGCTTTGGACAGTAAATCAGGGGGAGATGTTTTGGCATTTTTTCAGCAATTTCATCAAAACGGCCGGAACATAATTTTGATCACCCATGATATGAATGTAGCAAGAAAAGCCAATCGGATTATTACCCTCAAAGATGGATTGATTGAAAACGGTGGCACTGAATCTATGCTGCAGGATCACAGAGAGAAGGTGTCATAGATGAGTTTCGCTATGGCGGTAAGACTTGCTTTAAAAGGAATTATGGCTAATAAGATGAGAACCTTATTAACCATGTTAGGTATCATTATTGGTGTTTCCGCCGTCATAATTTTGATTTCTGTTGGCAAGGGAACTACGGCCAGTGTTACGGAGAACATAGAAAGTATGGGCACGAATTTAGTATCGGTGACTATTATGGGCCGGGGTATTGACAACTCTCTTACTTATGAAGAGGCGATGTCTTTGTCGGATAAGATAGGGATAGCAGGGGTAGCCCCGGTGGTTAGTGGATCTGTTACTGCTAAGTATGGGACAAAAACCATGGAAGGGTTACCTGTTGAAGGGGTAAATGAAGACTACCTACACGTGCGGAACCAAGGAGTAGAAAGTGGGCGTTTTATCCACCCTTTAGACGTGGAACACCGGCAAAAAGTTGCGGTGATAGGCACAGATGTAGTGCAGGAACTTTTTGGTGCCATAAATCCTATTGGCGAATATGTACAAATTAATGGTATTGATTTTCTGGTAGTCGGTATTCTGGAATCAAAGGGCAGTTCAATGATGGGAAGCGGTGATGAAAAAATCGTTATCCCAGTGTCAACAGCTCAGCGGATGTTTAAGTCCCTTGGTGTGCGCAATATCTATATAGGGGCAGAATCCTCCAATCAGGTTGATTTGGTTGTTGCTCAAGTGGAGACTTATTTATACAATAAATTTGATAAGGATGAAGACTCTTACCGAGTATTTAATCAAACCCAGATGCTGGACACCGTCGCAGATGTGACCCAAAGCATGACGATGATGCTGGGGGGCATTGCCGGGATTTCTCTCCTGGTGGGCGGTATCGGGATTATGAATATTATGCTTGTGACCGTAACAGAACGGACCAGGGAGATTGGGATCAGAAAAGCCATCGGGGCAAGACGCCGGGATATCCTGAGACAGTTTCTTTTGGAGTCTGCCACAATCAGCGGAGTTGGGGGGATTATCGGCATACTGGTGGGATTAGGAGGAAACAGTCTCTTAAGTTCTTTGGCCGGGATTAAAACCCAGTCGTCAATAGCGATTCTTGTTGTTGCCTTTTCCTTTTCTCTGGTGGTAGGAGTATTTTTCGGTTTATATCCTGCCAGTAAAGCCTCTAAGTTAAAGCCGGTAGATGCTCTAAGATTTGAGTAATATTTTTAAGCCCGGAATGACATGAATGAGTGGGCAAAATTTCCATAGAAAAAGGCATTGACTTAGTGGATAAACCTTGTTAGACTACTCAAGCGCTCGAGAGAGCAGTCGAAAAACTGCCAGAAAAAAGGCGGTTGACAGAGTAAAGAAGGTTTGTTAAGATACTCAGGCACCCGGAAACGGGTGGTAGAAACTGTCAGAAAAAAGGCAGTTGACAGAGTAAAAAGGATTTGGTAATAT
>JBMNTN010000099.1:0-5479 GCA_050945755.1 Bacillota bacterium | reverse complement strand
AAAAATAGACCTTTAAAAAATATTTTTCCAAACCAATACTGAAACCAATTCTATTAAATGATTCCAATCGAGTTGAAAAAAACAATCAGCAAAAGAATTGGTACCACGTATTTAATTAAAAAAAGGAAAAAATCAATAAGCCGATCCATGCTTAATGCTCCTTGGTTTGAAAGTTCCCTTCGAAATTCTTCCTTCGCTACAAACCACCCCACAAAAATAACAGTCAAAAGCCCACCGATGGGGAGTAAAATATTGGAGGATGTAAAATCAAACAAGCGAAAGAATGTCTGGCCAAAAATATGCACATCCCCTAAGGCACTTGCCCTATCAGCTGAAAGAGTAGCCAAAATCCCCATCAACATAATCAGAGTAGAATTAAAGATCACGGATTTAGTTCTGGACATCCCCTTTTCCTCGGACAGATATGCTACCAATACCTCCACAATAGAAATCATTGCGGTAGTAGCAGCAATCGATGTAAGAAAGAAAAATGCCACTAGCAAGATATTTCCCAAAGGAATTTGAGAAAACACTAGAGGGATAGTTAAAAAAAGCAGCCCCGGACCTGCCCCTGTCTCTATACCAAAAGAAAAAACAGTGGGGAAGATCGCTATACCTGCAAGTAAAGATACCATTGTGTCAGACAAGGCCACTCTTACCGACGTTTTTATCATATTAGTGTCTTCAGTAAAATAACTGGCGTAGGTGATCATCGTACCCATACCCAAGGAAAGCTTAAAAAAAGCGAGACCGAGTGCCATCAATACCACCGTGGGTGTTATCTGCGCAAAATCTATCTGAAAAAGAAATCTTAGGCCTTCAAAAGCACCGGGAAGAGCCAACGCCTGTATATCACAGATAATAATCAAAACAAATAAGACAGGAAGCAATATTTTCGTTACCCGCTCAATCCCCTTTTTTACCCCGCAGATTAAAATTACAGACACTACGGCTAAAACAACCAACTGCCAAAACAGGGGGGATACAGGCCCGACAACTGCTTTCGCAAACTCAACTTCCACAGACCGGGCATTTATCATGGCAAAGTCACCATTTAGTGCCTTATAAACATAGCAATAAACCCACCCGGCAACACAACTGTAAAAAAACATAACTAGATAGGCTGACAAAACCCCCAGATAGCCAATTATTTTCCATGCCGGATGAGCCTCGATCTTTTTAAAAGCCCCAACAGCATTTTTCCTGCTCTTGCGGCCGATATAAAACTCACAAATCATCACTGGGATCCCCACAAAGATCACCGACAAAAGATAAATAAAAAGAAAAGCACCGCCGCCATGTTCTCCTATTAAAAAAGGGAACTTCCAAATGTTCCCAAGTCCTAGGGCAGATCCCAGCGTGGCAAAAAAGACCGCTAATCCTGTAGTGAATTTCTCCCGGCCTACTTTGTTCTCCAATTTTTCCACTCTCCGTATTTAACCTTCTTTTTGGCCAACCCTAGATTATACATATTCTCCTTTATCATCTTTAGAAGTAGTTCGCTAAAACAACATTCATCCCACCAAAAAATACAAGTGAACTTAATTAAATAATTTTAGACACAGCCCGCTCCAGCTGTTCCAGGTTCCGGCATTCCAACACATCACTACAGCTTGGGGCATACCTGCCAATAATACTGTCTTCCTTATTCCACTTTTCTATTGGCTCCGGGTTAAGCCAAATCACTCGTTTCACCTGTTGGGACAAAAAGATAAGTTCTTCCTCACGGGGAGGATACCAATTATTTTTAGCATCTCCCAAAATAATAAGTATACTCTTCTGATCGAGAACATGCTGGTATTTTTTTCGGAAAATTTCAAAAACCTGGCCAAAATTTGAGATTCCCAGCCGAGAACATTTTGCTCGGGACAAAGCCTCACTTACCCCCTCCTGGACAGTACTTTTTTTAATATCCGGTGTCACTTCAGTCACTTCATCAACAAATAGAAAAGTCCTAATATCATTAAACCGCCGGGCCATCGTATAAACAAGCTGGAGCAGAAAAGCGCTGTATACATGCACAGAACCGGAAACGTCACAAAGTACAATCAAGGATGGCTTGTTCATTACCTTATCATGGTAATAAAGCCTTTCCGGAATTCTGCCCGTCCGTGCCGAATACTGCAACATTCGGCGCATATTT
The DNA here is from genome assembly GCA_050945755.1 of Bacillota bacterium. Taxonomy (GTDB): domain Bacteria; phylum Bacillota; class Dehalobacteriia; order Dehalobacteriales; family Dehalobacteriaceae; genus JAQVXR01. The sequence goes on along the minus strand of JBMNTN010000099.1, from coordinate 3,336 downwards.
ATCCTGCCTGTTTTTGCCGACTTTAACCGATACGAATAACGGGACGCCAGGATATGTGCCAGCCGATCAATTCTTTTTTCCATTTCTTTAATTTGGCTTTCGTTCAATGCCCCTAAATCTTTCGTCCGCAGATTCTCCTCAGAGAGAATCTCTTTAATTCCTCCCTCGCCTTGTTTTTTGACAATGGACTTCTCCAAGCTCCTCTTTAAATAATCCTCTAGATCTTTAAGAACTTGGTAATCAGCTTCCCCTTCTCGCCCCTCCCGTTGGATGGCATTTTCCACCATAAACCATTCCATTTTAATTTTAACCCGGTGGACAAGTTCATCAATTTTTTCATCCTGAAACCGGAGCTGGGCTAACTGCTTCAGAAGCATCCTAGAAAGGACTTCGCCGTTGCGTTCCCGCACAGCCTGATAAAGCTGCCTCGAAGCAGCCCCCATACCCGCTTTCCCTGTCCCGGAACCATCAACAGATGAAGCAAACCCGTCACATGTTCCGGGGGAAATCAATACTGGCGGTTTTTCCACATCTCTCAAAAAAAACAATCTAAAAGCAAGGTCAAATATCTCCCAATCCGTCTCCGCCTTTATCAACGTTGCTTTCAGGATCCGATAAAAAACCCCTCTATCGGAAATACCAAAAAATTGTAAAGCCTTGAGACAATCAGTTAGTTCACCGGGAGAAACTCTCACTCCGGAACCCCTCAGCATACCAACAAATTTCAACAATCTTTTTTCCACAGTGAACCCCCGCAAGCAGCAATTTTTATTCTTTATCATACCATAAATTCCTTCCCCCGTTCTATGTTCCGGTTTACTTTTATGCTATACTGTCCTTGTAATTGTCAGCCATCAGGAGGGTGAAAATGTTATCTATTCAGGAAATACAGCAAAAACTGGCGCAACAAGAATATCTCTGCCACGAAGATTTAGCTACCGTCATTAGTCTCTCCATGTATCTTAAAAAGCCTATCCTGTTGGAAGGGCCGGCCGGGGTAGGAAAAACAGAACTGGCGAAAGCTTTGTCGGGCAGCTTGGGTATGGAATTGATTCGGCTCCAGTGTTATCAAGGTTTGGACGAGCACCATGCCCTGTATGAATGGAATTACCAAAAACAACTTCTCTACCTTCAGAGTGCCGCCGGAAATAATAGAGACTGGGAAACCATCCAAAATGATATTTTCTCCAGTGACTTTCTCCTCTCCCGTCCCTTGTTGAAGGCCTTTCTTTCTGAACAAAAGGTAGTACTTTTAATTGATGAAATTGATAAAAGCGATGAAGAATTTGAGAGTTTCTTATTAGAAGCCTTAGCCGACTTCCAGGTGACTATTCCGGAAATGGGCACAATTAAAGCCCGTTCAATCCCCCTGGTGATCCTTACCAGCAACGGAGCCAGAGATTTCAGCGACGGGCTAAAAAGACGTTGTGTCCATTATTTTATTGACTACCCGGATTTTGAGCAAGAGTTGGCAATTATTACAACTAAAATTCCCGGCATTTCACATGACCTATCCCGGCAAATTGTCGAATTCATTCAACGGGTAAGGAAAGAAAAACTTAAGAAAAAGCCCAGTATTGCGGAAACTTTAGATTGGGTTAAGGTTCTGATGGAACTTGAGATTGCCTCTCTTCAGGATAAAAGATTAAGATCTACCTTAAATTTTATTCTTAAATATCAAGAAGACATTGATTTAATCTCCCATAAATTTATTAATCATAACTAATTCTGGCACTTAATAAAACCGGGCTAAAAACAGCCCGGTTTAGTTTAGCTTAAAAACACTCCAAATTTAAAAAGGGATAAAAAGCAATGCAACCGGCATGGCCGATGAGGCGGGAGGACTAAAAATAAATACTTCCGAACCACCCTTTTTGATAACCATATTCATTACTCCATAATTACTGTCATTAATTAGGCCTGCTCCCGGCAATCCATAGACTGTCCCATCCGGAAGTAACCCTGCCCCCATAAAAACTCCTCCCCGAGGATTTGTCAAAATACCTAAACGAGTGGAGCTATTTATTCCTATCTTATAAACCACACCATAATTACCCTTGTTAATCACGCTCTCACCTGTAATGGCATCAATTCCGTAAATAAAACGATCAATAAAATTATCCCCAAGCACAAACCGTTTTGACCCTTTCCCCTGAATATCCAGTTGGTATTCCCGGTTGGCACCAAAAAAAGTCCCTCGGGGGTGAATATCCCTTTCCAAGACAGGAAGGGTTGAGTAACTGCTTAAAACATTAGCTGATGCATCTACCATGGCGAAAATAAAAGTAACTTCCCCCTCCACATAGAGATCAGTCATCCCAGCAACAGCATAATTAGGATTAATCGAATTTCCCTGACCTGCCTGATCCAAGATAATCGTCTGTCCCGGTGGAACCTGGCAAATGGAATTTAGTGCTGAATCCAGGTATCTCTTTAAACCTACCTGGCCAACAGCTAATTCATCTGCGGAAGGGCCGCCCCAACCTTTTTTGGTTTTGGTGATTTTCACTGTTTGAGTACTTTTGTTGCATGCCAGAATATACAACTTTTTGGCTGTGCCGGAAACGTTTTTATGGGAATACATCAGCCGCACTCGTCCGGAAGCGCTGTCTTGATAAAGAATACCGCTTTTCCCAACTGCTTCAGGAGAGTTGGAGAGAATCAATGTTGTATTGTCATCCTCTTGAAAAACCGGCTCCAGTTTTGGAAAACTTATCGGGTTTATTTCGCTTAAGCGAACCATCTCCCCAGCCAGTGGGTACCTCAAATTATACTCTATTTCCGACATCACGACTTTGTCGGTTACACTTATATTTACCGTATATGGCACAGACCAAGCACCTCTTTTATCCTTCACCTGGAGACTCACAGGTACAATCCCTTCACTAAAATACGCCCGCTTTTTTCCGGTCCAGCGATATTCGGTAATCTCATCTCCGTCCGGGTCAAAGCTTTTATCAGTAAACACCACTGTTTCACCCTGATTAACTTTTGTACGGTTTACACTAAACTTAGCTACCGGTGGCTGATTTGGTTTCTCCGTCACTTCAATTTTTTGGCTATACCAATCACTCCAAGCGCCGCCTTTAGTTCTTACTCGCAACTTTATTTCATAAACCCCAGGTTGGGAAAATGATGCATGTTTGTTTTCCCACACTCGGTCGGAAATTACCCCTCCCGCCGGATCATAGCTCTCATCTATGTATTGAACTCTCTCACCAACAACAACCTGGTATTTGTCAAGACTAAATTTGGCTACCGGTTTTTGTTCTATCGCGTCTACTATTTCAATAGTCTGGCTAAACCAATCGCTCCAGCTGCCCCGGGAATCTTTTA
>JBMNTN010000098.1:0-5608 GCA_050945755.1 Bacillota bacterium | reverse complement strand
CTTATTCCATTAAGCCTGCTTCTTTATAATATTTTTCAGCTCCTGGGTGAAGCTCAATACCAGTGTTTTGCCAAGCTTCCTCAGGTTTAAATTCTTCAAATAAAACATGTACCTTAGACAAATATTCTTTTTCCTCTACTAGCTTTTTGGTAAGATTGTATATAACCTCTTCCGAAACATCGTCCCTAGTAAAAAGTACACAAGGCATTCCGACTGTTTGAACATCATAATCTTGGCCATTATACGTCCCGGCCGGAATCGTTACCTTTTTCAAAGCATGTTTTTCGACTAAACTGTCTCTTTTTTCTTCATCTATAGATATAAATTTAAAAGGGAGACCCAGAAAACCCTCTCCAATGGAAAGAATTAACCGACAAGTTTTATGGTTTGGCACAGGAAGCTGTTGGGGAAAACAAATGTAAAACTATTGTTGATATGGTTAGCAATATTGAAGATATAAACAATGTGACTTCATTGGTGCAACTCTTATCTTGTAGGGAATAAATTTATGATTTATATCTCAAAATAGAGGAGGATTTATAATGGCTGTTAATTGTATTGAAAAAACTTCATCAGCATTAAGTGATTTAGATAAGCTGGCGGAATTTATTGCCGATATGAGTTATGAACAGATAGATCAAAAAACAATTAATCAGGGGATAAAAGTGTTTTTTGATACTTTTGGTGTCATGATACGTGGCTCTCAGGAACCGGAAATGCAGAAATTTACTAAAAGCCTTGCTGGTACTGACAGGTCCGCTGCTACTTTACTAACCGACGGCTTTCCAAGTACAAATTATCTGTGGGCTGCAATCAGTAATGGGACTGAAGGAATTTTTATGGAATTGGATGAGGGACATCGCCCCACCGGACATCCTGCTATTCATATCATACCTTCCGCGCTTGCTGTTGCAGAAGCGGAAAATCGTTCCGGGCGTGATTTGTTATTAGCTATTATTTTAGGTTATGAAGTAACCGCTCGCATAAGTTGGGCAACAAAGTTAAAAACAGGAATACATCCTCATGGGCATATGGGGATTGTTGGTGCAGCAGTAGCATGCGGGAAATTAAAAGGATTTAATAAGACTAAAATAAAAGAAGTTATGAATGTTGCTGCTACCTTGCCGTTACATACAACTTGGGAACCATGCTTTGAAGGAGCGACAGTTCGTAATGCTTTTACCGGTATTTCAAATGCCATAGGTTTAGTATCTGCCGAAATGGTTGACAGTGGGTTTACCGGATTGGATGAAGGTGTATCTTATACATTTGGTGAACTGCTTGGTAAATCCTTTGATTCTTCTTGGCTTTCCAAGGATTTAGGGAAGGAATTTCAAATCCTATCAAACTATTTTAAGTTTCATGCATGTTGTGTTGCTAATCACCCTGCCCTTGATGCGTTACAAGAAATACAAAAGCAGTATCCAGATTTGAATACTAATGACATTGAGCAAATTAATGTTTTTGTTACAGATTACTCCATGGTTGTCAATAAGTATCCTGCCCGCAATCAATTGTCTGCTAAGTTCTCGTTGCCTTTTGCTGTGGCGACAACACTATATCATGGAAAGGCTTTAGTTGAAGCGTTCCAAAACGATAAAGTAAAAATACCGGAGATTTGTACTATTGCTGAAAAAGTACTTGTACAGGCTGACCCGGTTTTAACCAAACGCTGGCCTACTGATGTAGGAGCTATTGTGGAGATAGTTCAAAAAGACGGCAAAGTATTGCGCGGCACCTGTAGTAATGCATATGGCTACTGGCAGAATCCATGTTCAACTAGAGACTTAATTAATAAATTTTGCAGCCTGACGGATCCTGTATTTAAGGTAACAGAGGTCGAACAGGTCTATCAACTTTTTGAGACATTGCCTAAACGTGAGACAGTACAATCATTTATTGAGGACCTCAAGAAATTTAACCAGAAATAAAACCGGAAGAACAAAATTCGTAAGAGATCATTGTAGGAAAAAGATTAGCATAAAATAATGGCAATGAAATAATCAGGAAATTAAATTATAAACTCAAGAAGAATAAAACAAAAATTTTATAATAAAGTTGGCCAACTAACGACTCAGATTTGGTTGGCCGACCCCAAAAAGCGAAGAAACAATTGGGCAGCAAGGCAGTCAGTTCAAATTAAATCTTTGAACTGACTTTTTTGTGCAAAAAAAATAAACAAATATAATAAAAATATAAACATTAGGGAGGAAAATGAAAATAGTTGAAGAATTAATAAAGAAAAATTAGAAATAATAGATACGGCAGAGAATATTGTTTTGTTTTTAATTGCATAAATGGCGAATAGATTAAATAGTGAGACAACTCCTCGAGATAGAGGCTATTAGCGAGAGCCGTTATAAAAACTTAATTTAAAGACTGTAATATTCACAACCCACCAAATAACAACTTGGGGGAGAATAAGTGAATATAGAGCCAGTTGTAGATTAATTACTTCACTGGCTATTTTTTGTCTAAAGGGGGGATTCAAAACATTATATTAACTTAAAATGACCCTGTCTTTTAAAATGCATTGTCAAAAAAAAGGAGGTTAATAATGAAAAAAATTATTAGATGCTCATTGGTTTTGGGATTGGTATTAATGCTAGCTGCTTTTGCAGCAGGGTGTGGTGGCAATGATTCAGCGTCCGGCGGAGATGTTATTGAGATTAAGTTTAGTCACGTTGTTGGGCCGGAAACACCAAAGGGGCTTGCTGCTCAAAAGTTTGCCGATTTAGCTGCGGAAAAGACAGATGGCAAAGTAAAGGTAAAGGTTTACCCATCCTCTCAGTTGTATGGTGATAAAGATGAACTGGAAGCTCTCCAAGTCAATAACGTCCAAATGATTGCTCCTTCTGCTGGGAAAATGGTTGCGATAGATCCTAGATTCCAGCTCCCGGACCTTCCTTTTTTGTTTAATGATGAAGCTGCCAGTAACAGATTCTGGGATGGACCGGGTGGACAGCAGTTATTTGCCGGATTGGAGAGTAATGGAATACTCGGACTGACATCTTGGCCAAATGGGATGCGCCATTGGATTAACGGAAAACGAGAAATACATACTCCGGCAGATATGCAAGGATTGAAATTCCGTATCCCCAGCGGTGGTGTTTTGACAAAAATGCATGAACACCTTGGTGCCGGAGCTGTGGGTATTGCTTTTGGTGAAGTTTATACCGCTTTACAGCAGGGTACCATTGATGGAACGGTAGCAAGTATCGATAATATCAAAACAGAACGTTATTATGAAACAATTAAAGAGCTAACAATTGCCAATATTAACAGTTTGAACTACGTCGTGCTTGTTAATGCGGAATTCTGGAAAGGTCTTCCCGATGATATCAGAACTGCACTGGAAGAAGCCATGGCTGAGGCGACAGAGTATGAAAGACAACTTTCTTTAGAGAAGAATTCTTTAGCAGAAGGCAGCGAAGTAGGAACACTTTTTGCTGAGGCAAATGTTAATGTCACAGAATTAACCGATGAACAAAAACAAGCTTTTAGAGATGCACTACAAGCATTGTATGATGAATTTGCTCCTGTTATTGGTGAAGATATTATTAAACTAGCACTGGAAGCTAACGAATAGAACGAATAGGAGGTATATCTGTGGGCAAAATTCGTGACCGATTGGAAGAAATATTAGCAGGATCCTTCTTTTGTATTGGCAGTTTTTTGGTAGTTTATGGCGTAATTATGCGGTATGTTTTTCATGCCCCGCTATTTTGGGTGGATGAAATTTCCACATATCTGCTCCTATGGGGAATATTGCTGGGTTGGTCACTGGCACAGCAGGACGGCAGACATGTTTGCGTAGATTTGCTTTATGCCTTTCTCCCCAAAAAATGGCAATATCGCATCGGTATTTTTGAGAAGATATGCAGTATCCTATTTTGTATATTTTTATTTGTTGCTTCTGTTACTTTGTGGCTTCATTATGTCAATAACGCTCAAGTTTCAACTAATGCCCAGATAAAATTATGGATTGTCTATCTGATTATGCCGCTTTCTTCATTGATGTTCTTAATCCGTTTTATAGAAGAAATAATTAGTTTAATCAGAGGCGGCATTGATGCTCTAAAATCAATAGATATAGGAGGAGGGCACTAATGATAACTGTAGTATTATTCGGTGTTTTTATCGTATTATTTTTGCTTCACGTCCCTATTGGAATTAGTTTAGCTATTTCCAGTGTAGTTGCCCTTTTCTTAACCGGTGATTTTAGCCTATTCATGATTGCCCAGCGTATGTTTACCGGGATGGATTCCACCCCGCTTATGGCGATCCCCGGCTTTGTTTTTGCCGGAGTTATTATGGCCCACGGCGGGATATCAAAATACCTGATTGATTTTTTGCGGGCTTGGATTGGCCATGTCCGTGGCGGCTTATCAATTGTGGTAATGATGGCGTGTATGATTTTTGCTGCTATTTCCGGTTCCAGTCCTGCTACCGCGGCTGCTGTCGGTGGGATTATGATTCCTGCCATGGTGGCAGGCGGCTATGACAAAAAGTATGCCATGGGCGCAGTGGCAGCCGGAGGAACAATAGGAATTCTCATTCCGCCCAGCATTACCTTTGTCTTAATCGGTGTTACGGCAGAACAATCAATTGGTAAATTGTTTACGGCAGGAATAATACCGGGAATACTTTTAACATTATTGTTTTCTACCACAGCCGTTATTTATGCCCGTATCAAGAACTATGGCGGTGATGCAAAGGCTAACTGGGAGTATCGGAAAAAAGCCACGATTAAAGCGATTCCCGGTATTCTGATGCCGGTCATGATTTTGACAGCTATTTATGCTGGAATTGCTACTCCTACCGAGGTATCATTTTTATCGGTTGCTTATGCTTTAATTGTGGGGGCATTTATCTATAAGGAAATTACCTTCAGCAGTTTCAAAAGAATACTGAGAGAATCCATTACCACTACCTCCATGATCTTCTTGATTATTGCCGCTGCCATGACATTTGCCCTCTACTTAGCCGCGGAGCAGGTTCCTCAGCAGGTAGTGCAATGGGTAGCCGCCCATGATATTTCCCAATTTACTTTCTGGTGCTTCACCTTTGTGATGTTCCTTGTTCTCGGAACATTCTTAGAGGCGGTGTCTATTGTCTTAATTACCCTTCCGGTACTGCTTCCTGTGATCCATACCTTGGGAATTAACATCATCCATTTTGCCGTTTTCATGGTAATGATGATGGAAATGGCGATGATTACTCCGCCGGTAGGATTGAACCTGTTCGTGGTGGCAGGTATTGCCAGGGAAAAATTGGAGAATGTTATTATAGGCGTATTGCCATTTATGCTCACAATGGCTGTTGCAGTATTGCTTATTGTACTGTTCCCCCAGATTCCTTTATTCTTACTTAATTAAATGAGTAGCTAATAAGGATTGTACCTAATATGGGGAAAAATAAAATGAGCTTTTAGGTAATTTACCGGGGCGTTGCCAATCTACTTTTTCGTAGATAGCAACGTCTCTCTCTCTTTAGAGATTTTATTTTTCCAAACTTTAGGGTGACCTTAAATTCTGGATCCAATATAACCTTTATTTAGTAAGATTTTAAACAAGATTTATTAACCATTATTCGAGATTGAAATGCT
>JBMNTN010000097.1:0-5616 GCA_050945755.1 Bacillota bacterium | reverse complement strand
AATCTTGTTGGTGACGAAATTACAGAATTAAAATTACCCGAAGAAGAAAGTGTATTTAAAGTTAGGGCAACAAATACCAGTATTCACGAAGGTAAGTCGAATGGATTTAGGCTTATTTACTATGTAATAAAGAATGAATTTGAAATTTATCTGCTCACGATTTATTCCAAGAAGGATAAAGAAGATATAGCCCAAGAAGAAATTATTAGATTGATTAAATTATATGTTATGGGACCTTAGAACCCCGTTTGGGGTTTTTTTATTTACTTACATTAAACGAGTAATGAAAACAATTGTGTAGATAAAACATTATAAAAAAATAATGCACAACTCTAATTTTCCGACATCCACAACAGTCATTCATTTCAGACTTTTAGAGGATCGTAAAACAAATTGTAGAAGTATTAAGGTTAGAGTTATTTCGGAAGATTCGTTAAGGAGAATAAAAATGGTTACCGCAAATCAAATTATCCCGGAGTTTATCAGGGCTTTGGAGAAAGAAATAGAGGCATTAAAAGCCGGTAAAGGCGGAAGCGTGGTAAAAGTTAATTATGGACAGTTACTTAGAGAGGATGCCGGTCTTTTTATCTATCTTTTTTACTTGGAGAATTTTCTGGTTACAGTTGATGACGCACCGGCGGAAATTGAGGTTAACGGCCAGAGTTACAAGTGCCATATCGTGTCAGTACAGGGAATGGAAGTTCAATTATCAGTTGAGAAAAATATTGGGACAACGGTAGGGGAGGCTAAATTAAAGACTAATCTTTGGTTTCTTTTGGAAATGCTGCGCAAGAAATATGAGGAGGCTCTGCCCCATGCCGGTACGCTATTTCAGACAAGCGAAATGCTATTTAATGGGAAATCTCGCATAGTTTCCACGAAGCAAAATATTGAATACAGCAATGAACCCAATCCTCCTAATGAGTCTCAAAAGGCTGCGATTGACGCCTCCTTTTGTAATTCCCTGGCGGTGATCTGGGGCCCTCCCGGTACCGGAAAAACAAAGACAATTGCCAAAGCTGTGGAGGCCCACCTCCGTGCGGAAAGAAGGGTTTTATTAGTATCCCATGCCAATATGGCTGTCGATGAAGCACTGGAAGATGTCGCCGAACAATTGAAGGAAACTCCATATTATCAAGATGGTAAACTGGTCCGCCTCGGAACATGTCATAAGCCGGAAATAAAAGATAAGTTTCCAATGGTATTTTTAGACCAAATTACAGCTAAAAGAGGTGAATCGTTAAACCGGGAAAAAAATGACCTTCTTATGGAACGGGATAAAATTGAAAAGTTTCTCCAAGAATTTCAATTATTTTTTCAACTGGAGGCATCAATAAATAAGTTAACCAAGGAAAGGGAAGATCTGACAAATAGTATTTCTTATATTAAAAAGCAGATCGCAGAAGAAAAAGATGATGTAAGGCAGCTTAGTTCTAATCTCCAAATAAACAACGATAAGCTGAAGAAAGCACAAGAATCCGGTGCTATTAAAAGAGTGTTCCTTCGTTTGAACCCGGAAAAAATAAAACAAGAAATTGAACGGTTAACGAATCTGATTAACGATCAGAATATGTTTATTCAGAACCAGGAGGACAAATGCATTGAGATGCAGTCTGAGTTGTCCAAAAAGGAAAATGCTCTTAATGGCCAGCAGAAACAATATTCCCAGAAATTGAAACAATTAGGGCTAACGAAAGAAGAACTTACCGAACAAAAAAGTACCAATGAAGAGCGTATGCATATTATCAGTTCCCGATTGCAGGAAATAGAAAAGGCCTTGGACGAGCTTTCTAAGAACATTTTTTCTGATGCCGGGCTGGTAGCTACAACATTAACTAAAACTTTTTCAGCAAAACAATTTCCTGATCGGCCTTTTGATGTACTAGTTGTAGATGAATCCAGTATGGTACCTTTGCCTTATGTATTTTGGGCAGCGAGAAAGATTTCTTCTTTTATCACTATCGTTGGTGACTTTTTACAACTCCCGCCGATCTGCGTGGCTGATAATGATACAGCGAAAAAATGGCTTGGCCGCAGCATTTTTGACATTTTAGAAATTAACGATGTAAATCGTGCTCTGGAAGATAAACGAGTCTTTCCTCTAAAAACCCAGTATCGTATGAACCCAAAGATAGCGGATATTCCGAACGAGTTTTTCTATGGCAAACTATTAGAACATGATCAGGGCACGAAGCAAAAACTCATCTACGATGCATTCAGTAATGAAGAACCTTTAGTTTTGGTTGATACATCTTCATTTAACCCGTGGTGCAGCCGCTTATCCATAGGCGGACGTTATAATATCTACCATGCTCTGGTATCCACCGCCATTTCCCGAGAGCTGATAAATGAAAACAAGGTTGAGTCCGTGGGTATTGCTACTCCCTACAGGCATCAGGCACGGCTAATTCAAAAGATTGCAGAGGACTGGGACATTGGAAGGCAGGTACGCATTAATACTGTGCATAGTTTTCAAGGTGGAGAGTCGGACGTAATAATCCTTGACTGTGTGGAAGGGCCGGGGGTTAATCACTGGTCAATGTTGGATGATCAACGGTCTACTGATAACGATGCAAGAAAATTATTAAATGTGGCCTTGACACGAGCCAAATGTAAAATCTATATCGTTGCTCATCAGGAGCATCTTTTCTCTAAACTAAGCAAGGAATCAATTATTTTGAAGATATTAGATAAATTCCAGCGTAACGGATGTGTAAAATCTTCAGCAGAACTGGTTGACAGTTACTTGGCAACTGATTTTGAAAAATGGACCGGACTGGCATTAGCCTCAGTTGAGAGGATTAATTGGGACCAAACTACTCTTTTTAATGAAAAAGATTTTTGGCCGGCTTTTTTAAAGGATATTCTCTCAGTTGAAGACCGGCTGATAATTTTTAGCCCATTCGTAACTACAGCCAGGGTGGGATATTTCATGGATTACTTTCGTTCCTTGGTTAATAGAGGAGTTGAACTGAGAATTTATACCAGGCCACCTTATCAGCATGGTGCAAGATTAAAAGAACAATCCAAGATAGTTATTGATCAACTGAAGAAAATTGGTGTAAAAGTAAAGGAGCAAAAAAGTATGCACCAAAAGATTGCCATCATAGACGATAAAATAGCTTGGGAAGGAAGCCTTAATATTCTGAGCCACCGGGATACTCATGAACAGATGCGGCGGATAGACGGGCAAAATGCTGTTAAAGAAATCATAAGAAACTTGGAGATCGGAAAGGAAGAAAGATTTTGTCCTGAATGTTTAAAACATGGTATAGAAGCTGAAATGGATATTAGAAACGGAAGATATGGTCCTTTCTGGGGGTGCTCCCGTTATCCTGAATGTCTTTATACAGAGAATGTAGCACGGGGACGAAGACTTTGATTCAGGTAATGGAATTCATTACTAAAGTAAAGGAGGGTATTTTTAATGGGTACATGTCTTTGCGGCTGCGGTGGAGAAACAAAGAATAATAGTAAATTTATACCGGGACATGATCAAAAACTGCGTGTAAATTTCGAGAAAAGTATTGGAGGAGTAGAGAACTTAATTTTTTTAAAGGCTATTGTTGATAAGGTTGGGCAGAATAAGTTCCTTCAACATATTAAAATACTGAATGAGTCAAAGGAAGCTTGACATTGTTATGTTTTGAAGGAGGTAGGGATATGAAAGCGGAAAACTCAATAATTTGTGAAATGGAAAGGTTATTAAAAGAATATTCTAAGGCTGTAGAAGAAGCGAAGCAAAAAGGATTGCTAAAAAATAAGACTATGTATTTTAATAAATTTTTTATTATAATTTTTGGGCGTATATTGAAAATGGATAAAATATAGCAACCGGAAGAAATATTAAGGAGTATAGTTTAATGACAATCACAACCTACAATAAATTAATTCGAGATAAAATACCGGAAATCATTGAGCAGAGCGGGAAGAAGGCTGTTGTTGAAAAGCTGGATGATGGCCGGTATCTTAATATGCTGAACAATAAATTGAGCGAAGAATTATCAGAATACCTGGATGGCAACAATGTTGAAGAACTGGCCGATCTTGTTGAGGTTATATATGCTATTTTGGAATTAAAGGGAGTGCCTTTGGTCGAATTCGAAAAGATCCGTAAAGAGAAGGTTGAGGCCAGAGGAGCCTTTCAAAAAAGATTATTATTAAAGGAAGTAATTGAAGACTAATTAGGGTTAGGGGCTGATGGTTATGGCGGAGAAAGGAAGACACTATCGAGGGACAGGGAGCACGGCGGAAGATCTGTTTGTCGAGCTTTTTTGTGATGTTTTCGGGCCGGAGAAAACGGAATATTTATTTATCCAATATCCTTTCCAAGACATTTACAACCGAAGCCGCTTCATAGACTTTGCCCTGGAAAGTGAAGAACTAAAAATCGCCATTGAAATTGACGGGGGGGAGATTCCACGACCCTGCCCAAGTTTCCCCTAATAAATATCATGATGATTTATTAAAGCAGAATAGCCTAATCTATGATAATTGGAAGGTTTACCGGTGGACATACTCACAATTGAAACATCAGCGGGATAAAATCAAAGACGAGATGACGATTTTTTTAGGGGAGATGCCGGTTTTCCGCATGCCGGATCATTATCTGCCCAAGCAAAAAGGAAAGACATTTGCCCTAAAAAAGCATCAGAAGTCCGCTTTAGAAAACTTAGAGAAGATGAGGGAAGCGGGGGAAAGCATCGCTCTTCTTTATCATGCGACCGGGTCGGGTAAAACAGTTACTGCCGTCAGTGATGCTAAAAGGATGGGAAAGCGGACATTGTTTCTTGCCCATACCAAGGAATTAATCGGACAAGCCCGTAAAACATTTAATCAGTTATGGTGCGATGTGGACACCGGCCTTTTTGTTGGCGAAGAAAAAAATCCCGGTGCTTATGTTGTGTGCGGCAGCATTCAAAGTGTCTCCCAAAACCTTGATTGCTTTAAACCGGATGATTTTGGCTATATTATTGTGGACGAATGCCATCATGGTACGGCCGTTACATATAAAAAGGTATTGGAATATTTTAAACCTAAGTTCACATTGGGGTTGACGGCCACTCCGGACCGGATGGACGGGGAAAGTATACTGGAAGATTTTAAGAATGTTGCCCACAAATTGGATTTAAAAACTGCGGTGGAAATGGGCGAATTGGTGGCTGTCCGGTGCATTCGCGTTAAAACAAATGTGGATCTTTCTCAAGTGCGTATTAACGGAATTAAATATTATTCCCAAGATCTGGAGAGTAAGTTATTTGTCCCGGAGCGAAATAAGTTGATTGTGGATACCTATATTAAATATGTAAGAAATAAGAAGACGGTGGTTTTTTGTGCCTCCGTGAAACATGCCGGGGAGGTGGCCGCACTTTTCCGGGAACAAGGTGTCACGAGTGCAGCAGTCTCGGGAACCGATAAACCGTCTAAACGGAAAAATATCCTTGAACGTTATGAAAACGGCGATATTAATGTTTTATGTGCCTGCGATCTCTTGAATGAATGCTGGGACAGCCCGAAGACCGAAGTATTATTTATGGCTCGTCCCACTTTATCAAGAACACTTTACCTGCAGCAGTTGGGCCGGGGGATGCGCAAAAGCCTGGGGAAGGAATACTT
>JBMNTN010000096.1:0-5799 GCA_050945755.1 Bacillota bacterium | reverse complement strand
AATAGATGGTAGAAAATATGGCTAACCTACTATTAAATGATACAAATGCACACCCCTGCTCAATCTTTTAATCAGTAATCCTTTCTACAAAGTCAGTGTAATAGCGCTGCATGATGACTGCAAATTGGGCCCGGTTTGCACCGGTTTGTGGGGAGACTAGATTGTTGCCAACACCTGTTATGAGACCATTAGCTACGGCCCATTGCATTTCGGCTATGGCCCAGTCGGAAATATCATCCACATCATGATATGCACCCAAGTCATCTATTTTGCTTACATCGTATCCCATAAACTTAGAGTATTGGTGTAAAATGGCGACCATTTGCTCCCGCTTCAATATATCTTCGGGACCGAAATTCCCATTTCCATAACCGGATACAATGTTATTTTTCGCGGCCCAGGTGATGGCTTCTGTATACCATTTACTCTCCTCCACATCGGCGAAAATATTCTCCGCCATTTCATCACTTTGAGAAAGCCGATGGAGTACGGCCACGAGCATGGCCCGAGTGGTATCTACATTCCCGTCAAATCGTCTCTCGCCTGTGCCTTCCATTAAACCATGTGCCGCACAAAACCATGCGGCTTCATCATACCAAGCATTTTGATCCACATCATCAAAATAATCTATTTTGGTGTACTCAGTGTCTATGCTGACTCCCCCCGCAGGCATCTGAAAACTGTAGGTGCCGTCACTATTTTGCGTAACTGCAATGGGATTTCCGTTTTGGTCAAGGACAGTGGGTATATGGTTTTCATAACCTGGGTCAGGCTCAATGGTAATATAGACAGTGTCACCGGCCTTAGCCTGCTTACTGCTAAGTTTTATTTTACCATTAGCATTTTGAGCAGATTCGCTATTTATTATAGAGTATTGGGTTAAGCGAATCTCTTGAAATTGATTTTGTTCTGGAATCTGATGGGACTATAAATATCACATAGTATTTGTCCTAAAGTATTGGGGCTAGGTCACATATCATCATTTTTTGTGTAGAAAAAGTTTTAAAGAATACTTGCAGGATAATTTATTTTAGTGTAACATTAGTTATATAACGAGCATAATATAACATATATTATTTAAAGGGTGGTGCAGTTATGGGACCTAAGGTTAAATTTACCAGGGAACAAATAATTGATGCAGCATTTGAAATAGCTCGGACAGAAGGAATTGACAATATAACCATGAGAAAAATCGCGGAAAAAATGGGTAGTTCCGTAGCACCTATTTACGTAAATTTTAAAAACGTTGATGAACTGAATGAAGCTTTAATAGAAAGGATTATAAGTATCAGTCACCAGTTCTTGGCAGAAGAAAATACCGGTAACCCATTCCGCGATATCGGTAACGCCAGTCTGAGGTTTGCCATGGAGTATAGTGTTATTTTTAAAGATCTGGTTATAAAAAATGGCAAATACATGCAAGGCTATGATGAAAAAATGATGCCGGCTTTAATTGAAGAGATGCAAAAGGACCCTGAACTGAAGGGATTCACTGTTGATGAGTTAAAAACAATCTTATTAAAAATGAGGATTTTTCAAATAGGACTTTCGATAATGGCTGCCAACAGCTTACTGCCCCAAAATTATAGCAAGCAAGATATGATGGATATTTTGTCCGGTACTGCTGATGATGTAATAATGTCAGCTAAACTAAGGAGGGGGTTTTTACCATGAATAAAAAAGTGATTTGTCATATCGGAATCTTTATTTTCGTTGTTATCATTAGTGGCTGGATAGGAGTTCTTGTGGATTCAGTTCTTCTTATCCAGCATGAAGGTGATTCACCTGGTATGGGAATATGGCTGGTATTGCCCCTACTGACCGCGTTTATAATCATCTTGATTTCCAAGGCAAGCCGGAAGGATCTTGGCATGAAGCCGAATTTCAAAGGCAATGTGAAATGGTACTTGGCCTCTGCCCTGATTTTCCCTGTTGTTACGGCAATCGTTTTGCTGATCGGCGCTGTAACCAATTGGATAGATCTGTCCGCATTTAATCTCCATTCATTTATCTTAGCTTTTTGCAGTACATTGTTAATTAATTTTATTATTGATATCTTTGAGGAGACAGCTTGGCGTGGTTTTTTAACTTCCCAGCTAATCAAATTAAATCTTAGTGACCTGAAGCTGTATCTAATTGTTGGTTGTGTGTGGACCCTGTGGCATCTCCCGTATTACCTGGTGTTTTTGCCTGAAGCGGATCTCAGGGCGGTCATGCCTGTCAGCCGGGCTGTTTATGCACTTGTTGCTTTCACAACATTTTTATCTTGGACGGTAATGTTTACTGAGCTTTTTAGGGTAACCAAATCGGTATGGCCATGTGTTGTTTTACATACGGTAGAGGATTCGCTGATAAATCTTTTAGTAATATCAGGTTATATCAGCATCGCAGCCGGTAAAGAAATTCTTATTTCACCAATCAATGGAATCATTACCTCAATTTTATACGTAGCCGTGGGCCTTGGAATAAGAGCTTACCGAAGAAGACGGTCTCATTTATTTGCCCTGGAAAACCAAACAATAATTGGCTGATTATTTTAAGGCCAATATGCAGCGTTTGGATGTTTTTACTTGTTAATCGAAGGCGTTGAAGCAGTGTGCTTTAATGGGGGGAATCACTTGAAAAAGCTAAAACTCGTTAGGATGTTATCCGGCATTGCTATACTTGTAATATTACTCGTGATGCAAGTATTTTTAGGGAAAGCAGGGCACTATTTTGCGAATTTGGTTTCGTACAAACAAATTGACCCCTACGATATTTTTGCCCGCATTTCCATGCACCATATTATTCAAATGATCATTGCATTAATTATAATCGCTGTGTTAAGCAAGGTGCTAAAAACTGATTTTTATTTGAAACTTGGTGATGTAAGAAAAGGAACGAAATACGTAGCGATATTTACTGCTGTTCTTGCATTTATTTCAATCATACTGCACATTTTTTTGTATGCCAATAACCAACTGCCCTCTTATAATTTTCCTTTAGGTATAAGAAATGTTTTGGGGACCTTGGGCTTCCAATTATTATTAAGCGGACCGTCGGAAGAGATTGTATTTCGGGCATTGCCCATAACCATGTTAATCTATGCTTTCGGGAAAAGTGTCAAGATTAGTGGGCATATTACATTAGAAGTTATTTTAGCATCGATTTTATTTGCATTAGCTCACACCAAATGGTCATTGATGCCGTTTGATTTTGAGGTAGATTACTCTCAGCTAGTATATTCTTTTGTACTTGGAACCATACAGGGTATTGTATATCAAAGAAGCCAAAGTATTATATATCCTATGCTCATGCATAGTATAAGCAATGTTCTGATGGTTGGCACTGGTTATTTGTTTAACACACTGATAGTGTATTATAAGTAGTTGTTAGGAGCATGACCGGTTCTTTGTTTCGCATGTAAGATAGAATTTTTAATATAGATTGTTTTGTGGTATAATTTTAATTTAAGAATTGGTTTACGAAGTATCAGGTAACCGGTAAAACCAAAGAAATTATGCGGAGAATAATAATGAAAAAACTTGTTTTAGCGGAAAAACCCAGCGTAGCCCGGGAAATTGCCCGGGTATTAAAATGTACCGGTAAACACAAAGGTTTCATGGAAGGGCCCAATTATGTGGTTACTTGGGCTTTGGGACATCTCGTCACCCTGGCGGAACCGGATGATTACCATAATAAATATAAAGAGTGGCGTCTGGAAGATCTACCGATGATTCCAGAACGATTAAAGTTAAAGGTGATTCGCCAGACTTCCCATCAATTTCATACCATAAAGAATCTTATGAAACGCAATGATATTGACGAATTGGTGATTGCTACCGATGCCGGGCGGGAAGGGGAACTGGTAGCCCGGTGGATCATGGTGATGGCCAATTGGAAAAAACCTTTCAGCCGGTTATGGATTTCTTCCCAGACCGATGCGGCTATTCGGGAGGGGTTTGCCCATTTAAAGCCGGGAAAGGATTTTAATAAGCTATACGATGCTGCCGTTTCCCGAGCGGAGGCAGACTGGTTGATCGGACTGAATGTTACCCGAGCCTTAACTTGTAAATTTAATGCCCAGCTCAATGCGGGTCGGGTGCAGACTCCTACCCTTGCTATGATCGTGAAACGGGAAGAAGAGATTAAAAATTTTCGTCCCGTGGATTACTGGACGATTCGAGCCGATTTTGGCGCATATTTTGGAGACTGGCGGGATCTATCCGGGCAGGCACGGATTTTTGATTTAGCCAAGGGAGAAGCAATCATTTCCCGAATTCAGGGTAAATCCGGAGTTATTAAAGAAGTGAAAACTGAAAATAAGAGTGAGCCGGCACCTCTTGCTTATGATTTAACGGAACTGCAGCGAGATGCTAACCGGCGTTTCGGGTTTTCCGCCCAGAAAACCTTGTCTGTTCTCCAAAATCTTTACGAACAGCACAAACTGGTCACCTATCCCCGTACCGATTCCCGATATATTACATCGGATATGATCCCGACTCTTTCGGCTCGGCTCCAGGGGATGTGCGTTCCTCCTTATGCTCATTTGGTCAAACCCTTACTGGGGAAAACCCTCTCCACCACCAAACGTTTCGTGGATAACAGTAAGGTGTCCGATCACCATGCCATTATTCCCACGGAACAACCTTTAAACCCGGTTGTGCTCAGTCACGATGAAAAAAGGCTATACGACCTGATTGCGAGGAGATTTCTGGTCCTTCTCTATCCGCCATACCGTTATGAAAAAATTACTTTGATTACAGAAGTGAATGGGGAAAACTTTTATGCTAAAGGGAGAAGAGTGATTGAGCAGGGCTGGAGGGCGGTAAGCGCTCCGGTTAAAGACGATGCTTTGGAAGACCAGTTGCCGGAACAAACTCTCACCCAATTAAAAAAAGGGGAAAGAAAAACTGTGCAAAAAGCTCTTTTAAAAAGAGCCAAAACTAAACCACCGGCCCGCTATAATGAGGCGACTCTTCTCACTGCCATGGAAAGTCCTGGCAAATTTATTGAGGATGAAGAACTGCTGGACGCAATCAAGGGAAGTGGCCTGGGCACGCCGGCGACACGGGCGGAAATTATTGAGAAATTACTCCATACCAGTTATATCGAACGTCATGGAAAGGAACTGGTTCCCACCTCAAAAGGGATGCAATTAGTTAAACTGGTAGCGCCTGATTTAAGATCTCCAGAACTGACGGCCAAATGGGAGCAGCAGCTTGCCGATATTGCCCAGGGGAAAGGAAAAAAGGAAGCCTTTATCTCCGGCATTAGAAAGAACACAGTTCAACTGGTTGAGGAAATAGTCAATGATCAAGAATCCGTTTATAAGGCGGATAACATTTCCAAAACTAAGTGCCCTATGTGCGGCAAATATATGCTCTTGGTTAACGGGAAAAAAGGACGCATGCTTTCCTGCCCGGACCGGAAATGTGGATATCGTCAACCGGAGAAGGAGGAATTTGGAAATTTTCACAGTTCCAAAAGGACTAGGATTCTCAATCAAAAGCTGATTAAGACATATTCTGATCAAGAGGACGTGGGAGTTAACTTGGGAGATCTATTAAAAGAAGCGTTGGCTAAGAAAAAGTAGTAAGTAGATAGCCAGAATTAACCACATCAAGAATAGGTGTGGCCTTTTTTATACAATAAATACTCAGATAATTAATCAAATTTAACTGAAAAGGAATTTGAAAGACAAAAACACAAAAGGTAAAACCAATGGTCAGAAAATATATTATTCCGTAAATATTAAATATAGTTAAAATATATATCTAATATCCAATATTATGGATATAACATTTCCAACATAATGAT
>JBMNTN010000095.1:0-5857 GCA_050945755.1 Bacillota bacterium | reverse complement strand
CAACTGGCGGAAATAACCCTGGGAGTGGGAATCATTTGCACCCGGTATTTTTCTATCAACTTTTTTTCTGCCATAATGGCATAATGAGTGGTCTCAAAGGCAATAACATAAAACTTTTCTTCCATGATGGTTCTCTCCCCTTATGCAACTAGATGCGAATCACCTTCGACGCCTCATTCATTTTCTCCACGATAGTGTACATGTTGCTCACTTCACCCACACGCAGCTTATCTTTCAACCCGTAATAATCCAGGCAGGTGCCGCAAGAAAGTATTTCTACCCCTTGGGCGTGAAGTTTCTCCAGGTTTTCCAGCACTTCCGAACCTTCTGTTGTTAAACGGACGCCACTGTTAAGAAAAATTATCGTTTGGGGATAAGGTTTTGCTTCGGTCAGTGCATAAAAATAGCTTTTCACAAGAATCTTACCTAGTTCTTCTGCACCTTCACCCATTTTATCGCCAGTAACCAGGATCACCCAATCGCTAAGACTGCTGACAGTCTCTACCGCAGAACGGCAGAGATCACCTTTTGTTAAAGAGAGATAAAAATCCCCGTCTGCTTCCGTAATCTGCACAGAAAATTTCAGCTTTTCTCCCAGGCGTTTCACATTCTCTTTAGCCGCTTCGTTATCAACAATGGTGATTATCTCTTCTTCCGGAAACTTTTCAATAGCATCCTTCGTCTGAATCACCGGTGCCGGACAAGCCAGCCCCCGGGCATCAATTTTCACAGTCATTCATTTACCTCCCGAACTTTTTGCTCTTCCCTGATAATTACATTCTCAAATAAAAGCCAATATTTGTCCAATAAAATTTATTTATTTTAATCTGCTGTTGCATTAAATTTTTTTATCGAAGCTCTCTGAGCGCAGCAAACCCAGGGGCCAATTGATATTCTAAAGGCAGGCGCCACTGCCAATTTCCCCGGACTGTGCCGGGAGTATTCATGCGATGCCGACTGTCCAGGCATAAAACATCCTGGGCAGGAATAATCACTCGTCGGGCACAGCTCTGGTATGCAATTTCAATAAAACGCAGACAGATCTCCGCGGCATTCATCTTTTGGCGGTCAATGCCAAAAATTTTTTTTAGCAGATCAAGAAGAGATGAATTTGTCACCGACAGATTTTGATACCAGCCGAGAATTGTATCATTATCATGGGTCCCAGGATAAAAAACAACGTCTTTTGCCAAAAGGGCACGGTATAGTTCCTCCCGGCCATTGGCACAAGCAGGCTGGAAAACTTTCATCCCGGGAATACCCTGATTCTTGCGCATGGAGATTACTTCCTCGGTGATATAACCTAAGTCTTCGGCAATCAAAGGCAGTGGACCTAAATATTTCTTCAGCGTGTCAAAAAAATGATTACCCGGGCCTTTGACCCAAGTACCGTGGACAGCCGTTTCCTCCCCGGAAGGGACGGCCCAATAGGCCTCAAATCCGCGAAAGTGATCGAGACGGACAATATTGAAAAGTTTCAGATCATGCTTGATCCGCTCCCGCCACCAGAGATAATCATCTTCTTTCATCTGCTCCCAACGGTAAAGGGGATTGCCCCAAAGCTGGCCGGTTTCACTAAAATCATCGGGAGGAACCCCGCCGACCAGCTGGGGCCGGCCCATATCATCCAAATAAAAGAGATGGGGATGAGTCCAAACATCAGCGCCTTGATGGGAAATATAAATAGGCATGTCTCCAATTATTTGCACCCCTTTGGCTTGGGCATAGCTTTTTAATGCCCTCCACTGGCGATAAAAAATGTATTGGAGAAAAATCTGATACTTAATTTCTGCCTCCAGGCTATTTTGAAAAGAAGAAAGGGCTTTTTCTTCCCGCCAGGCAAGATGGGAGGGCCAAAGATGCCAGGAAACTCCGCCGAAATAATGAGAGAGGGCTCTAAAAAAAGCATAATCAAAGAGCCAGTATCTGTGCTCTTCCAGAAAAAGCTGATAATCAGCCGGAGGAGCGCTCTCTTGAAATCTTTGAAAGGCCCGGTGAAAAAGATGATCCTTAAAATTTTTCACCGGGCTGAATTCAATTCCCTGCTGAGGGAAATTGGGCAGTGCAGCTGTCTCGCCGGCATCAAGCAGGCCATCTGCAACTAACTTATCCGGACTGATCAGCATCGGGTTTCCGGCAAAAGCAGAGTACCCTTGGTAAGGGGATCCATCAGGGCCAGTGGGTCCCAGAGGCAGGATCTGCCATAATTGCTGACCACTCGCCCCTAACAAATCCACAAAGCGATATGCTTCATCACCTAAATCCCCAATCCCATAGGGGGAAGGGAGGGAACTAATATGCAGGAGAATACCATACTCTCTTTGATTGCTCGTGTTATCACTCATGACCGGCGCCGTCCTTTCCCATGAACAGCACTCCTGCCAAGGGAGGAAGATCCAGCAACAAAAAGCCATCCTGATACCGGTAGTTTACCTTGTTTTCCTCATCCAATAAATTATCCAACCTCCGGGGAGACGGGCGACGTAAATCCAGCTCTAAATGTTTCGAATTTTTTTCGTTGCGATTAACGGCAATGAGAAAGAAGCCGTCTTGTTTGGGCGCGCCAAAAACGTCCTTGCCCCCGGAAATCTGCCGGATAAAGCAAAAAATATCCTCGCCGGCAGGAACCAAATGCCATTCCCCTGTTTTTAAAGAGTCATGTTGATTGCGCAGGTTAATTAACTTCCGATACCAGGCAAGAAGCCCCTGATCCTCTTTCCCCCAGGGAAAAGTGCCTCGGTTATAAGGATCATCGTAACCTTCCATCCCCACCTCATCCCCGTAATAAATTAAAGGAACACCGGGAAAGGTGATTTGCACCAAGGAAAAAAGCTTAACTCTTTTCACACCAAGGAGGCGATTTTTTTCCGGCAGCCGGTAGTTGGCTCTTTCCCAGTCGGTGAGGCTTTCCTCCGGCGGCGCTTCCCCCAATACGGTGAGAATGCGGGGAACATCATGACTTCCTGCCATGTTTAAAAGAGCATAAAAGTTTTCCCGGGGATAATTTTCATAAAGGCTCATGAACCGAGCATAGGTCTCTTCCGTACTTTTCTGATGGAGAAAAAAATCAATTAAATATGCCCGGAAAGGATAATTGGTGACAGAATCCAGTTCGTCTCCGAAAAAATAGCGGCGCATCACTCCATAGCTGATTTTATGGGAAGCATCCTCCCATACCTCGCCGATAACCACTGCCTCCAGGTCTATCGTTTTCACCACGGTACGCAGTTTTTGGATAAATTCATCGGGAAGTTCGTCGGCCACATCCAAACGCCACCCCTTGATCCCTGCTTTCAGCCAGTGTTTGATGACACTGTCCTCATCATAGAACATATAATTTTGGTAAGAGGGATTAAGTTCGTTGACATTGGGCAGGGATTCCACACCCCACCAGCTTTCATATTTTTCCGGGTACTCAATAAAACGAAACCAAGAATAATAAGGCGACTCCTTGGATTGATAGGCACCCACACTGGGAAAGTTTCCTCTTTTATTAAAATAAATGCTATCGCTGCCTGTATGGCTGAACACTCCATCAAGAATAATATTTATCCCCCTGGTTTTTGCTTCCTGACAGAGCCGGGCAAAAATTTCATTGCCGCCAAATCCGGGATCAATATTTTTATAGTCTCCCGTATCATACTTATGATTGCTGTGAGAGTGAAAAATAGGATTAAAATAAATACAGCCTACACCCAATTCTTGCAGGTAGGATAATTTCTCCATTACCCCGGCGAGATTTCCCCCAAAAAAATCCCACTGCACCACCTTATGTGTCTGAGGATCCCTGATATAAAAAGGAAAATCATCCCAAGAAACATGGAGGAGACTTTGAGGCGGAAGGGAGAGGGTTTTATCTTCCGGTTTCCGGTAAAACCGGTCAACAAATATTTGATAGACAACCGTTTCCTTAAACCAGGCAGGCGTGTGACTTTTTTTCGAGTAGATAGTAATCTGGTAGCGGGGAGGAATATCCCAGGTCATTTCACCTCGCCCGCCGGTGTTATTTCTATTATTGCCAAAGTAAAAAACTTTCCCCTCATGCCGGACAAAAAAATAATACCAAAGATGGCCCGGTGCCTGGGGGGCGGAAAAATTGACACCATATAAACGATGATCACCGGTTTCTTCTTCCAAGACCAATGAAATATTTTCCTCCCGGTCTCCCGTCCAAAGGTTAAGTATAACCGCCTCGGGAGGTCTTGCGGAAGTTACTTGCAGGCGGAGAGTAAGCTTGGTGCCGCAAGGGACAGCACCAAAAGGAGCACGAAACAGAAGATCATGAGAGTTATGAAATAAGATCATCCGGTTCACCTTTTTCTAAGTAGTTTTTGCCCTTCCCTTTATCCGATAGCTAACAGCTTATGCAAAAGAACTCTGTTTATCTTTTGATGATAAAGGGGTGGCTATACGCGAAGGAAAGGGTATTTGCAACGTTCCGCTTTCAAAACTTAAATACCCTTTCAACTTTTGGTGCCTTGCCGGGGTATTTAAGTTTTTTACGCTCCACGGCTTCGAGCAAAGAAAAATCTTGCAACGTTTCGCTCTCAAAACTTAAATACCCTAGCGCTGTTTTGTCAAATTGCGCACTTTTAAAAAGTCCGCAAGTTGTGAAATAATAATATCAGCCATTAACTTATCCGGAGGTAAGAAAGAGATGAAACTGCAGGAAGAACTGATCAAGGGGATGGAAGATAAAGGCGTACTGAAAACGCCGGCGATCAAAAACGCCTTCTTAAAGGTGGACCGGACCAATTTCGTAATTCCGGAAAATAAAAATCGTGCTTACGAAGACCGGCCATTGCCTATTGGAGAAGAACAGACTATTTCCCAACCGATGACGGTTGCCTTTATGCTGGAACTTCTCCAGCCGAAAGAAGGGGAAATCATCTTGGATGTGGGCTCCGGCTCGGGCTGGACTTCTGCCTTATTGGCAGAGATCGTCGGGAGGCAAGGAAAGATCTTTGCGATAGAACGAATTAGAAAATTAAAGGAATTTGGCGAAGAAAATGTGCGGAAAATGGGATATGAAAATGTTACCTTTCTGACAGGAAACGGCGTCCGCGGCTGGCCGGAAAAAGCTCGATTTGACAAAATTCTTGTCAATGCAGCAGCAGTAGACATTCCCCCTGCCCTGACAGAACAACTAAGTCCAGGAGGTAAGATGGTCATCCCTTTGGATGATGCCCGGGGAAGTATGGTTTGGCTGGGAAAAAATGAAGATGGGACGCTGCAGGAAAGACGGTTTTCCGGCTTTGCCTTTGTCCCATTAATCGACAGGTAAAACTATCCCCGGTTTATCCCATTTCCATTAACCAAACTGTCGGCAATCTTTTTCCGGGCACCGTTATAAATTCTTTGAACTGTTGAGCGGGCAACATTCATCTTTTCTGCACATTGTTCCTGTTCCAAGCCTTCCAGATCTATCAGGCGGATGGTTTCTAACTCTTCCACTTCCATCACAATAAACTCCTCTGTTTTTCCATCTAAATTTAGAGGCCCGTAAGCAGAAAACGCAGGTAACTTAAAGAAAATTCCCTTTTCCAGCAGGAGTGTTCTCCTCATGGAGCGAAAGTTAAAAATAATTTCCATTTATTGGAGGATATTATGCTGGCGATTATCAACAGCTGTACAGTATTAGGGATGGATGGCTACCCGATTGAAGTGGAAGTTGATGTCTCAAACGGACTACCAGGGTTTGACCTGGTAGGATTACCTGATGCCTCTGTCCGGGAGAGTAAAGAAAGGGTACGCACCGCCATTAATAATTCGGGTTTTAAGTTTCCTATGCGCCGGATTACAGTAAACTTGGCACCGGCCAATATAAAAAAGGAAGGTTCGCTGTTTGACCTTCCCA
>JBMNTN010000094.1:0-5888 GCA_050945755.1 Bacillota bacterium | reverse complement strand
AAAAAAATATGGTTCTGTTCCAGTGGTTAAAGGACTTAACTTGGAGGTTAAATCAGGAGAGATCCTTGGCTTTTTGGGGCCGAATGGGGCGGGTAAAACTACCACCATCAGAATGTTAACTGGTCTTTTAGAACCTAGCGAAGGTGAAGCATTCATCTGTGGTTATAGCATAAACAAATATCCTGCTCAAGCAAAAGGGCTGATGGCCTATGTTCCTGACCAGCCAAAATTATACGGAAAGCTTTCTGCACGAGAATTTCTACATCTGATTGCCGCCCTTTACCGGGTACCAAAAGAACTGATAAAAAACAGGACGGAACAACTGCTGGTTATGTTTGGATTGGAAAACCGGGCTGATGAATTATTGGAGGGTTATTCCCATGGCATGCGCCAGAAGGTGATCTTGGCAGGAGCATTGATTCATCAGCCCAAAGTAATCTTATTAGATGAGCCTACTGTCGGTCTTGATCCCGCCAGCGCCCGTCTATTGAAAGATGTACTACAGGAAATGGCCAAGCAAGGTGCGGCTGTGCTTGTTTCCACTCATATTCTGGAGATTGCGGAACGAATGTGCCATCGGGTAGCTATACTTAAGGACGGTAAGCTAATTGCCCAAGGAAGTCCCCAAGAATTGCGCAATAAAGTTGGTCATGGTGAGGAAAGCTTGGAAGATATATTTTTGGAGCTTACCGGAGGCCATGATACTGCCGAATTAATTAAAAGCCTGGAGGAGGAAAGTGGAAAGTAATGGAAACACAACCGAAACAATCCTTCATGCAAGATTTTAAATTGCTTTTAAAAAATCAAATGCGCGTAAAGTGGAATCAGCTGCGTCATCAATCGCTAGGTGCCTTGATTGGAATGGTCGCAATAATACTGGCGATGGCGGCAGGTATTGTATTCCTAGGATCTTATGCCTATGGAGCATTGACAACCATGCCTCCGGAAATTGGCCGGGGATTTCTTTCCCTTTTATTTATGTCCGGGTTGGTGGGTGAAATCTTTTTTGGGATTACTGCAGCATTTGCCGCACTTTATATGGCTGATGACTTGGAACTGCTTTTTATGGCTCCGGTAAGCTTAAGAGCGGTTTTTGCGGTGAAGTCACTGTCCGTCATTGGCAGTAACTTAATTGTCGCAGTGATATTTGCCTTTTTGCCGGGTATTTTTTACGGGCTGCTTTTTCAAGCGGGAGCGCTGTTTTTTCTTCTGGTAATGCTGGTAGGCCTGGGGCTCTGGATAATTGGCACTGGGCTATCAGAACTGATAAATCTCCTGGTGATGCGCATTGTACCTCCGCACCGAAGCAGGGAAGCCATTGGTGCTATTGGGGCTTTTACAGGAATTCTGATTGCACTAGTTTTTCAAATTCCTAATCTATTAATCAGCGGGGGAGAACAAGTCAATATTGCCGCATGGCTTGCGGGACAAGAAGAAATGCTTCGTGTCATGGATTTCTTCCCCTGGGGATGGGGATCTCTGGCCTTGGTGTCGGGCATCTCCGGGGATTTTTTAACGGGATTTGGGTGGAGCTTTTTAATTCTCTTTCTAGGTATAATCCTTTTTCTAATTGCCTTTTCACTACTGGAGCGGGGATTTCGCCGGGGATTTATTTCCCTGAGCCAGGGGGGAGGCGGCAAGCGCCAAAAAAAACATTCGGCTGGGGATAATAAGCTTAAACAAGGGCAGGTAGATTATCGTTCTTTATTATTAGCAGAAAAAGCAGCTAATACTGCCTCTTCCTGGCGGGGAGTATGGGCAGTAGCAAAAAAAGATTTGCTTTCTCTGAAACGGGATACACGGGAGTGGTTTGGCTATCTGGCACCGTTGATTATTATGATATTTTTTATAGGTCAATATCTTTTTCGCCAAACAGAATCTACGCAAGCTTCTTTGATTATGGTTTTAATTATCTACAGCTTGATGTTTAGCGGTAATATGGCTTTACAGTCTTTCGGCCGGGAAGGAGAATCAGATTGGTTATTAAACAGTGTCCCCTTGGCCGGGTGGCCGGTAGTCTGGGGTAAATTAATCAGCTCGGTTCTCCCTACTATGGTATTAATGGAAGCGTTACTTTTGGGCACAGCTCTCGCAATCGGTTTATCCGCTCCTTTAACTCTGGCCATGGCGGTAGGGGCGTTGTTTCTCAGCCTAGGAGCGAGCGCCATCGGGCTCTTTTATTCAATTAACAACTGTCAGTACAATCCGGATAGCGCTCAGAAGCGTATTTCTCCCGGCGCTTCCATGATTATGTATTTGGTGAACATGTTTTTTATGTTTTTTTTAGCTTTCGGGCTGCTTTATTTATTTCCTCCGGAAGAGCTGGTGGCAGTGCTCCCGGAATTTACACTTGAAACCTTCAATGAAGATGGCTTCTTGGGATGGATAATCTCCGTACTTTATATAATAAGCCGTCCTCTGTTATGGTCGGCACCTCAAAGGATATTACTTGGAATTTTAGTGACCGGCGGGGTTTGGTCCTTGGTGTTTTTTGGATTTATCGCTGCCACGGTACGACAGAGCAGGAAAGGATTTCAGGTGAGAATTGTCACCGGTGGTAAGAAAAAGCTATAATAAAAATTAGGGACGGCTCTTTTTATGAACCGTCCCAAGTTTTTTATTGGGATTTTTTCGACTGAGGACAGTGATGGTGATGAAAATGGCCTAGCTTACCTGATTTTAACGCATCTAACCGGGCATTGATTCTTTCTTCCATGTGCGCCCCTTGTTCTTGGGTAAGAGAACCATTTTTTACGTTTTCTTGTATGATTTGCCGTCGCAACTCTAACAGCTGCGTCTTAAGAGATATTATCTTTTTCTTTTCTTCTGCATCAACTTTTAATTCAGTTCTTACTTTGACTTTTAGAGTATCGGCAGAATCAGCAGCAAACGCCGATGGAACTAACCCGAAACCAAGCGCCAAGGTTAAAATTGTACAACAGGCTTTTTTCATCATAACACCTCCCTCATAATCCCAATTATATTATGTGATTATATAAAAGCTGGCATTCCGTCAAAAACTGGTTATGAATATATAATATAAGATGTCTAAGAGTCAGAAAAAAGTGGGGTATATATTGTTATTAAACCCTGGAACAGCAAGTTGGCAAGGCTCCTGCCCTTTGTCCCGCTATATTTGAGGCAGCGTAGCAAAGCCTTTCTCCAAATCTTCGTCTGACGGGATATAGTCGGTCATGGTGCCGTCATTGTAGCTCATGTATGCGGACATATCAAAATAGCCTGTTCCCGTTAAACCGAAGAGGATGGTTTTCTTTTCGCCGGTCTCTTTGCACTTAAGAGCTTCGTCCATGGCAACCTTCAATGCATGAGCGGATTCTGGAGCAGGGAGGGTACCTTCTGCACGGGCAAAGGTGGTGGCTGCTTCAAACACTTTTGTCTGTTCTACTGCCCTGGCTTCTAAGTAACCGTCATGGTACAGCTTAGAAACGATTGGGCTCATGCCGTGATATCTAAGGCCACCTGCATGGTTTGGTGAAGGAAGAAAACCCGAACCCAATGTGTACATTTTCATCAGTGGGGTAGTTTTTCCGGTATCACCAAAGTCATAGGCGTATTTCCCCCTGGTCAGAGAAGGGCAGGAGGCAGGTTCCACTCCGATAAAGTCAATATTATTCCGACCCATAATTTTATCCCCCATAAAAGGTGCAATTAAACCACCAAAATTAGAACCTCCACCGGTACAGCCGATAATAATGTCGGGCTGAATCTCATATTTTTCACACGCAGTCTTAGTCTCTTGACCGATGATGGACTGATGCAAAAGAACGTGATCAAGGACACTACCAAGTACATAACGGCAATTTTCTGTTTTCAGAGCGACTTCGATTGCTTCCGATATAGCGCAGCCTAATGAACCACCTGTACCGGGGTTTTCTGCTAAAATTTTTCGACCTACTTCGGTAGTGATGGAAGGTGAGGGGATGATCTTTCCCCCATAAGTTTCGATAACCGCTTTCCGGTAGGGTTTCTGCTCTACAGACACCTTGACCATATAGACGATCAAAGCGATCTGATAGTATGCACAGGCCATAGCTAAAGCAGTGCCCCATTGACCTGCCCCTGTTTCCGTAGTCAAATTGGTTAATCCTTGTTTTTTAGCATAATAGACTTGAGCTGCCGCTGAGTTTAGCTTATGGGAGCCGGAAGTATTGGTGCCCTCAAACTTATAATAGATTTCCGCTGGTGTATCCAGCATTTTTTCTAAACAGTATGCCCTAACCAATGGGGAAGGACGGTACATCTTATAAAAGCTGCGGATTTCTTCCGGAATCTCGATATGCTGATCAGTGGTGTTTAGTTCCTGTTCTACTAGGTTGGAGCAAAATACTTGATTCAATTCTTCAGCAGTACATGGCTTAAAGGTAGCAGGATTAATAAAAGGCTCCGGAAGTTCCTTCATCACAGCTTTTATATTATACCAATATCGAGGCATCTCCTCTTCCGACAAATAAATTTTGTAAGGTATGTTTGCCATAGTTTTCATTCCTTTCTTAAATTAGTTTTTTTAGATAAAAAAAGCCTTTGCCCATAAAAGGACAAAGACTGTTATCTCTGCGGTACCACCTAATTTGCGTATATAACGCCGCTTATTTCGTGTACTAACATACACGCTCCATTGATAACGGGTGAAGTTCCCGGCTAGCATACTCTTTTAAAAATTTCTGCATTGCCCTCATGAGTCCATTCACAATAAGCTTTATCACCGCAATCTCACCCTCTGCGGCTCTCTTTGGATAAAGTGGTTTATGCTACTACTCTCAATCAAAGGTTTGTTTGATATCGATGTATTTTATTGGGAATAATCATATAGTGTAAGAATGCATTTGTCAATAGGGAAAGAGAAAAAAGATACCTTTTGGAGAGGAAGAATCGGGAGAGGATATAGCGGTAACGAAGTATTTAAACAGTAATATTCAAATAATATTTTGCGGGTGCCTCGGCAGGACAAATTACTTTTTGGGCGAATCAATTTGCTATGATTAATTTACCGGAGTAGGAAAATGAATGAAAATCAGTTGGGGGTGCTTTTGGAAAACATCCTCGATAAAGTAGGTGTCATAGCTGAAGGCCAAAGAATTCTGGAAGATAAAGTAAGTGCCATATCTAAAGGTCAAAGAATTCTCGAAGATAAAGTAGGTGCTATAGCTGAAGGTCAAAGGATTCTGGAAAAGAAATTTGAAACTTTAGCCCAAAGTCAACAAGTTCTGGAGAAGAAATTTGATACTCTAGCCGAAGGCCAAAAAACTCTTGAAAACAAGATAGAATCTTTAACCAAAAGTCAAAAATTATTGGAAAATAAAATGGACATAAGGTTTAATGCGGTCGAGCAAAGATTATATTCCGTAGAGAGTGACATCAAAGGGTTAAAAAAAGATTCGATAATAATTAAGAATTATCTAATGACGATTGAAGATGACTTGAATGACCATGAACGGCGCATTCAGGTTTCAGAAGAAGCCGAAGCGTGCGGGAGGTAATTTGCCTTCCGCCTTTTTTATTATTATGCTTATTTATAACTTTCCTTTTAGCAATTTTGCCCGGGTTATTTTCTCCTTGCCATATTTCTCTCGAATAATATCCATCACTTTATCAATTTTTTCTTCTTTATTATCATTCAGCTGTTGTCCGACATAAAAATCAAAAAGAGACATTTGATTTAATCGGTCATTGGCTAAGAACCCTCCCAGGCTGATTCCAATAAGCCGAACAGGTTTGTGAGAAGGCCAATTTTCCTCCAAAAGAGTGCAGCCTGTCCGATAGATTTCCCTTGTAGAATTTGTGGCAGAAAGAAGTGTTGTTTGCCTTGTGACAACTTGAAAGTCGGAAAATTTAAGGGTGATTTGTACAGTACTGCCCTTTTTATCGTG
>JBMNTN010000093.1:0-5964 GCA_050945755.1 Bacillota bacterium | reverse complement strand
AAATTGCATTAATATCCACAAAAATATTCCAATGTATGTTAAAATGCAGTCTGACTAATCAGGCTGCATTTTTAAAAAAATATGATTTATCATTGCCTTTTCCTTTTAATGCTGATAAGAGGAATCTTGCGAATTATCCTGGTTAATTTGTTCATATTTATTTAATACTTCGTTCTCATTTGAGTATTTAGTAGCCTGGTCTCTAATTACGGCTATATGCTTTTCTTCTGCTTTAGCCAAATCTGCAAAAAGAGCAGCCATTTCCTGGTTCTCACTATCCTGAGCCTCTCTCATATAACGAACATACATAATCAAAGCCTGCTCTTTCTGGTGCATAACTTCTTCTAAATGACTTAAAGTATGAATATTAACACCCCCTTGGCTATTTATCTTATTATGTGAAAAAAATTTTCTAATCATTCATTAAAATACTAGATTATATTGGAGGTGGGGATACATTGGATAAATTTACCTTAACCCGGGAAGAAGCGGTTTTATTAATTATTGATATCCAAGAACGTTTAGTCCCGGCCATGCCTTCTGCAAAACAGGTTATTAAAAACACTAACACCCTGATTTCAATTGCTGAAAAATTAAAGATTCCTATCATGGTAACGGAACAGTATCCTAAAGGCCTGGGAAAGACAGTTGCGGAAATAAATATTAATTTATCCACAGCCCCCGTCTATGAAAAAAAAACATTTTCCGGCTGTACCGAAGAAGTGGTTTCCGCACTAAACCAATTGAAGAGAAAAAAAATCATTGTTACCGGTATGGAAACCCATATTTGCGTTTTGCAAACTGTCCGGGACCTGCTTAAAGCTGATTATCAAGTCTTCATCGTCGGAGATGCCGTCTGTTCCCGCACTAAAGATAACTACCAAAACGCTTTGTCCCTGATAAATCAAATGGGTGGGGTAGTTACCAATACGGAAACAGTGTTTTTTGATTTAATTAAAGAAGCAGCAACACCTCTGTTTAGAGAGCTTTCCAAATTAATCAAATAAACTTCTACTTTAGACAAATAAGTTCCTAACGAAACAACTTATTATTTTCCTCATCGGGGCAGAATTTTTTATCTCTATGTTCTATAACCTACCTGGCAGGAATAATTTGTTATTTGTCAAATAAAAATATGTAAGAAAATTTTGCAATAATTTGTTTGCCAAGGTAAAACCGGAGGAGGGAAAGCGTGCCCAACATCAGTTCTTTTCAATTACCCCATGAATTCTTAATTGTAGGAGCCGCAGTGCAAATCGGTTTATTTGACGAGATCAAAGACGGGTCTTATACGGTTAAGGAACTGTCGGCAAATCTGGATGCGGATTACAGAGCATTGTGGACAATAACTGAAGCTTTAGCGGCTTTAGGCTATCTGGAATATACCGATAATCAA
Source organism: Bacillota bacterium (assembly GCA_050945755.1). Classification (GTDB taxonomy): domain Bacteria; phylum Bacillota; class Dehalobacteriia; order Dehalobacteriales; family Dehalobacteriaceae; genus JAQVXR01. Next base: position 4,568 of record JBMNTN010000093.1, on the reverse strand, counting down.
ACAGTAAAACTGACTGAGGAAGCAGAAAACATCTTCTACAATCCTCAATCTGAACATTATAAAGGCTTTTCTTTCATGCATCCCTATAATTTATTTAATGCTTGGGTGAAACTGCCCGATGTAATTAAAAGTGGAAAACCGGCCCCGCGCAAAGAAACTCCCGGCAATGCTCATACCAAGCATTTTATCAAAGCTATGAGTCACGGCGCAGTACCGGCCGCTCAGGAAGTTGCCCAATTTTGCCTCGAGAATCTGCCACCCAAACCGAGGGTGCTGGATGTTGGGGGAGGCCCGCTCACTTATGCTGCCGCTTTTGCCAAAGAAGGTGCTGTCGTTACTGTACTGGATCTTCCCGATGTGATAGATATGATGCAGCCGGAGCTAGATCCAAGCCTTTCTATTAAAATGATCAAAGGAGATTTTACCGAAGGACTGCCTATAGGACCTTTTGATCTTGTCTATATGGGAAACATCTGCCATATTTACGGGGAAAAAGAAAACAGAAAGCTTTTCCAAGATGCGGCAAATGAAATTGCTTCCGGTGGTTTTATTATTATCAATGATATGATCCGAGGCACGGGAGTCTTTCCAGCAATTTTTGCCGTCAACATGCTGGTGAATACTGAATCTGGAGGAACCTGGACTTTTGACCAATACTCATCCTGGCTGCTGGATGCCGGTTTTTCCGTGCTACCATATACGGAAGTTGCAGGCAGGCAATTGATCACAGCACAAAAGATTTAACTAAAGATACCTGGTAAGGGTACGCAAGAGAATTACAAATAAAGGGAGGAGAGGTCGGATGATTTGGCAGGAATATGCTAAACAATTGAAAGAAGTATTGGCTCTGGATGGTGGCCCTGTAGGAGTAACATTTAGTAATGTTCCGGTTGCTAACGGAAAAGAAAATCGGGTTATGCCCTGTGCGGCAATTTATCAGGCAGCTCGCAAAGGTTCCACTTTCAACATTAGTGCTGATAATTGCACTTGCCCAGGGGGATCAACTTCATTGGGCTTATCTGTTCCTTCACCGGAGCGGGCAACTTCTGTTAAAAAATTTCTCATCGAAGGAGAAAAATTCAGTTCCTGTAATGCATCGTTTTTCCGCATGAGAACACTTGGGGATGGTCAACCTCCCTTTGGGGTATCAAAATTTGTTGTCGTAGGTCCATTGGAATCCTTTGAGTTAAAACCTGATTTGGTACTGCTTTTATGTAATCCAAGTCAGGCAAGCAGACTTGTTTTGTTATCATCATATGAAACCGGGTTTCCACTAAAGGCTCAATTAACAGGTTCCACTTGTTCAGGAGCGATTACCTATTCACTTTCAACAGGACGCATAAACGTAACCTTTATTGATCCGTCCAGTCGTCAGCTCATAAAAGGGTTTAAAGATTCAGATCTTATCTTCAGCATCCCATATTTTTCGGTGAGAAGTATTATTGAGAGTATTCCTTTAAGCACTGCAGGAACAGCTAAACCTGGGATGGGATATAACGATATTTTAAACGAGTAGCCTCCCCTTTGCGGAGGCTTTTTTGTCCCTGATGAATGGAACCAAATATTAGTTTATTCGTCTATAATTTATAAGGATATGTTAACTTGCAAAAGCAGCTCAGCAGATAAACCCAAATCAGAAAGGTAATTGAGTAAATATGAAGCGTCTTTGTGTCTTGTTCCTTATATTTAATTTGTTATTATGGGGCTGTTCGGATGAACCCAACCAAACTGAAGAGTCCCTGAAAAAGTCTGTTGCCATTAATCCAGCAGGCTCCACACTGGAGGAAAGATTTTTAGTTCCTGAAGGGTATGAAAGAATTTCTGCCGGGGAGCATTCTTTTCAGGATTATCTGCGCACATTGCCCTTAAAACCACATGGATCAAAAGTAAAGTATTACAACGGGGAAACCAAAAACGGAGATGTTTACGAAGCAGTAGTCGATATTGATATTGGTAGCCGTGACCTGCAGCAATGCGCAGATGCCGTGATCAGACTACGTGCTGAGTACTTATTTAAAGAGAAAAAGTATGATGACATGCATTTTAATTTTACCAGCGGATTTAATGCTGAATACTCTAAATGGAGAGATGGATACCGAGTTTCTGTTGACGGTAATTCCGTCAGTTGGGTGAAAACCGCTAATTATTCTGCTGAATATCCGGCCTTCAGAAAATATCTGGACATTGTTTTTGCTTACGCCGGAACCCTTTCCCTGGCAAATGAACTTGTCCCTGTAAAGCTGGAAGAAATGCAAATCGGCGATGTATTTATCCAAGGAGGAAGCCCCGGCCACTGCGTGATCGTGGTTGATATGGCCGAGAACCCAAAAACGGGAGATAAAATCTTTATGCTAGCCCAGAGCTATATGCCGGCCCAGGATATTCATATTCTAAAGAACAGCGAAAATCCGGCGATTAGCCCATGGTATCCACTTAATTTCGGAGACATATTGAAAACGCCGGAATGGACCTTCGAAAATGACGATTTAAAAAGATTTAAGTGATTTATTTTGCATAGGTTTCTAAATAGTGTTTCTAAGCCTTTGCAACAGTTATTATAAAACAAGTAAAAAACAGAAAGAAAAAAAGAAAATGAAAAATGTTAAACTCTCGGTGTACACCGGGAGTTTTTTTCAAAAAAGGGAACTGCGTTTGGCAATTTAGAAGGAAAAACGACCTGGTAAAAAGTTTTTAGAGCGCAATCAATGCAAAAATCTTCAATAATTTTTTCTCTAAACAAAGCTCGACAGTATTTACCCGCAAATAATGTTAAAATAGCAGTTGTGAGAACAGTGGTGGGGGTTTTAGGATGAAATATACAAACGTTAAACAACTTTCCATAGACTTTTTGGAAATAGAAAGGGAAAGATTGTCCGAAGTTATTAGAGAATATAGCTTTAATTTAAGGAAACCGGAAGTTATTGAAGCAAGTCAAAGAATGGATGAAATAATGATGCTTTATTGTCGTCAAAATATAAAGGGGCAAAGAAAACTCCGCAGATGTTTTTTTGATGGGATAGGATATCTTTGATAAAATGACCTCGCTAAGCACATTACTTGCCCTAAACCACTGATAGAGAGGTTTAGGGTTTTCTTGTGCTCAATAAGTTATACGTAAAGAAATGGGGTAGGGGAGAATATTTTAAAACAAGGATGTGAAAAAGCTTTTTTGATATGTTCTAAATAATTAATCCCATAATATGCAAAGATATAATTAAAACTTAATGCATGAGGTATATTTAATGAGTGCTAAACCAGGATATTTATTATTGGCTCAAACCGGGGTACTGAAAAAGCGATCACAACACGCTAAAAAACTTATGGTAAGTTGCAGATTGTGTCCACATTTGTGTGAGGTAAACCGTGCCAATGGCGAAAAAGGTATCTGCATGGCTGGGGATAGTGTTTTAGTCTCAAGTGTAATTCCCCATTTCGGAGAAGAAGAAGTATTGGTAGGAAAAAAAGGTTCTGGAACTATTTTTTTCGGATTTTGCAATCTGAAATGTGTTTTTTGCCAGAATTATGAACTAAGTCGTTATGGAGAAGGCCATGAAGTTACCATTGAACAACTTGCCAGTGCCATGCTCCAACTCCAGAACATTGGCTGCCACAATATTAATTTTGTTTCACCGACTCATTTTGCAGCCCAAATCATCCAGGCAGTTTCGATTGCTGCTGATAACGGTTTAAATATTCCAATTGTTTATAACACAGGTGGATTTGACACGGTGGAAACCCTAAAATTATTGGATGGAATTGTCGACATTTACATGCCTGATGTTAAATTTGCGGAAGAGGATAAAGCTTTTAAGTATCTGAGAGTCAAAGGGTATCCCCTGGCGATGAAAGAAGCAATAAAAGAAATGCACCGTCAAGTTGGTGATTTAAAAATTGATGAAAATGGACTTGCATATAGTGGTTTGTTGGTCAGGCACTTGGTGATGCCGGGTGGGCTGGCCGGTACTAAAGAAATCATGAACTTTCTGGCACAAGAGATTTCGCCAAATACATACGTAAACATTATGGGGCAATATCAGCCTTGTTTTATGGCGCAAGAATTTCCTGAATTAAACCGGCCAACTTCCAGGAAAGAACTGTCGGAAGCGGTTCGAATAGCTAGAGAAGCTGGGCTGGAGCGCATAATATTTTAGTTTACACAAATTATGCAAGAAATTAAAACTCACCAGTTTTAATTTGAAAAGTCCCTCATCAATTCTGTAAACACTCCTGAGAAAAAAGTTCAATAAGATTTAGTTTGCAAAAAATCACGAATGCTCTTATCATCATATTGTAAAGAAAAAATATTAAGAAGGTGAGGTTTTGTTTTCAGTTCGAAATATCTACTGTGTTGGCCGAAATTATGCTTTACATGCACAAGAATTGAAAAACGAGATCCCTAAATCTCCGTTTTTATTTACTAAGCCAACCCATGCAGTTGTAGAAGCAAAAGGGCAAGTCATTACCTTACCTGGTAATCGCGGCTCAGTTCATTATGAAACTGAATTGGTTATTCATATAGGTGATGCATACAAAAAAGGTATAAGCGTAGATCAAATTGTTGATAAGAT
>JBMNTN010000092.1:0-6188 GCA_050945755.1 Bacillota bacterium | reverse complement strand
TCGGATTTATTATGCCGGCACTTCCCCACGGCATTGAGATTATGCGCGGGGAAGCATCGGAATGTGCGAGAAAATAATAGAGCTTGCATGCAGTCATCCTGATCACGGATGGCTGTTTTATTTTCTTTCATGATAAAAACTCATTGTGGGCAGACTTCCACGCAAGCGCCGGCAAAAAAAGCACTGTAACCACCCAACTTTGCCGGTCCAAGGTGCCATCCTTTCCAGACAAAGGGATGTCCGGGAATTCAAGGAATTATTCTATTCCTTTTTCCGGTGCATAAAATGATACTGATTGTACATGGAAAAGGAGGAGGCAAATTGCGGGTTATTTTTTTTCGTCCCATAAACGCTCTTAAAATATTGCTGCTTATTTCAGTATTTCTTGTTGTTGGAGCGGTTGTTGGTTATTTTTATATGATGGAAAACACTTCACGTAAGTCTGTTGAAGCCCTGTCCTGGGCGGTAGCAAACAAAGTGGTTGTGGTAGATGCGGGGCATGGGGGCATTGACCCGGGAGCAGTAGGACCCTCCGGCGTTTTGGAAAAGGATGTCAACTTGGCTATCTCCAAAAAGCTTGCCCTTATTCTAAGTCAGGCTGGTGCTGTAGTTATCATGACCCGAGAAGATGACACTTGTTATAGCCAAAGAAAAAGGGAGGATTTAAATGCACGAATTGCTCTGGCAGAAAAAAATCAGGCTGATATTTTTTTAAGTATTCAGGGGAATGCCATTCAATCTTCCCGTTGGACGGGAGCTCAAACATTTTATCATCCCAAATCAAAACCCAGCAAAGAACTAGCTGTCGCGATCCAAGATGAACTTGGCAGAATCCTAAAGAATACCAAGCGAAAAGCCCGCCCCCATACGGAAGCTTATATTCTTAAGCAGCTTAACTGCCCGACTGTGGTGGTGGAAGTGGGCTTTATGTCCAATCCCGTAGAAGAGCGCTTGCTTAACGACAGTTTCTATCAAAACAAAGTAGCATGGAGCGTTTATGCCGGGGTGGTAAAGTATTTTAGTAAAGAAAAATAGTTTAGGTTACATTTTGGGATAGAATAGCTGAGCAAATAATTCTTGATCATAAGAAAGTAGTTGACAATCAAACAGATGTTCGAATACAATATAATTGTACAGCTCATTATTGGGGTTTGTCAATCAATAATTTGTTCAAGATAAAGCCTTTTGGCAAGATAAGGGCAGGACTTTCCTGTTTCAGAGAGAATTTTTCCCTCAAAAGCGGGAGGGAAATAATGAAAGACGAGGCTGTTTTTTTAACCGATTGGGGTGTGGTCCGGGCGGCATGGAATGAAGGAGGAATAGGTTTTCTTTCCCTGCCTGACAAAAATGCACCGTTTGATCGAGAACAATTAACGGATAAAGCGCAGAAGATAAAAAACACATTGGAAGAGTATTTTCAGGGGAAGCGTACCACTTTTCATTTTCGGATCGATCTAACATCTTGTACGCCTTTTCAGCAAAGAGTATTAAAAGTAGTAGAGTCTATTCCCTACGGCGAAGTGCGATCTTACCGTTGGGTAGCTGAGCAGGCAGGGTGCCCCAAAGGGGCGCGGGCAGTGGGACAGGCTGTCGGTGCTAACCCGGTGGGAATTTTTATACCTTGACACCGGGTAATTGGGTCTGACGGTGCGTTAGGCGGGTTTGGCGGCGGACTTGAATTGAAACGGCGCTTATTAGAATTAGAGGGCATTAAGTTTACAGAGCGGGGAAAATATATTAAGAAGGGATAGCCTTAGGTCGTGTTTTTTTGTTAGGAGGTTTTATTTATGAGTATTCTGCGCGGGATGATTTCCCCCCATCCTCCCATTATTGTGCCTGAAGTAGGCGGGGAGGAAGCGAAGAAGGTTTCCCATACGGCGGAAAGTTTGCAGGTGCTTACTGCCGTCGTCAAAGAATTGGCGCCGGAAGTTGTTATTGTGAGCACCCCTCATGGGACTGTTTTTCGGGATGCGGTGGCGGTAACGGCAATCCCTCGTTTGAACGGGAATCTTGCCCAGTTTGGCGCAGGACATGTAGACTTTGATTATGCCAATGATCTGGAATTGGCTGATGAGATTATCAGGACGGCTGTCAAAAATGGCATCAGCGCGGTAGCTTTAGATCATGATCTGGCAGGGCACTACGGGGCATCTGTCAGACTAGATCATGGGATTACCGTCCCTTTATATTTTCTCAAGCAGGCCGGTGTTTCTTTCTCATTGGTTCCAGTATCTATCGGTTTTTTACCTCTGGAAGAGTTATACCAATTTGGTACCTGTATCCGGGAGGCGGTGGATAAGCTTGGCCGTCGGGCAGTGTTTCTGGCAAGCGGTGATCTTTCTCACCGGCTTACCCCTGATGCACCTGCCGGATTCAATCCCCGGGGAAAAGAGTTTGATACCGCTCTGGTGGAATTTCTCAAAAAAGGTGATGTGGAAGGAATCATTAGGCTGGATGATGATTTGGTGGAGGCAGCCGGGGAGTGCGGTCTCCGTCCCATTATCATGATGTTGGGGGCTTTAGATGGATGCCGGTTGGAAGTTAACGTTCATTCTTATGAAGGGCCTTTTGGAGTAGGTTATATGGTCGCCGATATTAGACCGGGAGAAAGAGGTCCTGAAAAGAGTGTTATCAAAAAAATATTTGCGCAAAGACAAGAGGCCCTTAACCAAGTGCGGGCCGGTGAATCGGAGCCTGTAGCCCTTGCCCGGCATACCTTGGAAACCTATCTCAACACAGGAAAAATAGTTTCACCGCCTGTTGAATTATCAGAAATTCTGAAAAAGCAAGCCGGGGTGTTTGTTTCTATCAAAAAATACGGCCAATTGAGAGGGTGTATCGGAACCATTGAACCGACCCAACCAAACGTAGCGGAAGAAATCATCCATAACGCGATTAGTGCCGGGACAAAAGACCCCAGGTTTGACCCGGTGACCACCAAAGAATTAAGGGACCTGGAATATTCTGTTGATATTCTCTATCCCCCTGAAGCCGTTTCCGGGATGGCTGAATTGGATCCAAAGCGATATGGGGTGATCGTTCGGCAAGGATATCGGACAGGCCTTCTCCTTCCCAATCTTGAAGGGATTGACACTGCAGAGGAGCAGGTGAAAATAGCCAAAAGAAAAGCCGGGATCGCTGACAACGAGCCGATAGAAATGGAACGGTTTGAAGTAGTTCGGTACCGATAACTGGGGAGGTAAAAATGCAAGAAGTTTTGTATTATCGAGCTCGGGAAAATGGTGCGCTCGCCTGTGAGCTATGTCCCCGGGGTTGTCTGATCAAGCCAGGTGCTACAGGGTTTTGCCGGGTGCGCAAAAACATTGATGGAGTGCTTTATGCCCTGAATTATGGGAAATATACCGCTTTGGCTCTTGACCCTATCGAAAAAAAGCCGCTCTACCACTATTACCCGGGGAGTCTGGTTCTCTCTATCGGTACTTTCGGGTGCAGCTTTCACTGCCGGTTCTGTCAAAATTGGCAGATTGCTCAGGCGATGGCCGACGGGGAAGATATTACTTCTCGGGAACTGGCTCAATTGGCAGTGGGCGCAGCAGAACGGGGTTCTATTGGGGTAGCTTATACCTATTCAGAACCGTTGATGTGGTATGAATTCGTGCTGGATGCGGCACAGGAAGTAAAAAAAGCTGGGCTGAAAAATATTCTTGTCACCAATGGATTTATTCGACCGGAACCTTTTGCCCGACTACTTCCTTATATAGATGCCTTAAACATTGATGTAAAAGGATTTACCGGGGAGTTTTATCAAAAAATAGTCAAAGGAGAATTTACTCCTGTTCTTAGGGCAGCAAAGCAAGCCTATCAGGCCGGAAAGCATCTGGAAATTACCACCTTGTTAATACCCGGTCTTAATGACTCGGTAGAGGAACTGACCCAATTGACATCATGGATTGCCGATCAGCTGGGGCCGGAAGTACCTTTACATTTTTCTCGGTATTTTCCCAATTACCAAATGGATCTTCAGCCAACTCCGATTGAAACTTTGCATTTGGCCAAAGATATTGCGGCAATAGAATTAAAATATGTATATTTAGGTAATGTTTAGTTAATAATAAATGCTTAAACTTGACCAAGGAGGAACACCATGATTGAGCAATTGGAAACTGCTGCCAGGACTGCTCTGACCCGTTGTATGGGATTACAGCCGGGGGAAAAGTTACTTGTTGTCACCGATACTTCCTTAGAGGAGCTAGGGAAAATATTTTTTCATACAGCCCAAGAATTGGGCGCAGAGTCAATGATGATGGAAATGTACCCCCGTGCCTCTAGTGGGGAAGAACCGCCTCAAGCAGTGGCTAAAGCGTTAGAGGATGCTGATGTGGCGTTACTTGTGACCGAAAAATCTCTTTCTCATACCAGCGCTCGGAAAAAGGCAAATGAGAAAGGAACTAGAATAGCATCTTTGCCCGGTCTTACAGCTGATATGATGGCACGGACTTTAAATGCGGATTATGATATGATTGCAAAACTGAGTGAGCGTATCGGCGATTTGCTCACTAGAGGAAAGAAAGCCCGCTTGACCACAACCGCCGGCACAGATATTTTACTAAATATTGGGGAGCGTCCGGGCCAGCCGGACACCGGTATTTATCATCAAAAAGGATGTTTTGGCAATCTTCCTGCCGGAGAAGCATATATTGCTCCAATGGAAAATACCAGCCAAGGAATAATTGTCTTTGACGGTTCCATGAGTGGCGTGGGAAAGCTTGCCGGAGAGATTACCGTTCAGGTGGAAAATGGCTATGCCGTTAATATTTCCGGCGGGACGGAAGCAGATAGGCTGGTCGCTCTTCTTGATAGGCACGGTCGGGAGGCGAGAAACATTGCCGAGCTGGGCATTGGAACCAACCATGAGGCTAAATTGACGGGAAATGTTTTGGAGGACGAAAAAATACTGGGCACAGTCCATATAGCCTTAGGGGATAACCACGCCATGGGCGGCATAGTGGAAGTAGCCAGTCATCTAGACGGTGTGATTCTTAATCCAACACTGGAAATTGACGGTTATGTACTTTTGCGGGATGGGAAGCTGGTTGGTTAATTAAATTTTTTCATAACAGGAAAATAATTTAAACCGGTTGGCGGTTATGCAGTAATTAAGGGAGAGATATGAGAGAATTAATTGCGGAACAAAGAAACAAAGGATCAGAACTCCAGTTATGGACAAATATCATGGATGGAGATTTGGAATACGAACTGGTAGTTAACGGCGTGTTCATTATGGCAACTTATAACCGTTTATCTTCTGAGTTATTAGTTAGACATGGGATAAAAGGGGCAGTGCCAAAAGAGAAGCTAAAAGTGTTGATTGGCGGACTTGGCATGGGTTTTTCCGTAAGAGAGGCCTGCCTTTTTCCCCGTGTCGATAAGATTGATGTGGTGGAAATTGAGCCTGCTATCGCCAGTTGGAACCGGACCTATCTGAAAGATATTAACCAAAAATGCTTAAGTGACCCTCGGGTGCATGTTAACATCGCTGATTTTTTTCAGTTTGTGATGAACACTTCTCATAAATATCACATTATTTGTATGGATATTGACAACGGTCCCATGATGCTGGCCAAGGAAAGCAACCACCGGGTGTACCGGAAAAGCTTTTTTCAAAGGATCAATGATATTTTGAAGCCTGGTGGGGTTTTTGGCGTATGGTCCTGTAACCCCGACCAAAATCTGATTCGGGAAGGAGAGAGTGTTTTTCCCCAATGTACCATGGAAACGGTATGGGAGGAACATCAAGGCCGCCAAGTGCCATATTACTTGTATTATTATCGTAATGGCGCAAAATAAAAACCAAGCCAATATTACCAAGGCAGCATTTGAACAGATTTTTTTTCTGATTGCAGGTGATGATACTTTGGGCAATGGATCGGGTAATGCCGGTGCTCTCCGACGGGAAACAGTTCCAGGGAGCATTCTCCATTCCCATAGCGATAGGGACAATCACAGATTAAATCATGCATCGCTTTTTTCTCCTTCAGATTTTTCCGGTCTTTCTTCATCTTCATGACGAGAGGCCATTTTTATTAAAGGCTTTTTTGTGACGACCGGGTTAAAAAAGAGGAGAAAAGCACTGCTCACCAAAAAAAGAATGATGAATAAAACCATAAGCCAAGTGCTCATCTTTTCAGCTCCTTAAAAAAGTTACCGATTATATTCTTACCTATTAC
>JBMNTN010000091.1:0-6226 GCA_050945755.1 Bacillota bacterium | reverse complement strand
GCCAGCTAAATACAAAAAATAGAATTTAAAAAGCCAGCTAAATACAAAAATATTTCAATGTTAGGAGGAATTTAGCGCTGAGAATCGAATAAAAATGAAACGAATAGTAATATTTACCAAATGGAAAGAGGAGAAAGAGAAGAAAGAGGAAATTGTTGGTTTATTTGTTTAGAGGCAGCTGGCATTATCATAAAAGGTTGTTATTTTAATGAAATGAAAGAGGGGGTATCTATGGACGCGTTGGAACTGACGAGTGCTGCAAACCGTAACCGGAGCGAGATCCATGCCCTGGAAAAGAAATCGGGTGTAAAGCTTACTGACTGTTACCAGTGTGGTAAATGTTCTGCTGGTTGCCCGGTAGCATTTGCCATGGATAAGACACCTAGGCAAATTATCCGGTTGCTGCAGCTGGGATTGCTGGAAGAAGCGTTGGCAACACGGACAATTTGGCTGTGTGCAACTTGCCAGACATGTGTTACCCGGTGCCCGAAAGATGTGGATCTGCCGGCATTGATGGAATCAGTTCGGCAGGCGGCAAAGAAGAAAGGTATTGTTGCAGAGAAAGAAATCAACCTGTTTAATGACATTTTCCTGCAGAATGTCAAGGCTTTTGGCAGGTCTCCGGAAGTGATCTTAAGTGCTCTTTACAATTTAAGGTCGGGACATCTTTTCCAGGATGTTGATTCTGTTCCCCACCTGTTCTTATCGGGGAAAGCCCATGTTCTTCCGGAAAAAGTGAAAAACATGGATGCGATCAAAAAAATCTTTGCGAAGTGCGCTGAAGGGGGGGAGCATAGTTGAGATATGCTTATTTTCCCGGTTGTTCATTAGGCTCTACAGGAATCGAATTTGGTACCTCCAATAAATTGGTAGCCCAAAAGTTGGGGTTGGATTTGTGGGAGATTCCTGATTGGAACTGCTGCGGCGCATCTGCAGCACACTTGACCAATCATACACTGGCCTTAGCCCTTCCGGCAAGAAATCTTGCCATTGCGGAAAAAGAAGGCCTTGATATTGCTGTCCCATGTGCAGCTTGCTTTGCCAGGTTTAAAGCTACCGCTGAGGCAGTAAAAGCCTCCGAAGAAACAAAAAAGAAAATTAGCGGTATTATCGAAATGGAATATGAGGCAAAAGGTGAAGTATTATCTTTACTTGATGTAATTGGGAAAAAGATTAGTATGGAAAAAATTAAGGCTAATGTGGCCAAACCTCTTACCGGGATGAAAGTAGCATCCTATTATGGTTGCTTGCTTGTTCGGCCGCCGAAAATTGCCCAATCTGATGATCCGGAAAACCCCATGGTTATGGATAACCTTATGGCTGCTTTAGGAGCAGAGCCGGTAGATTGGGGATTTAAGACGGAATGTTGCGGTGCCAGTCACGTGGTTACGAAGCCGATGGTAGGAAAGCAGATGCTACGTGATATCCTGTATAATGCCCAGGTTAACGGGGCGGAAGCTATTGCCACTGCCTGCCCCCTTTGTATGTTGAACCTTGATATGAGGCAGAAACAAATTAATGCTAAGTGGGGCACAAACTTCAATATTCCTATTTATTATTTCACCGAATTAATGGCGTTATCCTTCGGGTATTCTCCCAAGGATGTAGGTGTACCAAGACATTTTGTCCCTGCAGAAAAACTTCTTCAGGATGTATTTAGCCGTACAGGAGCAAGGAGGGAAGGCGCGTGAGACGAATAGGTGTTTTTGTCTGTCACTGCGGTACAAACATTGCGGCTACCGTGGACGTAGAAAAAGTTGCTGAAGCGGCAAAGACCATGCCAAACGTGGTTCTTGCCATGGACTATAAATATATGTGCTCCGAACCGGGTCAGGCAGTAATCAAAGAAGCAATTGAAAAGCATAATTTAAACCGAATAGTAGTAGCATCTTGTACTCCCCGGATGCACGAGCCAACATTCCGGAAAACATTGGCCAGCGCGGGGATGAACCCTTACTTGTTTGAGATGGCTAATCTCCGTGAGCAATGTTCCTGGGTACACACAGATAAAGAAAAGGCCACTGAGAAAGCTATTGATCTGGTCCGGATGGCAGTAGCCAAAGTAGCGAAAAACTATGAATTATTCCCATCGACAATTCCCATTAATAAAAGAGCATTGGTTATTGGCGGCGGGATTGCCGGTATGCAGGCCGCTCTGGATATAGCTGATTCCGGGTATCAGGTTACTCTGGTAGAAAGGGAGCCAACCATTGGCGGGAAGATGGCCATGCTTGATAAAACCTTCCCCACATTGGACTGCTCTGCCTGAATTAGTACTCCTAAGATGGTTGCTGCGGCGCAGCACCCGAATATTGAATTGTTGAGTTGTTCGGAAGTAGAAGAAGTTGGCGGATATATTGGAAACTTTGAAGTAAAAATCAGAAAGAAAGCTAAATATGTTGATTATGATAAGTGTACCGGATGCGGCCTTTGTGAAACAAAGTGTCCTACCAAGGTTCCCAGTGAATATGACCTTGGTCTGGGCAAGCGGCCATGTATTTACAAGCCCTTTGCTCAGGCGGTACCGAGTAAGCCGGTTATTGATCCAAAGAACTGCCGCAAATTGAAAACCGGGAAATGCGGAGTTTGTGCCAAGTTATGTCCGACTGGTGCCATTAATTTTGAAGATAAAGATGAAGTTATTACCCAGAGTTTTGGCGCCATTGTGATGGCTACCGGTTTTGACCTCTTTGAATGGGAAAAAGCATACGGCGAATATGGTTATGGGAAGTACCCTGATGTGATTACAGGTCTTCACTTTGAGCGTTTGTCCAATGCTGCCGGTCCCACCGGTGGGAAGATTTTACGCCCGTCCGATGGTAAAGAACCCAAGACAGTGGTCTTTATCAAATGTGTTGGTTCTCGTGACGAAGTTAAAGGTAAAGAATACTGTTCTCGGGCTTGCTGCATGTATACAGCTAAACATGCCCACCAGGTAATTGATAAAATTCCTGATTCCCAGGCTTATGTTTTCTATATGGATGTTCGGACACCGGGTAAGGCTTATGACGAGTTTTACAACAAAACATTGGACGACGGTGCTGTCTATGTTAGAGGTCGAGTATCCCGAATTTATCAGGAAGGCGATAAACTGATCTGTAAAGGAGAAGACAGCTTAATTGGCAAGCAGGTTACGGTAGCGGCTGATATGGTGGTTTTGGCCACCGCGATGACTCCATCCAAAGAATCTGAGAAGATTGCCAGCATTGTTGGTTTTGGTATTGATAGAGACGGCTGGTTCCAGGAAGCTCACCCCAAACTCCGTCCGGTGGAAACTCATACTGGTGGTGTATTCTTGGCCGGTGCTTGCCAAGGCCCGAAAGATATTCCGGATACCGTTTCTCAAGCCAGCGGTGCAGCGGTGAAAGTTTGCGCTCTCTTCTCTAAATCAGAAATGGAAACTGATCCTATGGTCAGTAACGTTAATGAAGAGAAGTGTTCCGGCTGCGGGATGTGTGTACCCTGTTGCCCATATAAGGCCATCGAATTGATACCTAAGAAAGAAAGAGCTCATGGTAAAGTTGTGGAAAGATTTGTTGCTAATGTTAATACCGGTCTTTGTCAGGGTTGTGGGGCATGTACTGCTGCCTGCCGTCCCGGTGCGATTGATTTGCAAGGATTTACTAATGCTCAGATCCTAGAGGAGGTGGATGCGCTGTGTCTGTAGATAAAAACTGGGAACCAAAAATACTTGCCTTTTGCTGCAACTGGTGTGCCTATGCAGGTGCTGACTTGGCAGGTTTGAACAGGATGAAATATCCGGAAAACGTTCGGGTATTAAGGGTTCCCTGCTCAGGCCGGGTTAACCCCCAATTCGTTCTGCGGGCGTTTCAAAGAGGAGTAGATGGCGTATTGGTGGCCGGCTGACATCCTGGAGACTGTCACTATGTTAGTGGCAATTACTTTACTCGCCGACGCTTCCTTTTAATGCAGAAATTTTTAGAGTATAACGGAGTGGATCCTCAGCGTTTCCAAGCCCGTTGGATCTCTGGTTCTGAGGCGGAAAAGTTCAAGCAGACGATGATAAAAATTAGTGAAGAAATTAAGGCGATTGGGCCGAACAGGAAGTTGAGGGATGCCAAATGAGTGAGATAACTGCGAAAATGCGTGAAGTCGCCAAGAATCTCCTCGAAAAGGGAGAAGTGAATTACCTGATCGGTTGGGAAAAAGGTAGATTTCCTTACCAGTCTCCTCCGGCCTTTATCACTTCCGCAGATGATGTGGGTAGATTGGTTTGGGACGAGTACTGTTTGGCCGGTACGGCAAAATATCTCCTTGATGATCCCCACCCGGAGGGAAAAATCGGGGTGTTTGTGCGCGGGTGTGATTCCCGAGCAATTAACCGCTTGATTCAGGATGGACAAATTAAGAAAGAGAACGTTTACCTGATTGGGATTCCCTGCGGTGGCATGAAAGATCCGGCCACCGGTAAAACGGCAAAAAAATGTGAAGACTGCACTCACCCCAATCCGATTGTGTTTGATACGATGATTGGTGAAAAAGTAACACAAAGTGATAAGCCAAATCGTTTTAACAGTGTTAACGAATTGGAGAAAAAATCAGCCGACGAAAAATACGAATACTGGGCGAAGCAGTATGATAAATGCATTCGCTGCTATGCCTGCCGCAATGTTTGTCCGGCGTGCAACTGTCGGGAGTGCTTTGTTGACCAGTATCGGGTTGGTTGGCAGGGCAAACAAAACAACCGAGCTGAAAATCAGTTCTATGGGTTGACTAGGGCTTTCCATGTAGCCGGCCGGTGTATTGAATGCGGCGAATGTGAACGAGCATGTCCGATGGACCTGCCCCTCATGGAATTAAACCGGAAACTGATTAAAGATATCAACGAACTATTCGGTCCTTATGAGGCTGCCGTGGATCTTGAGGAGAAACCTCCCCTCGGTACCTATAAGCTTGAGGACCCGGAAAAATTCATGTAAGGGGGGTGGACGGAAGTGAAAACAATTGCGAAAAATAGAATCAAAGAAGCCATCGATATTACCGCGCGGGATGCTAAAGTATTGGTTCCGATGCAGGTAAACGAGATAAGTAAGTTTGCACCTTGGGGCAGTGAGGGAACCTTGGATTTGGAAGCGATCAACACTTTGCTGCCGCCGAAAGATGCTTTGTTCCCCAACACCCAAAAAATGTATTCCTACAAAGTATCCAATCAGGAAGTTACAGAACTGACAGTGCATAGTGAGTCGGAAAATCAGGTGATTTTCGGGATCAGACCCTGTGATTTGCAAAGTATTATGTGCTTGGACGATGTATTTCTGACCAAAACCTATGTGGATGAATTTTACAAGGAGAAAAGGGAAAAATTCATTACCGTTTGCATCGGTTGTACCAAGGTTGCACCTACCTGTTTTTGCGATTCAATGGGACTCAACCCTGGTAAACATGAAGGCGCAGATGTAATGCTTTATGATTTGGGCAACTCATATGGAGTAGAGGCCCAAACTGATGCAGGAAAAGAACTGGTAGGTAAATGGCAGGGTATCTTAAGTGAAGGTGATGGCCAGGCTCCTTCCGTAGCCTGTACTTTAAAGGTGGATATGACCGGTGTTCCGGAAAAGCTGGCTAAGATGTTTGAGAGCCCGGTTTGGAAGGAAGTAAGCCGTAAATGTGTTGGCTGCGGTACCTGCACCTATCTTTGCCCGACCTGCTACTGCTTTGATATTGAGGTCAGAAACGATGGCAATGAGGGTTATCGTTTCCGCTGTTGGGATTCCTGTATGTTCTCGGAATATACCAGGATGGCCGGTGGCCACAACCCCCGTCCCAGTAAACAAGAACGGGTTCGGAACCGTTTCTTGCATAAATTGCAATACTTTAATGAGAGATATGGCAAAAATCTCTGTGTCGGATGTGGCCGGTGCTTGGCTAAATGTCCGGTAAATATGGATATTACGCTGTTTATTGATCAGGTAAAGGAGGTGGCCGTCAATGAGTAACTGCACATGTGAGAGCAATCCTTTAGTGCCCCAAATTTGCGAAGTTTTTAAAATAGTTGATGAAACCCCGGATATCAAGACGTTTTTTGTGCGCACATTAGACGGCAAAAAACCCTTTACTCCCATGCCGGGACAGTTAGGGATGTTTTCCCTGATAAATATCGGTGAGGGGATGTTTTCCGTTGCCTCTCAAGGGGAAAATCACCTGGAGTTTTCCATAAAGAAATGCGGAATGCTCACTGATGCCCTTCATGATATTAAAATTGGGC
>JBMNTN010000090.1:0-6413 GCA_050945755.1 Bacillota bacterium | reverse complement strand
ATTGTTCTTACCTGAACGGGAAGTTTTATAAGGTTTTGCATAATCAACATCCTCCTGAACTGATTGATTTACAATTTAGATTATGCAATGATGTGACCCACCGTGCAGTTTGCTACTCTTACCTAAGAGGTCCTGGAGAGAAGTGTTTGGGTAAAAATCAATGACGGTAATAAATATGCCTGGTATAATATATTAGAAATGTATGTAGGGGGATATAGCTGATAAAATTATTTTAAAAAAATTAAACAAAAAAAGGGAAAGGGATCTGTCCATGAAACTTTTACATACTGCTGATTTACATATCGGAAAACGGGTTAATGAGTTCAGTATGATAGAAGAACAGAAACATATATTAAAAGAAATCTTAAGGATTGTAGATGATATCAAGCCATTGGGGATTCTTATGGCAGGGGATATTTACGATAAAAGTGTGCCCACAGCAGAGGCTGTGCAGGTACTTGATGACTTTTTAACGGAAATTGTGGCACGTAAAGTGAATATGTTCATTGTCAGCGGTAATCATGATTCGGCGGAGCGCCTGAATTTTGGCAGCCGGATTATGGAGAAGAATGGGGTACATATTGCCGGAACCTTTGATGGTACGCTGAAGCATTTTGTACTTAATGATGAGTATGGCCCGCTAAATATTTATCTTTTGCCTTTTGTCAAGCCTGCCATGGTAAATGCTTGCTATCTGGATCATGATATTCAATCTTACGAAGATGCTGTCAAAGTCGTAGTGGAAAACTCCCCAGTTAACGAGGAGGAACGTAACATCCTGGTCGCGCACCAATTTATTACCAGCGGCAGCAAACAACCGGAACGCTCAGAATCTGAGGCGATTGCCATTGGCGGGTTGGATAACATCGATGCTTATGTATTCGATGCTTTTGATTACGTGGCACTGGGCCATTTGCATGGCCCGCAGTCTATTGGACGGGAAACGATCCGCTATGCAGGTTCAATATTGAAATATTCTTTCTCTGAGGCACGGCAGCAAAAATCGGTGACCCTACTTGAATTAAAACAAAAAGGGATGATGGATATCCAGACTGTTCCCTTAATTGCTATGCGTGATATGCGGGAAATCAAGGGACCGCTGGAAGAATTGCTGAAGGCTGGAGGGTCAAAAGTATCTGAGGATTATATTCGGGCTACCTTAACCGATGAAGATGAGATTTATGACGCCATTGGGCAGTTGCGCCAAGTGTATCCCAACATTATGCGCATTGACTTTGAAAACAGCCGGACAAGGCCAGATGATAACAGCCCATCTAGTGCCTCCGGAAATGTGGCACGCAAAAGCCTTCTTGAATTATTTGAGGAATTTTATGAGAAGCAAAACAATCTGGAAATGACAGAAGACCAGCGCCATATTATACAGGATGTTTTAGAGCAAGTGGGAGGTGTTGGGAAATGAAACCTTTAAAATTAGTAATGAGTGCCTTTGGCCCTTATGCCGGAAAGGTCGAGCTTCCCCTTGAAAAGTTCGGAAACGGCGGTTTGTTCTTGATTACCGGGGACACCGGTGCCGGGAAGACAACAATATTTGATGCTATTGCCTTTGCTCTTTTTGATGGTGCGAGTGGTTCGGTGCGCACAGTCGATACCTTGCGAAGTGATTTTGCTACTCCTGATACCAGAACTTATGTGGAATTGGAATTTTTACATAAGAGACAAGAGTACAAAGTAACTCGGAACCCCAAATATCTCCGCCCGAAAAAAAGCGGAAAAGGCATGACAAATGAAAATGCCGATGCCACTCTGGTTTTATCCAATGGGGAGGTTGTTACGGGCAACAATAAGGTTACGGAAAAAATTGAAGAGCTCTTGGGTATTGACTTCAAACAATTTAAACAAATTGCCATGATTGCCCAAGGGGAGTTTCAGAAACTTCTCCTTGCGGAAAGCAATGAGCGGGCCGAGATTTTCCGCAAAGTATTTAATACCGATATTTATGTAGCGATTCAAGATGCCTTAAAAAAACGGGAGAAAGACTTAAAAAATCAATGTGAAGAAAGCATGCGCAGTATTTTGCAATATATCGACGGGATTCAATGTAATGAAGATTTCAAGGACTATCCGGCGCTTTCCCAGTTGATTTCACAACGTAGTATTCACGGGACGGAGCAGATTATTGAATTGTTAAAAGTGTTGATTGCTGATGATAAATCAATTGCCGCTCAGGCCAAGAATCAAGCAGAAAAAATATCCCAACAAATAATGGCTAAAGCAACAGAACTGAAAGAAGCGGAATATGTCAATGAATCTTTTACAAAGTTGGTGGATGCTCAAAAACTGCTGGAAGAATTAGATAAACGAGCTGATGAAATTGCCCAAAGTGAAGCTGCTGTCGCGGCTGGAGAAAAAGCATTGTATGGAGTAAAACCCCTGGAAACCATTTATTTGCGCGAAAAAATGGAGTGTGACCAATTAACAAATAGTATAAAAAAGCTCAGCGAGACCATTGAAAAACAGAGGTCGTTAGTGGCACAACTTCATAGAGCCTTCATTGCCGAACAAGAAAAAGAGCCAATCCGGGAGAAGTTGGCCGGTAATATTTCCAAACTCATGGATGCCTTGCCTCAATATGAGAAGGTAGAAAAACTGAAAAAGGAGAAGGAAAAACAGGAGAAAGTTTTGCAGGCCCTTGATCATTCACTGGATTTATTGAGAAAGCAAAAAGAAACACTTTCTGCAAAAATGAATAAGCTCAAAAAAGAGCAGAATGAGTTGTATGATGTAGACACTCGTCTCTTAGAATGTAAAAATACTCTAACGAATTTAGAATTGCGAAAAACCCATTTAAACACTATTGCTGATGAGATTACATCTCTCAAAGAAATGCAGGAGCAGTATACCAAGCTGCAAAAGGCCTACCTTGAGGCTGAACAAAATTACAATGCGGCAAATGATGAATACACAAAAAAAGAAGCAGAGTTTTTCCGCGAACAGGCAGGTATTTTAGCGGAAAGTCTAAAGGAAGGAGATCCTTGCCCGGTGTGTGGTTCCATAGAACACCCGCATAAAGCGCAGTCGACTGCAGATGCACCCAGTGAAGCAGATATTAAAAAGTTAAAATCAAACAGAGATAAAAAACAGGAGATCATGCACCAGACCAGCGAGATTGCCGGCCGGAAAAAAACACAGATAGAAACTTCCCAAACCCATTTATTTCAAAGTGCCCTAAGTGTCTTTGCGAAAGATATTCCGGAGAGTTTATTAGGGCTGGAATCCCTTGTTCAAAACGAGCTGATGAAAACAATAAAAATTCAACAGGAACAAACCGAAGAGCGAATTGTGCTTGAAGCTAAGTGTGCTCTAAAGACAGCAAGCTTGGAAGAGTTAAATCGGACAGAAGAAACATTTCAGAAGACTGAAGAATTATATGCTCAGCAATCGGAGAAGAAGGGAAATTTAGTAGCGTTGCTTACTGGAATAAAGAGCGAAATTGAAACTCTGCAAGCTGTACTGGAATATCCTTCGATGGATAAGACGCAAAAAACGATTGTTCGCATAAAAGGTGAACTTAATGCATTAAAAAATGCTTTGCAAGAAGCGGAAAATGCTTATCAAAAACAAAAGCGTTTCCTTGACAACAACCAAACACTTCTTTATGACCAGAAAAACCGTCTGGCAGATGTGAGCATTGCCTTAAATAAAGCATGGACTGAATATACGGCAAAATATCAGGAATGTGGTTTTGCTGATCAGAGTGCTTATCATAAGGCGTTGTTATCGGAGGAGGCTTTAGCCGAATTGAAAAAAAACATAACCAATTATTGGGATGAATATAAATGTACCAAGGCAGATCTTACCAGACTCAGTAGGGAAACTAAAGATAAGCAGCCGATGGATACGATAAAAATTAAAGCGGAACAAAATGCTCTGCAATTGGAAAAGACCAACTTGGATGAGAAAATTCAAAGAGTAATTGCCAGGCTTCAGAACAATGAGAAAATTGTCATGGCAATTACCAAGGCACAAAGAGAACGCCAAAAATTGGAAAAGGATTATCTTGTTGTAAGTAACTTAGCGAAAACGGCTAATGGGGAACTTGCCGGGAAGCAAAAACTTGCCTTTGAACAATATGTCCAGGCATCTTATTTTAACCAGATTATTGCTGAAGCAAACAAAAGACTCAGAGCTATGTCTAATGGACGCTATGAATTGCTGCGTAAAGAAAATGCGAAAGATTTTCGTTCCCATTCCGGCTTAGAGCTGGATGTATTGGACAATTATACAGGGAAAATCCGGACAGTAAAATCATTGTCCGGTGGTGAGTCGTTCAAAGCTTCCTTATCGTTGGCGTTAGGTCTTTCCGATGTTATGCAAAGCTACGCCGGCGGGGTAGAGATTGACACGATGTTTATTGATGAAGGCTTTGGAGCCTTAGATAGTGAATCCCTGGAACAGGCAATTATTACTCTCAATAGCTTAGCATTTGGTAATCGGCTTGTGGGGATAATTTCTCATGTCAATGAATTAAAAGATCGAATCGATAATAAAGTTGTCATAAAAAAAAGTATTGACGGAAGTGTTATAGAATTTGTTGGATAAAAAAGACTTTAGCTTAATAGACTGTTTTTTATAGATTGTTGACAATTCCCATGTGCTGTAATATAATTATTAGAAATAAGGACATTGTTTATAATACCTTGTGCGTATTATTACTAAGTTTATTACCAGCCGGGGAGGAGAAACCATAGGTAGCTCCGATAAGACTGGTAAGTATAATTGGGTTACAATGTATTATTTTATAATGTCTGTTACATAAAGATGTCGGAGGGTGATTTCGCATTCTTTTGCTAATGAAAGATACTTCACAAAATATATTTTATTTGTTGCAGGTGATAGAATGAATACTGCTATATCTAACAGCTCTGATAGGGAAGGAACTCAGCAAAAGTATAGCGAAGATCAAATAAGGCAATATTTACATGAGATAAAAATATTTATACAAAAATACTCCAAACGTGAAGTAGGCAAGGGTTCTGACGAAATCAAGACTAATTATTGTGAAGATATGATTATTTTCAGGGGACATGGTTTCTTGACAGAACCGGAGAAGTATATTGCTCAGACATCTTCCGGCAGAAAAATGATCAGGGTGTCCCGGATGGAGGCGCTAAAGAGGTTTTCAGTGTACTTCTTGAATATTCTTGAAAGTAAATTTAAAGCTAAAGTAATTTATGATTTTTATGATATAAAACCTGAAAAAGATTTTTGGATACGAGTAGTAGTTTTTGATCGTAACTTAATATAAGATTTGGTTGTCTATAAGGATACCTTTAGGTAGCCCGCAGAAGGCCAATATTTTTAAAGTGCTCATTTGAGTTATCTTTAAGAATATTGGTCTTTTTTATTAAATACTATTAAATATAAGGAGGGTTCTATTATGAAAGGTTGGTTATTCACAGATACTCATGTACCGCTTAAATTAGTCGAAAAGCCGGACCCGGTAGCCGTTCCCGGTAAAGTTGTGATCGACGTTAAAGCTGCCGGCTTATGTCACTCAGATGTCGCTGCGCTGGAAGACCCAGGTTGGATTGGTATCATCACCGCTCATCCGATGTATATGGGCCACGAGTGCGCCGGTGTTATTACTGAAATTGGCGAAGGCGTCACCGGTTTTAAAGTAGGCGATCGGGTGGGAGTCTGCCCTATATCAGTTGCTCTTACCAAGAAAACCGGAGCCACCTATGCGATTGGCTATCAATGTGACGGCGGCTATGCCACCAAGTGTTTGGTTCCGGAGGATTGTTTGGTACCTCTACCTGACAATGTAGATTTTGTACAAGGTGCAGCCGCGACTGACGCCGGAATGACCTCTCATCGCGCATTGTTTACTATCGGTGGCGCAAAGGCTGGTATGAAGGTGGGCATTATTGGTATCGGTGGATTAGGTCAGTTTGCTGCTCAAATGGCTCTTATTGCCGGTTGCGATGTATACGCTGCCGAAGTCAATCCAGAAGCACGTGAGTTAGCTAAGGAAATGGGCATTAAGAATGTTTTTGAGAAAGTTACCGACCTAAATGATATTGGTTGTGAGCTTATTGTTGATTATGCCGGATTCGGCAGCACTACAGCCGAAGCACTGGAAGCAGTGGCTAAATACGGTAAGGTCGTAGTGGTAGGTATGGGTCGGCTCGAAACTAATATCAACACCAGAACTCTGATTCTCAAGGAGGCTCAAGTTTTGGGCAGCAACGGCGGCAATGCTGAAAATATTAAGGCAGTATATGATTTCTTCGCTACCGGTAAGCTTAATCCCCAACTTACCACGATTACCTTTGATGAGATCAAAGATGGCCTTGATCGGCTAAAACGTGGAGAAGTGAAAGGACGCTTGGTAGCTCTGATCTAGAGTCCTTACAGTGGATGGTGGCTACACCGCTATGTAACGGGGAGAT
>JBMNTN010000089.1:0-6525 GCA_050945755.1 Bacillota bacterium | reverse complement strand
TGAATCAAGCAGTTATTTCCGGCAGCACTGCTGACTATGCCTTAGTCCTGAGCAATTATAAAAAGGCCGGTGACAAATGGGTAGAGATCGATGTTGTCGGAGATGAGCAGAACTATGAATTAAAGAACCAAGCTGATAACTATGTTGAAAATGCCATTTATGACTACTCTATCTCCAGCAGTAAATTCTCCGGCACCATGGTATTCGATCCTCAAAATAACAATTTAGCTGGTAAAGCAGCTGTTGGCGATGAAGTTTATCAATTACCAGTAGTGGATAATGTCTATTATGAAGTTCAGGATGTTGACAGAGGCGAAAATGCCGTGAAAGTGAACGGTCAATGGCTCTATGCTGATGAAGACGCTGTGATTTATGATTACACTGATTACTTTGCTGATGGTGATGATCCGGAATACGGTAGCAGCATCAGAACTATCAGTAAGGGAGACTACATTGTTTACGTTGGTGAGAAAGACGAAGTTGAGTTGTTTATCATCGTAACCAACATAAACTAAGAAACAATTAGTTTGAAAAAACCGGAGCGTAAGCTTCGGTTTTTTTGTTATAAATCTATAAATCTTGGCATAAAAATATCATTCTTCTAACAGGATTTTCTTCCCTCGGAATCGAAGTACAGGATATCTGTGTTGTAAGGAGGAGATTGAAAATATGCCAAAGGTGAGGAGCCTGAAAATCGGGTTGCTGACAGCAGTCATCATATTCTTTTTGGCGGGCGGTACTAATGCCGTGGCCGCTGAGCAAATCTTTTCCGATGTTCCTTCCGGTTATTGGGCTGAGTCGAGCATTGCCCGGATGAGTGTCAAAGGAGTGATTACCGGGTATCAAGACGGGACTTTTGGTGTTTATAAACCGGTGAGCCGCTTGGAAATGACGGCAATGATTATTCGGACAATGGGTTGGGATTCCAATGCCAGTATAGAAGTTATTCCCGGCACATTTAAAGATCCGGCGGAACTGCCTCTTTGGGGGAAAAAATATGTGGCGATCGGTGTAAACCGGGGAATTATCTCCGGAGAAGATTTAACCGATTATCGAGGCCTGGATTTTGCGAAAAGGTACGAGGTAGCTCAATATATCGGAAAAGCGATGGGGATGGAAGACGAGGCGCAGGCTTTGGAATCGGAGCGGCTTACCTACACTGATGCCAAGGATATTCCGGTTGGGGCTAGGGGTTATGTAGCGCTCCTGCGTGAACAGGGGCTGATGACAGGAAATGCCGACGGGACATTTCAGCCATTGCAGAATGTCACCCGGGCGGAAATGGCTGTCCTCATGGCCAAGCTGGATCGAATGATGAATCGGATTGACGTGAATGAAATAAAAGGGTTTGTTAAAGAAGTGGGTACAAATTCCCTTGTGATAACTACCGGTGACGGGCAGGGGACGATTCCTCTTGCTGATGATGTCTATGTCTTTTTAGAAGGAAAACGGTCAAGTTTATCTGACCTTCTCCCCTGGGATAGTGTCACTATAATTAAAGACGGCTTGTATGGTGTTTCGGTGGAAGCAGAGCGGATCGATGAACTGAAGGGAACAGTGGAAGAAATCACTGTGACCGTCCGGCTTGAGGACGGTGTAGAAAGGATTTTCCGGGTAAACGAAGATACCAGGATCAGAAAAGACGGAGAAAATACTGATCTTGTTAAAGTAACACCGGGGGATGAACTGGAATTGAGATTGGACGGAAATATCATTACCAGAATGTATGTTTCCTCTCGAGTAGTTAAAGCTCAATATACCGGCAAGGTGCTTGATGTTAATACGAGCAGGGAGCGGTTAAAAATTGCCCTGGACGGGGAAGAAAGCCAGGAGATTACTGTTTACACCGATAACAATACCAACGTGGTCACCATTGACGGCAAAATTTCTTCCCGCTTGAGTAAAATCAATGAAGGGGATACGGTGGTTGTGGTAGGAGAAATGGATGATGACGACTTGGTGGCAACGACAATTATTGTCACTGCTACCATCCGATAAGAGATATACCCCCTGGCGGGGGTTATTTTTTTTATGATCAAGCCAAATTTTATTTATGGCAAAATAATTAATATTTCCTACCATAAGGACAATAATAACTTGTTGACATAAGTTTGTCCCGGGGATTACAATAAAGTTATTACCGACTGACCCGTCGGTCGGTAATAACTTTTCGTATTGTCAATACAGTAGTAACAAGGCATGAGCAGAAGAGGAAAATTTGTAGCTTAGGATAAAGAGGGGGAGAGGAAATGTATACCAAGTACAAGCAGTTGATTGTGGCACTAATGGTTGTGGTAATGATGCTTGCCGGCACTGCCTGCGGTTCTCAGAAAGAAGCCGGTACAAACCAGGAGACGGAGATTCAGCCGGTTTTTGTGGAGACGGTTGAAGCGGCTCAAGCTGATATCTCTGATGTGTCTACCGTGAACGGCAAAGTAGCTGCCAATGTGGAAGTAAGTGTGGTGCCGAAGATGGCCGGTAAGGTGGCAGAAGTTAATTTTGACGTGGGTGACCGGGTACATAAGGGTGATGTCCTTGTACGCTTGGAAACAACCGAGCTGCAGGCTCAGCTCAAGCAGGCGGAGGCCATGTTGAAAAGTGCCCAGGCCGGTTATCAGGATGCCCAAAAGAATTTAGCAAGAATGGAGCAACTCTATCAGGAGGGGGCAATTTCCCTTCAACAGCTGGAGCAGGCCCAGACCATGCTGGTGACGGGAAATCCGGATTCTGCGGCAGCTTCTGTGGAGCTGATCAAAGCACAGCTGGCCAATGCGGTGATTACGGCACCTGTGGATGGGATTATCTCGTCTAGAGAGATTGAAGCAGGCGAAATTGCCGCTCAGATGCCGGTGATGACGATCGTAGATATCGATACGGTAATTGTTAATACCAATGTGACAGAAGCGGTGGTCAACAAGCTTAAAGTAGGTCGGACGGTTGACGTAACGGTTTCTGCTGTCCAGGATAAACCTTTTAAAGGGGAGATTACCGCCATCAGTCCGGCTGCAAATGCCCAAAGCAGTGCCTTTCCCATCAAAATTGAAATTGCCAACCCCGATCACAAACTGAAGCCGGGTATGTTTGCCCAGGTGAAGTTGGCTTTGGCTACCAAAAAGGATGTAGTAGTTATTCCCAAAGAAGCTTTGATCGATAGCGGTGACAAGAAAACTGTTTTTAAAGTGGAAAATGACCGGGCAGTGCTCCAGGAGGTAGCCACCGGAATGGCGGATGAAACCAGGTTGGAAATTACCAAAGGCTTGCAGCCCGGGGAAAAGGTAGTTGTCAAAGGACAGCACAAGCTGCAGGATCAAACTCCCGTGCTGGAAAACGGGAGGTAATAGATTATGAAAATTACCGACCTATCTGTTAGACGCCCTGTCACCATTTCCATGGTGGTTCTTTGTGTGATTCTTTTGGGAGTAGTGTCTTTAACCCGGCTCTCCCTGGATTTATTTCCGGAAATTAATCTCCCGGTAGCGGTGGTTGTGTCTGATTACCCCGGAGCAGGCCCCCAGGAAGTGGAAACTGCTGTCACCAGGCCCCTGGAAGAAATCCTTGGTACTGTCCAGAACGTGGACAATATTGAGTCTACTACTGGTTCCGGAAGCTCCACCGTTATTGTCTGGTTTAATTGGGGTACCGACATGGACTATGCCACCTTGCAGATGCGGGAAAAGGTGGATTTGATCAAAGGGTTTTTGCCGGAGGACGTTTCCGACCCGATGGTCATTAAAATGGACCCGTCCATGATGCCGGTAGTCCAAATGGGCATGTCCGGCGGGCGCGACATGGCGGAATTAAAAAGTATAGCTGAGGATGTGGTTAAGCCTAAGCTGGAACGGCTTAAAGGTGTGGCTTCCGTCACTATTACCGGCGGCTATAATCGGGAGATACAAATTATCGCCGATCCGGTGAAAATGGCAGCCTACGGCGTGGGGCTAAGCCAGATCGAAAACGCTTTGAAGATGGAGAACATGAATTTGTCCAGCGGCCAAGTCACCGATGGGAAAAAAGAACTGTTTGTGCACACCATGGGTGAGTATACTTCCCTGGATGATATCAGGAGAGTGCATATCACTCTTCCCAGCGGCGGATCTGTCTTTTTGAAGGATATTGCCGAGATCAAGGATACTTTTTCGGAGCAAAACCAAATTACCCGGATGAATGGGAAGCCCACTGTGGGTATTCATGTTTCCAAGCAGAGCAAAGCCAATACCGTCTCAGTTTCTGCTGAAGTAAACCGGGAATTGGAGAAACTCGTCCAACAAATTCCCGGGGAAATTGAGATCAATACTGTCTTTGACCAGGCTACTTATATCAATCAGTCCATTGGCACGGTTGCCAAGAATGCAGTCCTCGGTGGTGTTTTGTCCATTCTGATCTTATTTATCTTTTTGCGCAATATCCGCAGTACTTTGGTGATCGGGATTTCTATCCCTATTGCCATCATTGGAACATTTACCTTGCTCTACCTCAATGGGTTGACGCTGAACATGCTTTCTTTAGGCGGCCTGGCTCTTGGGCTGGGGATGATGGTGGACTCCTCCATTGTGATCTTGGAGAATATCTATAGGTATCGGGAAGAAGGACACAACAATATTGATGCGGCGATTCACGGCTCCAATGAAGTAGCGATGGCAGTGACAGCATCGACTCTAACTACGGTGGCTGTCTTTTTGCCCATTGTCTTTGTGGAAGGAATTGCTTCCCAGTTGTTCCGGGAACTTGCCCTGACGGTTTCCTTCTCACTTCTTGCCTCTCTGTTTGTAGCATTGACATTAGTCCCCATGCTTTCTTCCAAGCTCCTGAAGGTAAATGGGAAGAACGGGCAGCAAGCGGCAAGTAAAAACGTTTTCAAAAAAGCCAGTGTGAAAATGGGTGATTTCCTTAACTGGCTGGATGGGAAATATGGGAAGGTTCTTAGCTGGGCGCTGGGACGGCGCAAAACTGTAGTTGTGGGAGTCTTTATCGCACTGGTCGCGAGCTTTGCTCTCATGCCTTTAATCGGCGTGGAATTTATGCCGGTCATGGATGGTGGCCAGCTGGCTATCAATGTGGAACTGGACAAGGGCATAGTACTTGAGGAAACAAACAAAGTAACGGAAATTATTGAGTCGAAACTGAGCGAAGTAGCAGAAGTGGAAACCATCTTTTCCAGCGTAGGTGCAAGTGGCTATCAGATGGATAGCCAGGCCGGCACTCCCGAGGTTGCCCAGATCATGGTGATGCTTGTCCCCTTAAGCGAGCGTCAGCGTAGTTCCATGCAGGTTGCTGATGAGCTGCGGGAAAGGTTGAAAGGGATCCCCGGTGCGGATATTGAAGTATCTGTTATGGATAGCGGCATGTCTACCGGAGCGCCGGTTTCCATCAAAGTCAAAGGTGATGAGCTGGATCAGTTAAAGGAACTGGCCAATGAAATTGTTAGCATTGTTGAGAAAGTCCCGGGCACCAGGGAAGTGGAATCGAGTATTTCAACCGGACGGCCGGAGTTACAGATCACCATTGACCGGGATCGGGCCAGTATGTATGGATTAAGTGTTGCCCAGGTGGCTTCGGCTGTGCGCACCGCTTTTCAAGGGACGGTTGCTACCCAGTACCGCACAGGCGGGGAAGAAATTGATGTCCGGGTGATCCTCCCGGAAAACTACCGGAAAAGCTTGGCGGATTTGGAACAGGTAATGCTCACTTCTCCTTATGGAATGCAGGTTTCCCTAGGGGAGGTAGCCCAATTCTCCACCGAAATAGGACCGACATCCATCAGCCGGGAAGGTCAGTCGCGCCTAGTTACCGTCAATTCTCAGATCAGCGGACGAGACTTAAACAGTGTGGTGCGGGATATTGAGGCAAGCCTAAAAGGATTTACCTTGCCTCAAGGGTACACTATCGAATTCGGCGGGCAAAACGCCGACATGGTGGAAGCCTTTGGCGATCTTGCTCTGGCGTTGATCTTGGCGATTATTTTAGTTTATATGGTTATGGCGTCCCAGTTTGAGTCTTTAGTTCACCCCTTTATTATTATGTTTTCCTTGCCCACCACATTTATCGGAGTGGTAGCAGGGTTGGCTCTTACCGGTCGCACCTTCAGTGTTGTCACCTTTATCGGGGTAATTATGTTGGCGGGGATCGTCGTCAACAATGGAATTGTTTTGGTTGACTACATTAATACTTTGCGCCGTAGAGGCCTTGCCAGGACGGAGGCGATTACTAAAGCCGGTCCCACTAGGCTGCGCCCTATTTTGATGACCACTTTGACGACGGTTTTGGGCATGCTGCCTCTGGCCTTTGGTATCGGGGAAGGTGCGGAGGCCCAGGCACCGATGGCGACGGCGGTAATCGGGGGACTGGTTGCATCCACAGTCTTTACCCTGGTATTTATCCCGGTGGTTTACACCTTGATCGATGATTTCGGGCAGTGGTTAAGGCGCAAGTTACATTTAGGCACGGAGAAAAAAGCGGCGGTCAAAGGGGAGGTAATATCATGAAGAAAAAGTTGGTGATGGGATTTTTTGTGGTGGTCCTGCTGTT
>JBMNTN010000088.1:0-6567 GCA_050945755.1 Bacillota bacterium | reverse complement strand
TGCCCTGTACGGCAAAGAAATTTGAAGCAGCCCGCCCGGAAATGAATTCAAGCGGTTACCGGGATGTGGATCTGGTGCTTACCACCAGGGAACTTGGTCGACTTTTTAGAATGACTGGACTTGATTTCTCCAGGATTGCTCCGGGTAAATTTGATTCTTGGATGGGAGCTTATACTGGGGCGGCTGTTATTTTCGGGGCTACCGGTGGTGTGATGGAAGCAGCCCTGCGTACAGTTTATGAAGTTGTTACCGGCAATGAACTTAAAGATGTTAACTTCACTTTTGCTCGTGGCATGGAAGGTATCAAGGAAGCGGAGATTGACTTAAACGGATTAAAAGTCCGGGTAGCGATTGCCCATGGGCTTGCTAACGCACGCAGGGTTATGGACCAGGTTCGGGCCGGTGAATCTCCTTATCATTTTATCGAGATTATGGCTTGCCCTGGCGGCTGCATCGGTGGTGGCGGCCAGCCTATTACCAAGTCAAATGCTAAAAGAGCCGAACGTATTGAAGGTATTTACAAGGAAGATGCGGGTCTACCGCTGCGTAAGTCTCATGAAAATCCGGAAGTAAAACAAATTTATGAAGAGTTCCTGCATGAACCGTTAGGGCATAAATCCCACGAACTGCTTCATACACATTATCATGATAAGAATAAAAAGTTCCTCTAATTATTTGAGCCAAGGGATATTTTTCTGAGGCAAAGGAAAAAATTCTTTATATTATTGACCTGCTCATTGCTTTACCTGAGCAGGTCTTTTTTTGGATAAACATTTTCAAAAAATAGATTTGTTAAAAAAACATTATAATTAACTAAATTAGCAAAAAATTGCTACAAAATAAACATAGTTTTCTATTAAATGTCGGTGTAAATTAAGATATAATTGTATAAGAAAGTCGAAATATGTTACATGTGTATGAAACTAACTAATAATTATTTAATTGCTTAACAAGGTATTTAGTCAGGGGTGATAATGTTGCCGGAAAACGTAGTGACAACTATCAGCGGACTGTGCAGACGGTGTTATTCATGTATTAGAAAATGCCCGGCAAAAGCTATTAAAGTGGAAGAAGGGCAAGCAATGGTTGTTCCTGAGCTTTGTATCGGGTGTGGCCATTGTGTTGAAGTGTGCACACAAAATGCCAAAAAAATTACCAGCGGGGTAGAAAGAGCAAACAATGCCGTATCAGCTAAAAAATCAATTGCCTGTTTGGCACCGTCTTTTGTTGCCCATTATGAAAGTTGTCATCCGGGACAGGTAGTTCATGCTGTTAAGCAATTGGGCTTTGATGAGGTTTGGGAAGTTGCTTTTGGGGCTCTTCTCGTTACGCAAGAATATAAAAAAATGCTGTCTCAGGGCGCTCAGGAGCATTTTATTGCATCAGCTTGCCCGGTAATAGTTACCTTGGTGGAAAAACATTATTCCGATTTAAATCAATTTTTAATTCCGGTGGTTTCTCCAATGGTGGCGTTAGGGCGCTACTTGAAAACTATTTATGGTAAAAAATGCAAAGTGGTTTTTATTGGCCCTTGTATTGCTAAAAAAGAAGAAGCACAAGATCCAATGGTTCAAGGAGCTATCGACGCGGTGTTAACCTTCTCAGAATTGGATCAAATGTTTAAGGAAAAAGAGATTATAATAGAGGATCAGTTACCAGTGGAATGGGATAGTCCAAACTCGGGATTGGGAAGGCTCTATCCTATTTCCGGCGGGCTTTTACGTACTGCCAGTCTGGAACTTGATCCTTTGAGTTATGAGATAATTATGGTTGAAGGCCAAGAAAATTGTCTAGACTTTTTAAAGGGGATCAAGCAGGATAAGAATTCAATTCAGCTTGCTGATATTTTGTTTTGTGATGGATGTATCAGCGGTCCTATGATAAAATCACCACTAAATAAGTATGAAAGACAGCAGCTTGTTGCTCAATATACCAGAGAAAATATGGAAGGCTCCACAAAAAAACCTCCGGTTATGCCGGATGGGCTGAATTTGACCAGGGGTTTTCGCGATCGTAGTAAAGAAATACCGGAGATGCCTGAACCTACACCGGCCCAAATTCGAGCTGTACTTACTGAACTGGGCAAATTTTCTCCGGAAGATGAGTTGAATTGCGGTGCTTGCGGTTATTCTAGCTGTCGGGAAAAAGCAAGGGCGGTTTTCCGCGGTTTAGCAGAGAATAAAATGTGCTTGCCTTTTTTAATTACAAATTTAGAGTCATATAATATTCATTTAAGAAAACAGTTAACAAGTGTTGTCGGTATGGAGAATATGATTGGAAATTCTCTTGCCATGCAAAAAGTTTATCAGATAATTAACAAAGTAGCCCCTACAGACAGTACTGTGCTTATTCGCGGGAAAAGTGGTACGGGAAAAGAATTAGTAGCTCAGGCGCTCCATCAAAAAAGCTTGCGTCAGGGACATGCATTTGTCAGTGTTAACTGTGCTGCCTTGCCGGATAATCTTT
This sequence comes from Bacillota bacterium, assembly GCA_050945755.1. Classification (GTDB taxonomy): domain Bacteria; phylum Bacillota; class Dehalobacteriia; order Dehalobacteriales; family Dehalobacteriaceae; genus JAQVXR01. The sequence continues at coordinate 4,101 of JBMNTN010000088.1, read as the reverse complement.
TGGAGAGCGAACTTTTCGGACACACTAAGGGTGCTTTTACCGGGGCTGTAAGCAACAAAAAAGGTTTGTTTGAAGAAGCAAACGGAGGGACTTTGTTTCTTGATGAGATTGGAGATGTTAGCCCCCAATTGCAGGCCAAGCTATTGCGTGTCCTCCAAGAGGGAGAGTTTTTACGCATTGGAGAAACTGTCCCGCGAAAAAGTGATGTTCGTATTATTGCGGCTACTAATCGAGACTTAGAGGAGTTAATCGAAAGTAAAAAATTTCGAGAGGATCTCTTTTACCGTCTAAATGTAGTTTCGATTAGGCTTCCTAATTTGGTGGAACGTAGGGATGATATTCCTGTATTAATCAAGTATTTTATGGATAAGTTTAACACTAAACATCAGAAAAAAGTGATTTCCATAAATAAACGGGCTATGATGGCGTTAACTAATGCAGAGTGGCCGGGTAATGTCCGAGAATTAGAAAATGCGATTGAAAGAGCGGTTATCCTTTGTGAAGGCCGGGAAATAACGGAAGAAGACTTGCCGCCTTCCTTAAAGGTAAAATTTAGTACTGTTAGTGTTTCGTCCGATGAAGAACTAATAAATTATAATCGGGCAGTTAATGAGTACAAACAAAAACTAATTATGAAAGCATTAAAAGAGGCAGATGGCGTACAAGCTCAAGCTGCCAGAAAGCTAGGAATAGGACGAAGCACTTTGAACGAGATTATAAAACGGCTGAAGATTGATTACGAATCCTAATGTCAAAAAATACGAACCCGTCCAAAAATACGAATAGCTGAGTGGTCATGCAGTCTGGTTCATAGGGACGAATTATTGTCCAAAAATGCGAACAACCTTTTTCTATAGGTCTAATTATATCCATGATTTATCGCCTTTAGAGACATAAAATAGGTTGGCACGAATATTGCAATAAATTATTAGTGAAAGTAATCACAAGAACAAATAAAATATCAAAGGGAGGTATTTAAAATGGCAATGGTATTAAATGAAAAGAAAAGACCGGCAAAAGGCATTATGGCGAAACTCACTCCCAGAAAAAATATGGTTGCAAAAGTTGAGGAAGATTTGAAAGCGGAATATAACATGTATATGTTGCTGAACAATTATGGCATTCGCAATAACCTGTTAGTTAAATAGTTTGTACCACCAAAACTACAAGAATTAAAGTCAAGGTATAAGTAGGTGGTTTATATGGCGGTAAATGTTGTTTCTACAATAAGTGGCCGCTGTAAAAAGTGTTATTCATGTATTAGAAATTGTCCGGCCAAAGCAATCAAGGTTATTGATGGACAGGCAAAGGTTGTTCCGGAACTTTGTATCAACTGCGGTCACTGTGTTGAGGTGTGTTCTCAAAATGCTAAAAGGATTGTTAGCGGGAAGGAAGGGGCACGGGAAGCAATCCAAAGTGGAAGGGCAATTGCCTGCTTAGCCCCCTCCTTCGTGGCTCAATTTTATATGGCTGATCCTCGCCAGATTATTAGTGCCGTTAAAGAACTGGGTTTTTTTCAAGTGTGGGAGGTTGCTTTCGGTGCTAGGTTAGTCAGCTTAGAGTATAAAAAAATAATTGAAGCAGAGTCAAGTCAACAGTTTATCGCTACTTTTTGCCCAGCTGTGGTAAATCTGGTGGAAAAGCATTATCCTGAGCTAATTGATTATCTAATACCAGTGGTTTCTCCGATGATTGCGTTAGGACGTTATTTAAAAATGGTATACGGACAAGAATGTCGTCCGGTATTCATCGGACCTTGTATAGCCAAAAAAGATGAAGCGGAAAACCCAATGATTAAGGGAGCAGTGGATGGAGCTTTAACATTTAATGAACTCGAAGAAATGTTTGAGGAAAGTACAATTAATCCTGATGACCTGCCCCCAAGTGATTGGGATAGTCCGACAGGTGGACTAGGTAGGTTGTATCCTGCAACCGGTGGCTTTTTGAAAAATATTGGATTAAACTTGGACCCTATTGAATGCGAAGTAGTAAAAGTAGAGGGACAAGATAATTGTGTACATTTTTTTGACGGGATTCGAAATAAAAAACATACTATTAAACTGGCAGATATTTTATTTTGTAAAGGATGTTTGAGCGGGCCGGCGTTAAAATCTCCTTTAAATCTCTTAGAAAGAGATCAGATTGTAGCCAAGTATACAAAAGAAAACCTATCAGATGATAAGCAGCCTTTAGAATCACCGGAAGGATTGGATTTGTCCTATAGCTTTCGTAACCGCAGTGTTAATCTGCCTGTCCCTTCTGAAACCCAGATCAGAGCGGTATTAACTGAGCTAGGTAAATTTTCTGCGTTAGACGAATTAAACTGTGGTGCTTGTGGTTATGCCAGTTGCCGGGAAAAAGCGGTTGCTGTATTCCGCGGTTTAGCGGAGAACAAAATGTGTTTACCGTTTTTAGTCAGTAATCTGGAATCAAATAATACTCGATTAAGAAACCAATTATCATCTGCGATTGGAATCAAGAATATGATTGGCAGTTCTCCCTCTATGGAGCGAGTATTAGAAGTTATCAGAAAAGTTGCCCCGACAGAAAGTACAGTGTTGATTCGAGGGAAAAGTGGTACGGGAAAAGAGCTGGTAGCACAAGCTTTACACCAAAAAAGCCTGCGTGTTGAAAAAAATTTTATCAGTATCAATTGTGCTGCGTTACCGGAAAACCTTTTGGAAAGTGAATTGTTTGGCCATACCAAAGGTGCATTTACCGGAGCAGTGAGTGAAAAAAAAGGCCTTTTTGAGGAGGCACACGGCGGAACCCTTTTTTTGGATGAGATTGGAGATATCAGCATAAATTTGCAGGCAAAACTGTTAAGATTTTTGCAAGAGGGTGAATTTCTTCGGATTGGGGAAACAATTCCCCGCAGATGTAATGTACGGATTATAGCGGCGACTAATCAGAATCTAGAAGAATTGATTGTACAGAAAAAATTTCGTGAAGATTTATTTTATAGATTAAATGTAGTTACGATTTTTTTGCCTGACTTAAAAAAGCGGAAAGATGATATTCCAATCTTGGTAAAACACTTTATAGATAAATATAACCGGAAACATAATAAAAATGTTCTTAGTGTGAATAAAGATGCCATGATTTCCTTGACTGAGTATGACTGGCCGGGAAATGTCCGGGAACTGGAAAATATTATTGAGAGAGCAATAATTCTTTGTGAAGGAAGAGAAATTCGCGTAAGTGATATGCCTCCTTTCTTGGTCAAAAAAGGAATCAGCGTTGATATAGATGAAAATGAGTATGATTTTAATACTGCCGTACAGCAGTACAAGCGCAAGCTAATCATTAGGGCACTAAAAAGTTCTCATGGAGTTCAATCTAAAGCTGCAAAACAGTTAGGGATTGGACGCAGTACTTTAAATGAAATGATAAAGAAATATAATCTGGCTAATAATTTACACAGTTATGATAAAAAAACTTGAAACACCAAAAAAACAAAGAACAACTTACCTATGACAACAAAATTCGACAAAACCACACCCTGGTATAAACATAATTTTTGGCATGAATATTGCTATATTGTGGTGAGAATAATAATGCTTATATTTAGCTGTTATTTATTCTGGTGGTTCAATGTGAGAAAGTTTATTGTACATAAGAAAAATAAGTCATTAGTTGCAGAATAACAGGCAATACGACGTTCGCATTTAAGTAGTAATTTATCGGGTATGTAAAAAAATAAAGATTTAGCAAAAATAAGAGTAAGGAGAACTCCAATGATAGAAAATATTGCCCGCAAAGCAGAAGTTCCATTAGATATGATTGAATTTCAAAGAAAAAATTTAGAGTATATGGTTGAAGAAAAAGAATTTGATCTTTTAAATGAACAAGTAATTAAGGCCAGCCAACATTTGGATCAAGCTATACTAAGGTATTATCGAGAGGAAAAGTATCGAAAGAAGTTATCCAGGACTAATAATGTTATCTTATTTCCGGAATAAAAGAAGCGGAAGGTTTTTAGCCTTCCGCTTTTTCACTCTCACCTGCCTTGGTGTTCAACCAGGTCAATAGATCCCAGTAAAACGTGGGCAATTCCAAAGCCAAGAACTCCCCAGCCGACAGCCGGATTACGGGAACGTA
>JBMNTN010000087.1:0-6579 GCA_050945755.1 Bacillota bacterium | reverse complement strand
TCAGCCTGGTACCATGCCCTTATAGGGCTAGAGCAAACCACCCGCTGAGCGGGTGGTTGTGATTTTACATTTAGGTACTGATGGGTATACCATAAAGGAAATATATAGGGGAAGTGAATTATGACAAAAAAAGATAACAATAACATTATTTTTGAGATATTGAAGAATAATTATCAAGGGGCAAAGACAGCTCTCCGTTTTTCTTCTCCTTTTCAATTATTGGTAGCAACAATTTTATCTGCGCAAACTAACGATAATCAGGTTAACAAGATTACTGATATTTTATTTCAAAAATATAGCAAGCCGCAGGATTTTGCGGCTTTAACTCCGCAGGAATTGGAACCTTATATCCAATCATGTGGCCTTTACAGAAATAAGGCAAAAAATATTGTTAAAGCATCGCAGATAATTGTCGAAAAATATGCCGGTGAACTGCCACAGACCAGGGAAGAATTGATGAAGCTTCCCGGTGTCGGTCGGAAAACCGCTAATGTAGTATTAAATAATGCCTTTGGCATTCCTGCATTGGCTGTTGATACACATGTTTTTCGAGTAGCACATCGGCTGGGTTTAAGTAATGGAAAAAATGTTAATGAAACCGAATCCCAGCTAGTAAAACTTATCCCCCAGGAAGAGTGGGGAGCGGCTCACCATTGGCTCATTTGTCATGGAAGAAAAATCTGTTCGGCTAAAAATCCTAAGTGTCCGGAGTGTCCGATAAACGATTATTGTCCAAAATATTTTTAGAAGGAGGAAAGAGAATTGAAGAGACGGTTGTTTTGTGTTTTGTGTTTTGTACTTGTCCTTTTTGTTTCAATGCAGGGGTTGGTTTTTGCTGATAACGGGCTGCTAGAAGTTAAGGAACTTATAAAAAACTGTTATGTACAGGATGTAGAAGAAGATGTCCTAGGAAAAAATAATATAAAGGAAATGGTAGATACCCTTAATGACCCCTATTCCACATACTTAACACCGGAAACTTTTAAGGATTATTTATCGTCATTAGACGGTAGGTTTACAGGGGTGGGAATGCATATTCAGCAAGTGGGGAATTCGTGCCAAGTTGTCAGCCCTATGCCGGGAAGTCCGGCAGAGAAGGCGGGGATTAAACCGGGAGATATTATTACGCATGTAGATGGAGAAAGTGTTGAAGGCCTAAATTCAACAGAAGTAGCGGCAAAGATTCGAGGACCGGAAGGAACTAAAGTGAGCGTTACGGTGAAACGGGGCAGTGAAGCACTTAATTTTATCATGGTCCGTAAAAACATAATTTTGCCAACCGTGGAGTATCGGAAAATCGGTCCAAATATCGGATACATAAAATTGGACAGTTTTAATTCCGCATCTCCTGCAGAATTAAGTCTGGCACTGGATTGTTTAATTGATCAGAAGGTGGAGACACTGGTTCTTGATTTGCGTAATAATCCGGGTGGACTGTTAAATGTTGCTGTAGCAATTGCCGGAGAATTCGTTCCTAAGGGTCCGGTGGTCCATGTAATTCAAAAAGGTAACCAGGAATCTACCCTCAGATCATTTAAAATACCTCGGGGTCTACCGGTTGCAGTATTGGTTAACGGAGGGACAGCCAGTGCTGCGGAGATTCTGGCTGGGGCAATTCAGGATGCTAAAACAGGAATAATTATCGGTGCAAAAACCTTTGGGAAAGGTTCGGTACAGACAGTGTTTGCTTTGTCAAACGGTGGTGGTCTGAAACTGACTACTGCCAAGTATTTAACCAGAGGGCGTCAGGATATAAACCTCAAAGGACTAACCCCTGATTTTATTGAAAATAATGAAAATAAGCAGTTGGAAAAAGCAGTGAAAAGTTTAGGTGATGAGATTAGACTATATGCAGCTCAGATTTCTCTTGATTCTCCTTTGGCATTTGCCGGATATGGCATGTACCAATTACCTGCTCTTCCTTATCAAGAGGAAGGGTTGGTGATGGTACCTTTAAGAAGTGTAGCAGGTTATTTGGGTGCCGAGGTGAAATGGGAAGATGGTAAAGCCGAAGTCAAGTCTTCCCAAGGCAAAGTCGTGGTGGATATGGAAAAGGAACAAATTATCATGCCGGACTCTCAACAGGTGATTTCCGGAAGGCCGGTGTTGAAAAACGGTCTAATTATGATTCCGGTTCGAGCTTTGACCGAGCCATTAGGCTATAATACAATTTGGCAGGCGACAACCCGATCTGTTGCCATTATGCACTGAGAGAGGGAATAAGTTCCTTGATTTTAATCTTTGTTAGTCGTTATAATACTTAATAGTTTGGATATTTTTATGAGGAGGTTACCAGTTTTGGAAGGTTTATGGTACACTGAACTTCAGGAACCTGGTGTTGCGATTTCGCTTAAGTGTAAATCAAAATTACTTGAAAAAAATTCAGATTATCAGTATATTGAAGTTCTTGACACTGAAGCATTTGGGCGGATGCTGGTATTGGACGGGGCGATTCAGACAACGATAAAAGATGAGTTTGTCTATCACGAAATGATTTCCCTGGTACCACTGAACACTCACCCTAACCCTGAAAACGTCTTAGTGGTTGGAGGGGGCGACGGGGGAGCAATCCGTGAAATTGCCAAACACCCTAAAGTTAAAAAGGCTACTTTGGTAGATATCGACAGCGCGGTAATTGAGACTTCAAAAAAATATTTCCCGGAAATATCCTCCGGATTGAGCGATCCAAAAGTTGAAGTACGAGTGGAAGATGGAATTAAGCATATTGCCGATTCAAAAGGAAGGTATGATGTTATTATTGTAGATTCCACCGATCCGGTAGGACCAGCGGTAGGATTGTATCAAAAAGAATTCTATGAGGGAATTTTTGATGCTCTTAAGGATAACGGAATTTTTGTTGCTCAAACAGAGTCTCCTTTTTTAACCGATCATTTAATGAAGAGTGTTTTCCAGAAAGTAAAATCAATTTTTCCAATTACTAAACTCTATTTAGCCTATGTTCCGACATATCCCGGCGGCATGTGGAGTTTTACAATGGGATCAAAGAATTATGACCCGGAAGCAATTGATATTAAAATTATTCCTAATACTAACACGCGTTACTATACTCCGGAGATACATAAGGCAGCATTCGTTTTGCCCGCGTTTGTGCAAGATCTCCTTAAATAAAATACAAGAGAAGGAATCCCATGGATTTCACCGTAAGCTTTCGGCCCGGGTCCCGGTTAGGACCCGGGCATATTCAACGGGTATCTTTCGGACTGGAAGAGTATAAAAAATAAGAAAACTTCATCTTCAGCGTTGACAATAGGCATTGGTTTGGATATAATATAAATCGCTCCGGACGTACAAGTTATAAATGATTTGATGTTCCAAAAGATTACTTTTGACAAATTAACTAAAAAGATGTATACTATGTCTTGTCCGTCAGGAAAATGTGGGTGATTAGCTCAGCTGGGAGAGCGCCTGCCTTACAAGCAGGATGTCGGCAGTTCGATCCTGTCATCGCCCACCATATAAGGAACTGTGGTGTAGTGGTCTAACATGCCGGCCTGTCACGCCGGAGATCGCGGGTTCGACTCCCGTCAGTTCCGCCATTTGCCTCGGTAGCTCAGTTGGTAGAGCAGAGGACTGAAAATCCTCGTGTCACTGGTTCGATTCCGGTCCGAGGCACCATTTTTGCGGGCGTAACTCAGTGGTAGAGTGCAACCTTGCCAAGGTTGAAGCCGAGGGTTCGAATCCCTTCGCCCGCTCCAGAAGAAAAAGCAGAGATCAAAGATCTCTGCTTTTTTGTTTACATTGTCCATGTCCCACCCGGTGTTTTCAAAAGTTTGAGAATCTGTTCTTCTCTTCCGTCCAGGGCATTAATGTAGATGAGAAAATCGTCTCCTTTATATGATGTTTTAAATTCGTAGCAAAGTTTTTCTTCTCTTGTTTCTAAGGGAATTACTGTAAGTCGTGAACTTTCTATTTTTAGGGCCGGATTTAGTTTTTCTTGGGCCTCATCCTTGCTTAAACTTGGTTCAGGCAGGTTTCGTTTATAATGGTTTATCAAATAACCTGCGCCTTCAAATCCGGTTATTTGCCCATTGTCAAGCGCCACATTTACTTTGATCAAATCAGGGTAGACGATTACTCCGTTTTCTTGATAGGCGAATAAGACTACCATCGTGTTTTGCTGCCGGAGGGAGTAGGTAGGCACCATGGATTTATATTCGGTTTTCGCAAGAAATGCTTTAGCTTTTTCGAGCGCCTCATCCAGACCTATTGTTGCATTGCCGATATCCCGGGAATTCATAACCATTACCACATGGCCGCCTTTTTGGCTGACGTCTACATAAAAGACTTCGCCCATGCTTGGTGTTCTGGGGGCAATGCGGATAGAATATACCGGAATAGAGGCATCTTGCGTACTCTTTCCGTTGTCTGTTACTACATAATCAGTATCCGGACGCAGATCAACAAATTCTCGGGCAATTCTTTTTGCGTCCTCTTCAGTAATTGCTTTTCCGGAAAGATCTTTGGGATTTCTAAGTTCCATATGGTCGGAAAAGGGACCGTCATAAACCAGGGTAGGATACTTCTGCATCTGTTGGTCAATCTTTTGGAAACTGTTATCCATGTAACCGGTTGATTCTTTGTCTAATTTTTTCTGGCTGGCGCTTCTTATTTCTTGCCATTGCATGCCGTTTTGGGCGACCTGCTTTTGCAGTTCATTCAGCGCTTCCCCCAGTTCGCCTACTTCATTGTGAAGTTCCTCAAGCTGACTAATTTCTTTTGAGTTGAAAGTTTTTCCGTCTGCTGTAGCTTTTGCCAGGGTGTAAGCATAGTCCCCCAGCTGGGTAAGGAACTTCTGGGTTCTGGTCAAAGTCTCATGGGAAAGGGGAAGCTGAGCCAGATTATCTTGGGCAAAATTTGCCTGCCAGTGAATATCCGAAAGCAACCTTAAATTTTGTTGGGGGGAACCGGAGACAAGACTTTTTGATGTCAGCACTGAAATATTTTCCACATTGCCCACCAAGTTATAAAAGGCACGCTGGTGTTGGTTTTCTAAAAGGATTCGAGTTTGATTGTTGAGTCTATATTGGTTATAACCCCAAGCACCGGTAACCACTAAGGCTAGGGTCAATAAACCGATAATCCAATTGCGCATGGTTTCACTCCTTATATATTATTTGCCAAAGACATGTTGACCATATTGAACCACGATTTGACGGGTCCAAATCCAAGAACTAACTGGTTTATAAGGGTTCCAAAAATAGATACAGCCATAAGAAGGATCCCAGCCGTTTAGAGCATCTCGGGCTGCCCGAATAGAATCATCACTGGGTTGGGTATTTACCCGCCCATTGGCTACTGATTCCAGAGCACGGCCTTGATAAACTACGCCGCTTAAAGTTTGGGGAAAGCTTGGGTGATTTACCCGGTTTAAAAGGACTGCTCCGACGGCGACTTTACCGATATATGGCTCTGCTTCAGCTTCCGCATGGATTGCTCTGGCCAAAAGCATGGTATCATCACCAACCGAAACCCCTTTAGTGGGCTGGTACCCGGCGGGTGCAGCAGGAGCCGGAGTGCTGATTCCTAAAGCATTATAAGTTTGAGCCCCGACAATACCGTCTGCGGGTATATTATTTTTTCGTTGGAAGTCCTTAACAGCCTGACTGGTTGAGGCTCCGAAAACCCCATCAATGGGGCCATTATAGTAACCCCAATTACGCAGACGCTGCTGGACTTCTCTGACATCACTACCGGAGCTACCCCAGTATAATGTAGGCCTTTGTTGAGCCTCGGAAGAAACAGCGATAAAAAAAGTTGCGAAAACCACTGTCAGGAAAAGTATTGAGTTGAGAATTTTTTTTTGTTTCATCTAACATCCCCCTGTTTTTTTTAATAACTTGCGTTGTTATTGTCACTCAAAGAAAAGCTTTTTATGCTTGAATAAAGAAGAACATCATTTATTTACCTGTATGGATGAAGTGAATTTTTAAAGATAATATACTTGCAAAACTGAGTGAATTATGCTATTATAATCTTCGCAGCGGGGCGCCATAGCCAAGTGGTAAGGCAGAGGACTGCAAATCCTTTATTCCCCAGTTCAAATCTGGGTGGCGCCTCCAAAACATGCCGGAGTGGCGGAACTGGCAGACGCACAGGACTTAAAATCCTGCGAATAGCAATATTCGTACCGGTTCGATTCCGGTCTCCGGCACCATATAGGAGAAGGACTTCGGGGTTTCCCGAAGTCCTTTTTACTATCTGAAAAAGGGCTAAAATTTTTAACTTTTTAGATCTTATAACATCAGTATCTACTGCAGGAAAAGTAAATTAAATGTACAATTTGTTTATGTACAATTATTAAACTGATACCTAGGTTTTCATTTTTTGGATTGCGCTTTTGTTTGTTTTTGTATAAATATCGAAAAAAATACATAAGAATTATGGGAACGAATGTGCAGGAGGCTTATAATGAATAGAAAAATTAATGTCGGTATTCTTTTTGGCGGAAAATCTGCGGAACATGAGGTATCGATTCAATCGGCGAAAAATGTATATGACGCGATCAATAAAAATTTATATAATGTCACCACCATCGGCATCAGCAAAAAGGGTGAGTGG
>JBMNTN010000086.1:0-6604 GCA_050945755.1 Bacillota bacterium | reverse complement strand
AATCCATAATGACAAAAAACTGATGGAATGAAATTAAAAAATCCCCCAGACTAACGGTCTGAGGGAATATATGTTTTTAGAAAATCTTAATGCCGGTCAAGCAAATCGCTGCAGGTACCAATCCACAAATTATCTTTTTTAACGATATGCTTCAATAAATCTTCCAATATCTTGATTTTCCCCGGAGAGCCAATCGTCTGAGGGGTAAACTGAGCCACATAGGCTAAACCATATTGATAGTACCCATCAAATTCCCTTTGATAGTTCCTGGTTACTTGATAATAACTTGATACACGGCCTTGGCCTATTGGAAAAGCAGGCCCATAATTAAAAGCAAAATAGGGAAAATCATGGAGTTCCCAATGTATAGGGATTTCAGTAATTGAACCATTTTCCAGGGAAATCGTGTAAGGCCGGTCATCTCCATATAATGAGCTGGAATATTTAAACCCGCATTGCTTTGCTAGTTTTAAGGTTTCTAACGTTAATTCGCCCTCCGGCGACCTAAAACCAACCGGTGTAATACCGCTGATTTTCTCCAAAGCTTCTTTGGCTTTTTCCATCTCTTCAATTTGCTGGTCGGCTGTCAAGAGGTGCATACTGGTATGAGTATTGCCATGAACTGCCAGCTCATGCTTATAACCTATAATCTTTTCAATTGCTTCCGGATAATTATCTGCAACTTTTCCGGGCACGAAGAATGTCGTTTTAATATTGTACTCCTCAAAAGTACGTAGCACTCGATCCAAACCACGTTTGATACCATATTCACCCATAGATAGAGTTTTAGGACGGGTTATGCTATCAGGAAACATGCCAAGCCAAAACTGATCGGCATCCAAATTTACAGTTAATAATACTACACATTGTGCACCGTCAGGCCAATATACTTCTTTTGCCATGGTTGATCCTCCTTAATAATTTGCCCGCCACCATGCAGCAATTTCTTCACCAGTTGCAAACCAGATATCCTCATGCGACTTCATATACTGAAGAAGTTGCTCCAACATCAAGATCCTGCCCGGCTTGCCAATAATTTGAGGGTGCATAAGAAGCACAAAACACAAACCATATTTATAATAGCCATCGAATTCCTGTTTGAAATTATCGTATACCTTTTCAATGCCGGAGATGCGGTCTTGTCCGGCAGGTTCAGGCGGAAAGATATTATAGCCAAATTGTACAAAATCATCCAAATCCCATTTAGGTGATATTTCAATAAAGTCCGTGACCTGTCCCTCAATCACTGTACGATATGGCCTGTCATCACCCCGCATGGAGCTTGAATACATAAAACCTAGTTCATTTAACAAACCAGGCGTCTCTCTGGACCAGTCTCCAGACGGTGTACGATAACCTCTTGCTTTTTTACCGATTACTTGCTGAAAAATATCCTGGCTGTGTAAAATAATAGCTTTTTGTTCTTCTCTGGTTAAGTCTACAAACCGCTCATGACGATAGCCGTGATGCCCTATCTCATGACCTGCATGATCTATAGATTGTAGTAATTCTGGATTTTCTTCTACTACCTTTGCCGGTGTAAAGAATGTTGCCGATAAATTATATTTATCCAGCAATTCTAAAATCCGCGGAACCGCTCTTTTGGGACCATAACTACCAATTGAAGTAGCGCGGATAAAATTTTCTCCGCCAGCATAGCTGCGATTTCCGTTAGCCCAGATGGTGTCCCCGTCAAGATCGAAACTCAACATCACTGCACATCTGGCATTATCAGGCCATTTGATTTTTTCATAGGTTTCTGTCATCTGTTTCCACCTCTAAAAATATGTAAGGCTCAAATAGAGTTTTCCCCCACCTGAACCTTAAATAATTATAAGACCTTATCTAAAAACTGTTGTGCCCTTATTGATTTGGGACTTGAGAAGAATTCCTTTGGAGGGGCGATTTCTGCAATACGGCCTTCATCCAAAAAACAGATTCTGTCCGCAACTTCCCGGGCAAAGCCCATTTCATGGGTTACTAAAATCATGGTAATTCCTGTATGAGCTAAGGACTTAATGACCTCCAAAACTTCTTTCACCATTTCCGGGTCAAGGGCGGAAGTCGGTTCGTCAAAAAGAAATATTTCAGGATTCATAGCCAGCGCACGGGCTATTGCAACTCTCTGCTTTTGACCTCCGGATAATTTGCTGGGGTATTCATAAGTTTTATCTTTCAAACCCACTCTTTCCAGCAATACAATAGCCTGCTTCTCTGCTTCTTCCCTGGAGAGTTTATTCACTACCATCGGTGCATATATCATATTTTTCAGCACAGTCATATGGGGAAAAAGATTAAAATGTTGGAATACCATCCCTATATTTTTGCGTATTTTCTCAACATTTGTATCCTTCGCCAGTGTATCAATCCCATTAATGTATATATTACCGCTGGTTGGTATCTCTAATAAGTTTATACAGCGAAGCAGAGTCGATTTTCCGGAACCCGAAGGCCCAATAATTGCTACAACCTCACTCTTGTGTATCTCTAAAGAAATATCTTTTAATACTTCAAGATTCTTAAATTTTTTAGAGACATTTTTTATCTTAATCACTAACCCTAGCCCTCCTTTCCAGGTAACTTCCCACGGCCGTCAGCACCATAACCATCACATAATACACCAATGCTGCCACAATAAATGCTTCAAAGGCACGGAAAGTTTTAGCTTGTACCTGCTGAGCCCAGCGCAAGGTATCCCCAACACCAATAATTGCAACCATGCTGGAATCCTTAAGGAGAGCGATACTCTCATTTACCAAAGAGGGCAATATAGTTTTTATTGCTTGCGGTAAAATGATGTCCTTCATAATCAGTAGTCTTGGAACGCCTAAAGCCATAGCTGCTTCCCTCTGACCTTTATCTACTGATAATATACCCCCACGAATCGATTCGGAAATATATGCTGCGGAATTAAGGCCAAAAGCCAGCACACCGGCCTGTAGAGCACTGATATTATAACCGGTTAACTGGGGTGTGGCAAAATAGATCAACATTAGTTGAACTAGAAGCGGCGTCCCTCTAAAAAAAGAAGTATATGCCTTACCAAACCAGGCCAAAGGTTTAAAAGTTGATATCTTAATTAATGACAGGAGCACACCCCAGGCAAAGCCAAAAATAGTAGACCAAAATGTAAATTTTATGGTCATTATTATTCCGTTTTTCAACAAAGGCAGGTATGGAACAATACGGCTATAATCTAAATCCATTATGCTTGTGCTCCTTTAATAGTCGTTCTATTTCTCCGATACGTAACTCTCACCCAACCATTTTGTTAAAATCTCATCTATTTTACCATTTTGCTTCATTTCGGCCAAAATCTGATTGATTTGATCTTTGTAGGGAGAATTTTTTGGCAGGGCAATTGCGTAACTATCCTCAGCAACCATTTCTGCCGGTAACAAGTGTAATTCTAGGTTTTTATTTTCTTTCATAAATTCAACAGCCTGTGAGCCATCAAAAATACCTGCATCAACACGGCCATTTACAATTTCCTCAACAACAAGCGGTGTGTTATCCAGCTCAATAACTTGAGCATCTTTAACTGAAGCCGCTTGATTTGCATAGGTTGTTCCCATTGATACACCAATCTTTTTACCTTCCAAAGATTCTAAGGTTTCATAACCGGAGCCTACCAGAGACAAGATACCTGTTTGAGGATAGAAATACGATTCGGAGAAATCGATAACCTCTAAACGTTCAGCAGTAGGTGAAATACCTGAAATACATAAATCTGCACGGCCGGAACTAATAGCAGTGACCAAACCGTTAAATGCCATATCGTGAATTTCGAGCTTTACATTTAATTCTTTAGCTATGTAGTCTGCAATATCTATATCAATTCCCACAAATACTTGATTGCCTTTTTCATCTACTTCAACTGACTCAAAAGGAGGAAATGTTGCGTTAATTGCCATAATTAATGTTTTTTGGGGTTCTTCTGCTGCCGGAGCCTCTGTCTGACTGCTGCATCCTGTTACCAACGTAATAGTTAACATAGCGATAAATAAGAAACCTAATATTTTGCCTTTCTTCATTTTAATATTACCTCTTTCTTCTTAAAATAATTTGTTTTTAATGTTTACTTCTCCGGCAATCCATGTCCTGATACCTGCCGGTGGTGTGGGATAGGCCTTTTTACTATGACTTAGCCCTTGTTTAATTAAACTCTCCATCATCGATACTGCCGCCTTGGCCGGATCAATGACGGGTATACCTATCCGGTCACTAACTGCATCCGCCATTCCTAATAACGACAAACATCCTAATATTAGTACTTGAGCACCATCCTCCTCAACACAGCGCCTGCCCGCCTGGGATAAACAGTCAATTGTCCTATCAATCTCCACTCTGGTATTACTTAAGCTTAAATTAATAGATCGAATTGAGCAAAGCCTTGCAGGATCGACGCCAGTAGTATGAATAAATTCTTTTTTCTCAGGTATTCGCTGAGGCGAGGTAACAACCAATGAAAAATTATAGCCCAAACAAGCCGCTGTCAAAAATGCAGCTTGGCCACCACCCAATACTGGAATTCCGACAGCTTCACGGCAGGCTACAACAGCCGGATCGCTCAGGCAATACAAAACGATCCCATCATAGTTTTCTTTTTCTGCTTTAATCGCTTGCTGAACTATTTCAGCGCTGGCTAAAGCAACATCCATAGCAGAATCGATACAAACCGTACTGTTTTCCAAACAATCCATGGACAATTCCACATCATCATTCCCAATTAACTTATGTAAAATATCGATTCTTTCCTGTATTTCCGCTGTGGTCATCCCATAATCAGGATTAATTATTTTGATTCGCAACCAAATCGTTTCCCTTCAAATAAGAAAGCAATTCTTGTCAATTATACGATAATTAATTGCTTTTGTACATATTTTAATAATATTATGTCGTATTGTACAGAATAAAATCTGATTTTTGACCTTTTTATTATATACCCTTTTTTATAGATTTTGTTTGCTTTTAAATTAACAAAAATTGGTTGACAGGGGGACGGCAGACTGTGTGAGAACATACCTTTTCGCACACTACAATAAGCATTATGCTTTATGATTATCAAGAAGTTGAAAAAAATATAAGTAATAAGGCTGGGTTAGGCTTTATGCTGGGGCCAGCCTCCTCACCATTTCTTCGACTCCCATGATACTTATTACCCTGCGTAAGTTATAAGCCAGTAAATGCAGCTTGTTTTCTGTATTTACAGACACTAATCCCCTGGTTAAAAAGTGATTGTAGCCCCAGATTCTTTTTACTGTTCCAAATGGGTGCTCTACGATCATTTGCCTTTGTATATATAGTTTCCGATTTCCCCGGGTTCGTTGTTCTATTTCATCCAGTAATGGTTGGGCTAAGTTACGGCTGATAGATCGACCCCTCTTTGCTTTAGTGCATTGATCCTTTAAGGGGCATTCCTTACAAGATCGATAGTTTTTATAGTCTTGATATTTTACCCCATTGACTTCTCTTATTCTGCTTGGATAAAGAATCTGTCCTGCAGGACATCGGTAAACATCTTGCTCTTGGTCATATTGGAATTTGTCAGACTGAAAATCGGGATTGGCAATATTACCGGTAGATCTCGGCTTGGGTACATAGGTCTCTAGGTGATTTGTCTCGCATTCAATTAGATCAGTGGTAGAATAGTAACCTTTATCGGCTAGAACTTTGATTTCGTCTACTTCTAATACATCTTTGGCCTGCTTGGCTATATTGCTAAGCTGCCCTTGATCAGCCGGATTATTTATGACTTCGCTGTCTACTATCAGCTTATGTTTTTGGTCTACTGCAGTTTGCACATTGTAGCTGACTTCTACTCCATTATTGTTAACGGACATTAATCGGGCATCTGGATCGGTGATAGATATTTCTGTAGCCCCGGTTTCTTCCATCTGATGCTGCATGGATTTATATTTTTCTTTACGACTCTTTAGCTCTTCGATGCGCTTTTGGATCTCTTCAGCATTGGGTACGTGGATATCGGCTTCCTCCTGATCATTACTATCTAATTCATTCAGGTAGCCGTTGATTTTTTCGTCAATATATTTCAAGTGCCGTTGTATCTTCTTTTGGCTAAAATTATTGCGTTTGGAATTACTGGCTCTGAATTTGGAACCATCCACGGCTATGATTTCTTTGCCATACAAACCCCAGTTTTTGCATAATAGGACAAACTGCTTGAAGACTTCTTTTAAAGCTTTGGTGTTATCTTTCCTAAAATCGGCTATGGTTTTGAAGTCAGGCTTTAGCTTCTTTAATAGCCAATATAACTCAAGATTTCGCCCAGCCTCACTTTCTAACCTTCGGGAGGATCTAATCCGATTTAAGTATCCGTATAAGTAGAGCTTTAACAAGTCCCGGGGATCATAAGAAGGTCTACCGGTTTTATTTGGTTCCGCTCGTTGAAATCCAAGTTCCTGCATATCCAATGAGTTTACGAATGCTTCAACTACTCTAACTGGATTATCGGTTGCAATATAGTCATCCACCGCTTCTGGAAATAGGATGATCTGGTTTCGTTCTTCGCCTGCTATGTAAGCCATTATTCCACCTCTCTATCACCCTATACATTCGATTTTTGATGCCTTTTATCCTGCGG
>JBMNTN010000085.1:0-6767 GCA_050945755.1 Bacillota bacterium | reverse complement strand
CCTGGCGGGACTTTCAAAACAATCATCCGGTAGGCACGGATGATGTCCGCAAGGTTATTCTTGATTCATGGAAGCGAAGCCGGCAATATGGTGTTGATGCCTTCTATCAGGATAAAAAACTGTGCTCCCCTGAAGACATCAGAAAAAGGCAAAAGAACAACGCGACCTTATTAAATGTTGCTCATGATTACCTGAAAAATCTCTTCTTAATTTTGAATCGCCAAGGCATTGTGGTCCTATCTGACTCAGAAGGTATCATTATCTTTGCAATTGGAGACGAAAAAACCATGCAGGAAACAACTTGTCTTGAACTTGGCTCTGACTGCAGAGAAGAAACCATGGGAACCAACGGAGTGGGAACCTGCCTGGCGTTAAGAAAACCTATCCAAATATGGGCTGAAGAACATTATTACCAGGGGAATTTTCCATGGTATTGTTCAGCAGCACCCATTTTTGATCTGGAAGGTAACATACTTGGGTGTTTGAATGTTACGGGTACTTCAAAAAACGTCCATGCTCATACCTTGGGCATGGTCATAGGGGTAGCAAATGCTATTGAAAGACAAATAAAGATTGACCACGTCACTGCAGAAAACCAAAAAATTATTCGAAAGCAAAAAATAATGCTTGATTTAATTTCAGAGGGGGTCTTAATCGTTAATCCTTCCAGCATCGTGACCGATATCAATCAAAAAGCATTGCGGCTTTTGGGTATAGCGAAAAACAAAATCGTGAATCAGCCATTAACAAAACTGATCCCATCCGGAATTAATCTGTATGATATTCTTACTGATCAAATAATGATCAAAAATATAGAAGTTGATTTTGTTTTGCCTGGAAAGGATATATCGTGCCGCATTTCCACAGATGTTATTAAGGACGAACAAGGCCTCCTGGAAAGTATCATATTAACTTTTACCCCGAGCAAGACTGTTAATGCACTGGTGAACCAGGTGACAGGTTCCGCGGCCAAATATACATTTAAACAAATGATCGGAAATTCTTCGATATTTAAGAACGTAATCCGGCAGGGCAAACTGGCGGCATTGACCAATTCCAACGTACTGGTTACCGGCGAAAGCGGAACCGGAAAGGAACTCATGGTCCAGGCGATCCATAATTCCAGTAATCGCTCGCATATGCCCTTTGTAGCTATAAATTGCGGGGCTCTGCCAAGAGGATTAATCGAAAGTGAACTCTTCGGTTATGTAGGAGGTGCTTTCACCGGTTCCAAGAAAGAAGGTAATCCGGGCAAGTTCGAACTTGCGGATGGGGGAACCATTTTCCTCGATGAAATAGGCGACATGCCTTTGGATGTTCAGGTTGCTTTGCTCAGGGTCATACAAGAAAAAGAAGTATACAGAATTGGGGGCAGCAAGCCCAAAAAAATTGATGTCAGGATTATTGCCGCCACCAACAAAAACCTTGATGAAGCAGTTCGAAATAAAACCTTCCGTCAAGATCTTTTTTATCGTTTAAATGTTCTGGCGATCGAAATGCCTCCCCTAAGAAAACGCAAGGAAGATCTGGAGCCACTGATCAATAGTATTCTGGGACGAATAAAGCTCCAAACAAAAAAGACCAATCTTGCCATTGATGACCAGGCAATGCATCTGCTACATAGCTATGATTGGCCGGGAAATATCCGAGAGCTGGAAAACGTATTAGAAAGGGCAGCTAACATTTGCCAGGGTTCCACGATCAGCTGCCATGACCTACCACCCAACTTTTTTCCGGAAAGTTCTAAAGTATCGCCGGACATTACTAAAATCAAACAAACAGAGCTGGCTTTGATCATCGATACATTAAACAAGACCCGAGGAAACATCAAGCAAACAGCAGAAAAACTCGGTATCTCCCGCAATACTGTTTACCGCAAGATAAAACTTTATAATATCCCCGTGGATTTTAAAGGAAAAAGAAACTCGTTCGGCTAGTCAATAAATGGACCCAGACAACAAAGTGTAACAAATAGGAGCATGCATCCTGTTGCATGCTCCTATTTGTTACACTTTTTAATCTTTCCTCCTCTCGATAAATCTTCGGAACCGGCTAAAACTCCCAATTGGTAATTTTTGACTTGTTGGCATCAATCTTGCTTGTAGATAAACTCAGCAATTCGAAAAATATCTTTTCGGTGCTGTAAAATTAATATTATGGAGGGGAGTTAATCTAATGGGTTCATTTGATGGTAAAATCGCTATTGTATCCGGGGGAGGGTCCGGAATCGGTGCTGCTACAGCAAAGATCCTTGCCAATGAAGGGGCATCAGTCGTTGTTTCTGATATACGCTTAGACGCGGCACAAGAAATTGCAGATCAAATCATTTCTGCCGGCGGGAAGGCAGCAGCATTTTGCGCAGATACATCAAAGGCTGCAGATGCTGAAGCTACTGTCGAGTTCGCTAAAACAACATACGGCGGCCTGCATCTGGCTTTCAATAACGCCGGTATCGTAGGTCCGGAGGACTTGATCGGCGAACTTTCACCCGAAGATTGGCAGAGAGTTATCGACGTCAATTTAAGCGGCGTATTCTATGGCATGCGCTACGAGATCCCCGCGATTCTTGCGTCGGGTGGTGGTGCAATCGTGAACACGTCTTCCATCGCCGGTCTCATTGGCATCAGCAACATCGGTGCGTATTGTGCTTCAAAGCACGGAGTTGCCGGCCTCACGAAATCAGCCGCTCTTGAATATGGCAAAAAAGGCATACGCATCAACTCGATTCACCCAGGCTATATTATGACACCGCTCATCGCCCAGTGGACGGATACGGAACTTAAGGATACACTGATTGGCCTTCATCCTATCGGCCGGCTGGGAGAAGCCGAGGAGATTGCCAACGTTGTAGCGTTCCTGCTCTCAGACAAAGCATCGTTCGTGATCGGTGCCCAGATCGCCGTTGATGGTGGGTTCACTACGCTTTAACATTGGTCCGGCACCGTTACCTGCCCTGTGTCACTATGAAATTTATCTCAGCAGTCGCAATTGAATATTTTTCTTGTTGGTAAATATATAAAGCACAGTTTCATCAGTATCCCTGCTTTTAGTGTGGGATTGATTTCGCAGATTTTGAGATTACCTTTAGAAAATGAACGTTTTGTTTCACTCATTATTATATCTTCTGACCATGATGCTTGTATCATGGTCGCTTTTTTATTTGCCTTGAGTTCAGCCCCAACAATATTGCCAATAGCAAGTTCCCCATGTCCTTTTCTTACAGCAGTAATAGCAGTTACTAACTTAGGCAAACTTGTACTAAAAGTTAACAAGGTTGCTGCTATAACACCCTGCGGGATTCCCACACGAGCAGATGAAATCTCAACTGCCGGGAAATTTGCTACTCAGTGAGTAGCTCCTTGTTTTCCATATTCTTAAATTTACTTTTGTTTTGTTCTTCAGTGGTCAATTCTTTAGGCGGTAAATAATCGTTTAGGGGTTTGGCATCAAATAGGGAGGGGTGCCCAAAACCCGCAACCACATAAGTGGTTACAATACCATAAACAGCATGGCTGAACATGTAAGATAAATTGCTTGCGGCATCTTTCGGTTTTACTTTGTTTTGAGGAAACACACTTAACAAGGCTGTGATAACTGAACCAATCGATATGCCCGACAAAACACCTTTGGTTATCAATTGGTCTTTGCCTGTCTTTGATAACAAATGAACTACCCCAATACCACCAAGTGTCCCCAACCCAAAGTCAAGGAGCCCACCGAGAATCTGACCTTCTAAATTACTGGCTTCACTTTTTTTTGATACCCAAACTCCGGCAGCAGTCTCTCGAAATGACCTTTGAGAAATCTTTTTTCTGAGCGAGACTTCATCAATTACCGTCTTAACTGTATTGCCAATTGTTCCGGAAATAACCCCCAACAAAATTCTATCTTTAATCTTCACACATATACACTCCAAATTTTGATTTTAAGATTATCATTCCCACGTCAAAAGAGAATATCTGTGTGAATTAAAGGGAAAGAAATTAAAGTGTTCTAAAAAGTATTCCATATTAAGTAGTTAATTCCACTATTTATGATACGGTTGTCCTTAACAGGGGGAACGGATAATTTTTTTATTTGGGATATTTATAACATCAGCCTTACGGTGAACACGCCGCTTTTTGCAGTGAGCCTGGAAATGAATTCTTCACTTCCAGGCATTTTGATCAGACAGTACAATTATCTAAGCCTTATTCCCTATTTTGCATATGATGGACTGACCCGGGAAAGCTCACCCATTTCCCTGCTAACAGTGCATGGAATAAATTGACCTCCATTATATGACACAGGATAAATTTCCTTGGCCTCAATAGATTGAATTAAGTCTCTTTCGTCCCTAATCCCGTCAGGAAAAACCGTGGCGTATCTCCCTACTTCATGTTGGTGATGGGCATCGCTCCCTCCTAAGCAGGGTAGCCCTAATTCCAGGGCTAAAAAATATGCCTGCATGTTATGGGAAAAATTCGTGTTTCCATTAAAAGCCTCTACAGCCCATAAACCCTCAATTTCCCTGATATATTCACCCATCCCCCGGTTGTTTTGCCGAAAAGGATGGGCACTGATTGCCACTCCACCCTTCTTTCTTACCAGGTCAACCAGAGATTGGGCATGTATTTTTCTCTTTGGCAGATCCTCTAATCCAAATACTACCATATCACCCTCAAAAGTGAGGATTTCAGCTCCCACGATAATCAAAAAGCCGGTTTCCCGAGAAAGCTTTTTTGCTTCTTCCTTGATTTCATTGCTTTCATGATCGGTAATGCACACCCCATCCATACCCATTGATTTTGCCCTGGTGACAATTTCCTCTAAGGACACATGGCTGTCCCCGGAATATTTACTTTCATGCAAGTGAGTATCTATAATCATGCTGCTTGTCCTCTTCTCTTCAGTGTCAATATTAGTGTTCCATACATTAATTATATAACCACCTGCAAATAATGGAAAATTAAATTATTTTATTGTTGCTTCTTGTCGGATAAGTGTTTTAAATAGATATCCTCCACCCTGCTAAAAACCCCATCCCAACTCATGTCTGCTATCGCCTTAACCACACCTGGCCTTTGCCAAACAGAGGTGTCAATTAGAGAATTAATTTGCTCCTTTATGCCCTCTGCCAGCCTGTCCTCAAAATCAGGCAGGTCCTCTGCTATCGGTGAATCCTCATGTTCACACCTGGGAAGCTCCACGTATCTAATTAAACCACTGTTATTTATTTCCCAACCCAGATATTCTTTTAGTCCGGGTAAATCCGTAGTAACCACTCGTAATCCTGAGGCCAAAGCCTCCAGCACCACGAGAGGCAGACCTTCGTAAAAGGATGGTAATACTAAAATATCACTGGCTCGAAAAAGGTTTGCCAACTCTTCCTGAGATAATGCTCCATGAAAAACAATTTTCCCTCCCTTTTCCCCGGCCAGCTGTCTAATTTGCCTTTCCTCATCACTGATACCTGAACCTGCCAGATGCAGTTCCCCCAACCAGCCCTTTTCCGTAAGTTTTCCGTATGCTCTGATTAGTGACAGAACCCCTTTAGAAAAGCTTAATTTTCCCGCATACACTAGTTTTACTGTATCTATGCGTTTCTCCCTTCCCTCAGTATTGAAGATACGGTCATCATATCCTGCTCCGGTAACGAAAACACGATTCTTATCTATTTTATAATTGCTGATAATAGACTCCTTTTGATATTCATTCAGAGCAAAAATTCCATCTAATTTCCGACATCCATCTATAGCCAAAGGGGATAATCTTTCTGCCAGCTTTAATTGGCGCAAACAGGTGCCGTGACATATGCCAAATACCGGTATATGCTTAATTGTTTCTCTCGTTAAAGCAGTGAGCAGCCAGAGATGATGAGATAAAACCAGGTCCGGTTGGAAATTATGCACCGCCTTCTGTAGTACTACCCGGAAAGCACGGGTCCATTGCTCCAACATCTCCTTGGTCATGTCTCGATATCTGGTGCTGGAATAAGGCATAACATCACTCATCCCTGCTACCGGAAAATTTAATAGTTCACTGTCAAACTGCACTGGAAAGAAATCAGAGTTTTTCAGGTGCCTCCTATATTTATCAGTTTCATTTTGGGAAACACCTGCAATTACAGCCTGCTCATACCCTCTTTTTTTTGCTCTTTCGTATAAAGCAAGCAGAAAAATTCCGCTCCCGGTACTTCCCGGCTTTTGACACAATACTTGCAACACTCTTTTCATCTAACTGCCTGCTTTCTTTTTATTACATATACCAAACAAATTGTATATTTGATCCAAATTTCCTGCTCAAAAAGAAAATTTACTTATTCTCTTTCTCTTCAGCACAAATGAGGTATTTGGGGGAATAATGAGTGTTAAAGCTGACTTAAGGAGATAAAAAATTTTGGAAGCGGGAATACGAAATGTAAGTAGGCAGCTAAATAGAAGATGCCCCCCGACTCACGTCCGTGATGACGGGGGACAGTTTGGAAGATACCGGTTTCTCAGAAGGAGAGAAATTACACGCCTTGGTTAAAAATTTCGGCTACTTACACCAGTCAAATTAGAAACAAAGGAACTTAGCTTAATGTTAGCACATTCCAATGTTTTTTCTAAACGGTTTATTTTTCGCTTACGTTTATTCCAAATCACATCTACAAAAAACCGCCTTTATTTATGATACGGATGTCCGGCAACAATCTTAAAACCTCGATATAATTGTTCCAGCAAAATTAGGCGCATCAATTGGTGAGGAAATGTCATCCGCCCAAAGGACAACCTAAAATCAGCCTT
>JBMNTN010000084.1:0-7022 GCA_050945755.1 Bacillota bacterium | reverse complement strand
ACAGTACCATCATTATCGGCATCGCCCAAATCAAAGTTATCAACCGACCAATCCTTTGGTGATTGCCAGAGAAGTTCTGCTCCTTCCCGCACGGTAAGTGTCTGCCCGTCCAGAATATATTCCTCTCTTATCCCGTCACTGTCAAGATCTCCTTCAGCACAGAGTGGAGAGCCAAAACCCCCTGCTCCGAAATATATCAGGCAGGGGGTCAGGATCAGAAAAAGAATTATCCCCATGCGGAGTGCGCTTCGGCTTACCATCTCTCCCCCGCATCGTTCTTGGACACTGTATAGCTCTTGGTCCAGGAAGGCCGTTCAGGCATTTCGTCCTCGCTTTCCAGCATCTCCAGCCACTTTTGGTCGGTTAAACGGTTATCAGCCGGCCAGGGAAACTCGTAATAGGAGTAGACCGCTCCTTGAGCGATGCGTAGTGTCCCGTCCACCGGCACAACGGCATAAATGTTGCTGACAAATCCAATACCTTCCTCCAAGACCTGACCGTTGGGATCGGTGGCCACATCGGCAATCAAGGCTGCCGGATTTTTATAAACGGCGGAAGGATGATCTACACCCTCGTCCCGCAAAGCCTCCAGCCAGAAATGTTCCAACTGTCCGCCAAAGCTTTTGATCAGCTCATATTCCTCATCATCCAGGGGCTGATTTGCCAATTCCTTTTCCGAAATAACTTTTAGCTTTAAGGCCAGTTCCTCCATGCGCTCCAATGGGGCACTGTCCCCTTCATTAAGGAGTCCCCTGCTCTTTAAGCCCTCAAAAGTCATCCTCGACAAGGCGGCCAGACGGGCATAAACCTCCGGATTGGGCTCCACATAACCTCTGTCATCCTGAGACATATCGCCTCCGCCCATTTCCGCATAGACCATTTTCGCATAAAGAATAGTATCATGCTTCAGTTCCGTCCAGCTGCCCAGATAAGTCTCCAACTGTTTTCGGGTCCAGGCCTGGTTCTGCATGAAAGAGGGATACCCCTCCCCTTTCGGTTCGGTAAGCGGAGCCAATGTATAAAGCCAAGACCAATAAAGGTTTTGGGTCCAGATACCATCATCCAGCTTAGTTATATAATCCTGCATCTTTTTCATATTCTCGGGGTATTTTTTATAATCCGTTTCGCCCATACTTTCCAAAATAGAGTATGCTTCCTGAGAGCCCATCGCCGCAGGAATATCCAGGCCTTTGGGGAGCATGCGCCGCTCTCCTTGATTGTTTTCCCCTACTTCCCGATAGACCAAGCGCTGGAAAATAGCGGCGTCCAGAGTAAAACGCTGTCCCATAAAACGAAAACCTTTGATCACCTTTTCTCGGTCAGGTTGAATGCTCTCATCAAAGATAGGCATGGAATTGATAGCAGGCGGTTCTAATTTTTCCAGACCTGCGCAAAAAGCACTCCATTTTGCCGTATCCCCGGTGAGAGTTTTTAAAATAGGCACTCCCCCGTAGGTTTCCTCCAGAATTTGGCGATACTCACTAAATCCCGGATCATCACTTTTCCCCACGAAGAAATTGGTGGGCTGATAAATACGGTTCCAGGAATCATAATTTTCCTGACGGCTGAGGAGCAGTGTTATCAGGGCCGCTGATTTGGTTTCATCCTCGATGGAAACGCGAAAAGTCATCCGCCCGTACCACATCATCGCCTGGAAATAGGCCTGCAACTCATCAGACTTGGTATAATGCCCCCGGGGAATGTACTGGGTGTAATCTTCATTTAATACCTCAGTCAATTCAGCGTCATTGCTTCCCATATTCATGACGGGCGAAGGCATCAAGGTTTCCCGATGATCAGCGATAAGCTCAAGCTCAGTTTTTACCTCCTGCTTAACATAGGAAGGTATAGTAGCCTCCGGGTCAAGGAGTCTGGCCGCAACAGCAAAAAAAGCCACGTTGCGCCGGGCCGCATTTTCCCAATCCGTTCCCTGGAGTTCCTGGTATTGGGTTTCGCTCTCAGCCAGCATGGACTTGGTCAATGAAAGAAGTTCCTTGTGCAGTTGGTCTTTCTCCAAAGTGCGCAGCAAATGGCTGAAAAAGAGATGATAATTATGCAGCATGGCATCGGTAGTGACAAAATTGGGAATAGAACTATAACGGTTGATTTCGTAGATGCTGAAAAACTCCCGGTGGGGGCTGGGTGACACCACAAAGCCGTTCTTTGCCAAGAGATTTTTCGCTTCAGGTGAAAAACTAAACTGGTCCCTGTTTGTGACATTACTGAGATCGACTGCTACTTGGTAATCCTTTAAGGACGGATTAATATTAACCGGAATTTTTTGATACGGGGCAAATATACCATCCCCCGCTTCTAAAGAAACCGATGACAAATCAGCATCGGCTTGTGGGGAAGATTGACATCCGGTAAAAATAATTGGTATAATCAGCAGCACCAGACAAGCAATGGTATTTTTAATGTTTTTTATTTTCATAAGTCAGCTCCTTTCTTTTTTTGATTTGACGAAATCCAATTGGATTTTGTTTCCATTTTTCGTTAATTCCATCCCTTCGTCTGGATTTCCATTAATCTTTTGAACATAGATAAACATTACCAGCGAAAAAAATTGAACCACCTTCAATCATCAGTTACCCTGCCGTCTCCAGTAACCGGGATTACCTCGCCCAAGTATTTGGGAAGAGGTTTAAGTATTTTCGCTGTTAGAAAATCCTTATTTCGTGCCGCAATTTCCCTGAGTTCACTTTTCAGCATCACCCCATGGTAAATGTGCTTGTCGGCGGCAACCCCATAAGCTTCTAAACCCAATTCCCGAGCGATAAAAACCGCCCGCATCAGATGATACTCTTGGCTTGTGATGATCACCTTTTTTACTTGGAAAATATCTCGCGCCCGATATAAGCTTTCGTATGTACTAAAACCGGCATGGTCCATAAAGATATCTTCGGAGGGCACGCCTTTTTCCATAAGGAATCTTTTCATCGCATTTACTTCATCATAATCTTTCCGGCCATGATCACCGCTCACAATAATTTTCTTGGCCTTACCCTTTTTGTATAATTCATAACCGGTGGTCAACCGATCATTAAGCATTAATGAAACATTACCATCAGCATAGACCCGGGCTCCTAAAACAAGAATAGCATCCCCTCCCGGAACACTTTCCGCTGCAGTAATATATTTTTGGCCTACTTCCTGGACATAATGATTAACAAAAAGAACGATGGCAAAAATAAATACAGCCAAAAAGCTCAGGCAGATTATGATCTGTTTTCGACGTTTATTCCCGGCGAAATTTTCATTAATTGAGTTTTGTTTTATCTTCATTTTTATCTGCCCCTCGCACTGCTATCTTTTCGACTTAAAGTTCACAGTTTAAAACCAAATATTATTATTTGTTACTTTTCTGAAATAGCCTAATAAATATAATAGTAATCAATGCTGGTACTATAGCCGCTCCTGCATTTATTTTTCTTGTATAAACCACTGAAACAACCCCAATAAATGTAACGATTGTAAAAACAATGGCAAGTATAATATATGTTTTTTTACCCATTCCATTTTCTCCAAATTTATATCTACTTCACATTTCTCTACAAATACGTCATCCCATACAAGTCAGTGATCCGGCTTTTCTTATTGAGTCAGAGAACATATCCTGTCTTAGTGTCCATTACTCAAAAAGGAAGCAAGAAAACCGTCCCTATGCTTCATCCGACTCATTCTGCATCCCAGAAAGGGTCATTCCGCCGGTCGGATTCAGGTGCAAAAGGCGAGCATATCAGTTTATGGCCTAAATAATAGCCAAACCCGATGATGGTCTCCACCGGTGCGAAATATCCGATGGTACTGTCAAACAAAAAATTGGCCGAACCAGCAAACTCTTCATCCGCCTGCCAGATGAGGACAGCAAGGGGTATTTTGGGGAAAGCGGCAAAAACCGCCGCACTGTCTCCCATATTGAGTTTCTTACCGTTTAGTGAGGCTGCGGCACGGTCAAAGGCGGCTATATCATTTTGAAAGGTATTTACCAGGGCATCAAGCAGCTCTTTTTCGAAAGCCGGATAGAAAATCATCCCCCCATTAGGTACTTCCTTGAGTGTGATCCACTGACCGGATGGTTCAATATTTGGAGCATAGGTAAGATAATGGAGGATCAGCACTCCTGTCCCCGGGGCACAGCGTCTGCCGGTTGATCGGTCAAATACCTCCCCTTTCTTTATATCTGCAATAAATGGCCTATCAAAAAAAGGCACAGTGTATTGACCTAAAGTGGCAGAGTATTCCGCAACAGCATTGGTACATACCTTTATTGGGTCCATCATTTGTAAGTCAGCTATCGCCTTATCAAAGGCAATTTGATAATTTGACCCCACTGTTAGCCTCTCCCCTTGTAAATTTTCATATAAATACTTCCTTTTAAAACTAAGAACTCCTTTAATTTTCCATGCTTCCCTATTTTGATTCACGTTGAGATTCAAGTATTTAAATCGTTCTTCTAATTCTTCAATTTTTGTTTCTTGATGTATAAACACCTTAGCTAGAATGGTAATAATAATAAGTGCGACAAGGACAAGGATTGCCCAGAAGTTCTCAAAAAATAAGTCCTCCGCCAAAGAGTCCACCTCATACCTGACACATCTTCCCCATAAAGAGAATTGTCCCAGTTTCATCATCTGCAATCACAAAGACAAAAGGCCGATCTGCAATGAAGGTCAACGGTTCCACAGCAGCACACTCCTCCATTTCCACAACAGTTGCCGCTGCTGCTTCGCTTCCTTCTTCGTTCACTTCAATCACTGCTTTATGAAGCACCCTGCTGATACAAATGCCTTCCCGGATGCCGGAAAAATCCGCTGTGTCAGAAAATGCTTCCCCCATGCCCAGTGTTTTTAGGCTGTCGTTCAAGTTCTTAATGCCATATTCCATTTTAAAACGGGGCAACCTCAGCTGTACATCATCTTTTTCACTGATAC
This sequence comes from Bacillota bacterium, assembly GCA_050945755.1. Lineage (GTDB taxonomy): Bacteria > Bacillota > Dehalobacteriia > Dehalobacteriales > Dehalobacteriaceae > JAQVXR01. The sequence goes on along the minus strand of JBMNTN010000084.1, from coordinate 2,088 downwards.
TTTCTCTAATCGTATTCCACTGGGCTTCATCCAGCCTGGAAATAAAATCATGAATAGATTCATCTTCCTTTGGCAATATACAGTACATTGCGGCCTTGCCACTGCCATAAGGAAGCCGGACGGCTTTAAAACCATCCCCATCGCCATATTCCACTTTGCCGTTTTTGCTCATCATCATTACTTCATGGGTAGTGCCGTCCTCGGCATGAAACTGGGCTTGGTAAGTTTGCTTTTTATCAAATTGGTTTGCCCAATCGCCTTTAAAATAAATGGCATTAATCAAATACATGACAACATCCGGCGGGATAGGAGGATCGATCATCTTTTCGATTTTCTTATTTGTCGCCTCGAAGATCCATTGATTGATTTCATCTGCCGCTGTTTTCTGGGAAAAATCCAACGATGCCACAGAGGCATCAAATATCTCCTTGTTGACATTTAAAAAATCCTCATTGATCGCTTCCCCTTCTCTAATCCAAAGGGAATTCCCGATATTCAGTTGAACCTTTTTATCTAACTGCTGCAAATAGCGGAGCAGGTTCTGATAGCTCTCATTTAATCGGGCATCGTCAATACCCGTATAACCTAAAGCATGGGCCATCCCTTCTTTGGTTGTCGTTCTCGCTCCTTGATATGTCATCGTTAAAGCGGTAGAAATGCTCAGGGGAGAAATAAAGATATTCTCTTCCCCATCCTCCCCGTCTAACTCCCGAAAAATATCAAAAGCAAACTGGGTATTTCCCTCCACAGTATTTCTGCTGATTTTATCTTGATCATAGTCTGCATTCTCAGTGAAAGATCCCGTCCCGGCGGAACACCCGGAAAGTAATATCACCGTCAAGATCATTAAAAGTATCATATTCAATCTTTTTTTCATCAGATCATCTCCCCCAAATGCTTGATATCTCATTAGACGCATCCAAGCATCTTTCTGTTCCATTAAAGCGAAATATGCAACCCCGCAGCAAGTTCATATATTGTTTCCATATCAAGAATATATACTTTTATCTGATTTTTGTGTTATTTTTTTGTTTTATTGAAACATCAGAGGTGTTTTTTGCGTCTATAAGATAAAGACACTTTACAAGGAGGGTATAAATCTTGGAACATTTTTTAACCATATTATTAGGTTGCTTGAGCCCTGTATTAGTGTTCTTGGCAGTAATATTTGGGGTACTGTTAATAGCCGAAGGTAAATAATAGATTATTAGATTCTGGTTAATATTGTAATTAGTATTTGTAAATACTATAATGAAATCAACCAATTTTTTAACTTGATTGGGAAAATGTGATAGATAATATTTATTAAGGGGGAAAGTAGTTGTGAAACTTTCTTGGGTCACATTATCCGTGAAGAATTTAGAGGAATCTTTGAAATTTTACCAGGAAATAGTAGGACTTAGCCTGGTAGAGAGGTTTAATGCCGGACCGGGTGTCGAGATTGCGTTTTTGGGTAATGGAGAAACAAAAATTGAGTTAATACATAATGAAGCAATTAAAGAAGTTAATTTGGGTGAAAACATTTCGTTGGGATTTGAAGTAGACTCCCTTGATAAAATGATGGCTTTTGTTAAAGAAAAAGGGATAGACATCCATAGTGGACCATTTCAACCAAGTCCTCACATTAAATTTTTCTTTATCCTAGATCCCAACGGTTTAAAAATCCAATTTGCCCAACATATATAGAGAGCATTTCCATCTAAGATTAAGCATCTTCTTCGGAAGGTGTTTTTTTATTTAAGATAATCATTACGATTTTTTATCAATGGTCCCTCTACGATAAATTTATTCAATTAGAGACCCATACCATTTTATGTTATATTGTTTTTGAAATCATAAACTACTATATTGCTCTCGGGTAATCACAGTCAAAAATACTATGACGCAGGTGAAAATCATGTCTTTAGTTGCCGGAATAGATGTCGGGTCGACATCAACAAAAGCTGTTCTGTTAAACGGATCGGAAAATCATTATTTAATCCGTCCCACCGGATGGAGTCCTCGTGATGCCGGAACCGCTATTTTAGATGATCTCCTTAAGATATCCGGTTTTTCCAAGAATCAGTTGAAAAAAATTGTAGCGACAGG
>JBMNTN010000083.1:0-7092 GCA_050945755.1 Bacillota bacterium | reverse complement strand
TTGCTACCTCGATGCGGTTAAAGTCATCCTTGACGGGATTATGATTTACATTCCACTATGGTCAGATTGCTACCGTAATAGGTTTGATATGTCGCCTTGACGCAAAGACATTTACATTCCACTATGGTCAGATTGCTACGGAAATATGAAAACCTATGGTCACAAGTTCATTTACTATTTACATTCCACTATGGTCAGATTGCTACGTCATTGTAACCATCATTTCCAGATGCACATATAACATTTACATTCCACTATGGTCAGATTGCTACGGTCACATTCAAAGCAGCAACCTTCAAACTTGTCCAAATTTACATTCCACTATGGTCAGATTGCTACTCTGAATACTAAATCATAATTGATGACACCAATGACATTTACATTCCACTATGGTCAGATTGCTACGCTTTTCCAGTCCGAAGGCTTCCCCTAACTTTTTAAATTTACATTCCACTATGGTCAGATTGCTACCCCATTCTCCAATCACTATTCCAGGGAAGCGGCGGCATTTACATTCCACTATGGTCAGATTGCTACCCACCTTAATTTGTTCCTTATAAATCAAGGGATTTGAAGACTTAATTTGTCAATGTCCAGGTTATTAACAAATTAAATTTATTTCAGGATATTAAATTACACATTTTTTTAATATATTCCCAGCTAACTACACTTATGTCGACCACTATGGTTTATTGCATTAATGTAGGTCGACAGCCTTAAATAAAGCTTGATGTAGCATTGCAGTTTTTCCCAAGTATATCTTTATCAAGCCATCTTTCATGCCTACTTTTAAAAATTATGACCGAATCAAGTTCCTTACGAATAAGTTTGTTTAGATCGGTGCGAAGCTGAAAAATCTGCGATTCGGATATCTCACCTTCAAAAACAGAATTCTGTACATGGGAGAGATATTTTTTACAGGTTTGAAACACCTTTTTCCAGACCTTTGCTCCATTTTCATCAATGCCTATGTCATATACCACAACAACATACATATGTTCACCACCATATTCTAAAACTCTGATACTCTTTTTCCCCAATTAAGTGTTTAATCAATTTATACCCTTCTAACCGCATTAAATAGTTATACGATACAACTTTATTTAAGTCTTTATGTTTTATGGTTTGTTTTAATCTGGCATCGTATTCATTAAGAATAATTTGGGATCCTTCTTTGGTTAGATGCAAAAAATTTAATTCCCTTGTGAAATGCTTAGCTTGAATTTGATTTCTGTTAAGAAGGGAAAAAATTAAGCGATCACCAATCAGTGGCTTAAAAATTTCCGCTATATCAAGACTAAGTGAAAAGCGTCTATTCCCCGGAACATGCAGGTAACTTATAGTAGGATTCAGCTGGGTATAATATATCTGCGAAAGTACAGATGTATAGATGAGGCTGTTTATATATGAAATAAGAGTGTTAATCATGTTATCCGGCGGTCTTTTTACTCTTTTTTCAAATTCAATCTTCTGATTAATTATAATTTGCCATGCATCATAATATCGTTTGTGAATATTGCCTTCCAGTCCCATTAACTGTTCAACATCTTTCTGTTTATCAATATTTTTACGAAGATCATCTATATCATGCATATATAATTTTAAATCTTTACCTCGTCCGCTATAATATCGTAAATTACGATATATATTGTCCGCGGCTGCCGTTACAAATTGTTTTGCTAAATATAGTCGCTTGTCTTGATCTATAAAATGTTCAACCTGTCTGACCAGTAAATCACCAGAAACACGTGTTTCCCTAGGGTATAGGGTTGCAGAATAAAAACTATAGTAATTAAAAAAATGCATGAGAATTCCATACCGGGACAAAAAATTTATAAGCTTTGTATTTAATGTCATTTCGCTCATCACATAGATATCATTTACGCGCTCTATTGGAATATCTCTTTTATTGCCATCTTCTGTAATAAACTGAAGAGTGTTGTCATGACGTTTTAGTTGCCCAGCACTATAAATATAAAAACTTTGCTGTATCAAAAACACCCCCTAAATATAGCACAAATCATAATAGGCGCATTTGTTACAAATTCCGGTTTTCTTTACTATCGGCGGGTGCTCAAACTTACCAATTCTATTAATATCATCAAATGCTGAAATTATTGTCCTTTCATCATCATCCGTTAGTTCAACAGTAATAGTTTGCCGAAGCAGCGGATAATCAATCTGGCCGTAAATTCCTTCAAGTCCTAGATGTTTTAAATAAAAGAGATAGTATTTCACTTGCCAGATACTTGCTTCTTCAATTTTTCGGCTTTTCTTAATTTCGTGAATTATGTTCTTTTCCTTAATAAAATCAATACTAATAACGTTATCAATATTTATATGTCGTTCAACTCTTTGATAGCTTGATTCATCAAGAGTTTTTCCGATAAGAACAGCTTCATTACCGGATTCCATTTCAAGTTGGTGCATAAAATACCATAATTTCCGGTGACAAACATGATAATAATACATCATCATTCCTGTAATTGACTGTGTCAGTATCAATCACCCCCGAAACATTTAGATAAAGCTATCAAAAAATTCCTCGGTTTTTGATTGGCATTTTTTTGCTTTTCTTTCTACAGCAGATAGTCTTTGAAAGCCAAGTTTTGAATTATAATGTCCATCAATTATAAAAATTTCTTCATCTTCACTTAATCGGTAACTATTTACTATATCATTATTAGACTTATTTTTAGTATCGTAGTAGATATCGAAATAACCAACCGGGACCGTATATTGCATCAATTCGTCCTTTAATTCAATGCTTTCAATCTTATACATTTTTCTCTGGTCAGGTAGGATTTTATCTGACCTTAATGTTTTTTTTATTTTAGTCAATCTCTCTAAGATATCCTCAATTTTATTTTTATTATCTGGATCCAGTAGAATATCATGAGGTATAACGGTATATGAGATAATATTTCTAAAACGTCTTTGTACATCAAATTGGGTTACTTCATTTAAATATAGATTTTTAACAAAGTCATAGTGCAACCAATAGTCTTCAATGTAGTCACTTTTTTTCAGCTTGTCAGTTGTTAAATAGTTTTTAATTATATCCTGTTTTTCATCTTCTGTTAATATACCATCCCCATGAACACATATACCTTCTTTACTAAGTTCATAGATACGTTTATCAATAAAGCCGCGGCTACCGTTTATAATAATATTGGGATCAATTTCAGTGTACACATAACAATTTGGTTCATCTACAGCTTTTTCGCCTTTACGGTTACAACGTCCTAACCGCTGAAATAACCCATTAAGTTCTGACAACTCGGTAAACAGATAATCAAAATCAATGTCCAGACTTGCTTCTACTATCTGTGTTGACACCCATATTTCCTGTCGCGCATTAATTGTTTTTTGGTCTTCTAAAAATGTTTTGCCGGTTGTAAGAATAGCATCCTCTTTAATTGAACGGTCTTTTTTTATAAATTTGCTATGAAGGAGATAAATATTAGGAATTTTATTATCTTCTAGCTCTTGATAGATTTCCTGTGCCTTTTTAATGGTATTACACACCACTAAACACTTGCTGCTCTTACCTGCGGCAATATTTTTTTGATGAATCTGGATAACATCCTCAGTTGTCAATTCTGTTTTCTTAATTTTTAAATTATGTCGAATGATATTAGGGGAAAAGGACTGGTCTATTATATGAATAGGTTTTTCTACTGGCGAATTTTTTCCTGATAATTTTATTAGGTCTTTAATGAAAGGTGGAAATGTTGCCGTTAATATTGCAAACTTTCCTCCTAATTCGTCAATGCTTTGCAATCCATAGATTAAAAATGCTAATAAATCAGGACTATAGGCCTGAATTTCATCAATAATGATTTTCGAATACGCCAAGGTGGCTAATTTCAGTTCGTATCCCGGAGCTTTAAAAACAAAGTCAAAAAGCTGATCAGGGGTTGAAATATTTAAAGGCATGGATAGTTTTTTACTGCGGTTGTAATAAGCAAGAACATCATACTCTTCATCAACTTTATCTCTTTGATATATACTTAATGTATCAGAGTGCAGCAAGGCTAAACGCTTATCCACAACGTCACTGTTTAATATATCCTTTTTAATTCGCTCATACATAGCATTAATTGCCGTTTTAAGAGGCAGGACAAAAAATCCTTTATTGTTTCCGAGCCAAAGGAGCCCTGCCTCAGTTTTACCCATTCCTGTCGGGGCGGTAATCAATAAATTATCTTGTTGATGAGCTTGACAAAATGATTGAAGATTGTTCCAGCCTGCATCAGGATTATTTTTTTGCCATTTACCTAAAAGCTGGTCCAGCCCCTGCATTAAGAAATCATTAGGATATTCTGCTGGAATACCGGCACTTGCAGCATAATCGCATTTATGCAATAAACCTTTGACTAGGATGGTAATTGGTTTCTCTTTGATTTCATTAAGTTTATTCCTTTGGCGCACGCCCCACTTAGCAACTAATGTCTGGGCTGATATTTGGACCCCAAGACTGTCTAATATATCCTGCAGGAGTTTTTTTATAAGGTCTTGGTTTTCTGTGATTGCTTTGGCATTATCTACATAATGGTGATGATTCAGTACTGCATAAGCTATTACCAGATAGTCTGATTTATTATATCGATTTGGATCAATCATGTAAAAAGATAAGAGATTGTGCCCCACTTCTTTAGAAGCATCAAATTTTTTATGTTTCTGTACCCTCTCTTGAAAAATAGAGTTCATCTTACCCGAATCATGTATTTGACATGCTTCTTCTGTCAACTTATAAACCCGTTTGTCAGATACATAACCTAACTCCTCTAGTATTTTGAGATTATTCAGCAACTCTTGTGTGTGTTCGGCAATAGTCTTATTGGGTTTAGCCCAATAATGTGCCAATGCCTCCATATCAACCATATTCATTCTCCTTCTAAAGCAAATTCACAATATAGCCGTCATCATCAACAAAAATGTACTTACTCTCGTTATCTACTGAGTATCCCGATACATAAACTACCCATTTTTTATTAAAAACCCGTTGTCTTCCTACAATCTTATAATCTTTATTTAACAAATATTTTGTACCACGCACAGGTATAGCATTTGCTGTGCGCCCATATTCATCCAAAAGTACATCCTGTGCCTTCAACCGTTCAACATCAATGTAAGCAGAAAATAAAGACTGTGTTTCTTTTGGTTCATGGAGATGAACCCGCTTGATTTCTTCCACATGGACAAAATCTTCGCTTCTGCCTATTGCCTTAAGATCATGAATATTATTTTCGATGTCATTAAGCGTTTCTTCATTACTAGATATATGCAATATCAATTCCACACCATATAGCACTTCATAATAACGGATTGATGTTGTTAAGCTGGCATAGAAGCTATAAGGTATCCCGTATTGCTCTTCCTTGCGTTTCTTAAATTCTTCTGTAATACTTTTCTTTTTTTGTTTTAATTTTTCAATTGACTGCTTTAATGCTAAAAATTCTTTAGATTTTTTATCCATGTCCTTTTGTTGAGCTTTTATTTTCCTTTGCTGTTCATCCAAACTCTTAATTTGAGGATCAATCATATTTTTCTTTTCCTCTTCAAAAAGCTTTCGTTTCCGAAGCAATTCTCGGTACTCCATTAAAGCCGACTGGTCAATAACTTCGATAGTTTTCCCATCACGAAAACTATTCCCTTGTGGTTTCTGCGCTCGTGCAACAACATGATACCCGGCAGAAAGCATATTAGGGTTTTGCAGCTTTACTAAAATTCCTCGATCATCCATAACACTGTTTAAAAAGGCCTGGTCCGTATAAACTTCCCTCTGCATGGATTGATACCGGCCTTGAATGCTAATATCCATCTCATGCTTATTATGGTATTCTGTATATCCACAAGCATTACATAAAGCGCCAATTACGGTTGATAATGGGGGCAATGGATAAGTCATTTTATTGGTAATTGTCTCTTCTTTTCGGTAATGGGCTTGATTTTGGGTAAGTTTGATTCTTAGAACTTCCATAACTAAACACCATAATAGTATTTTACTTGTCCCCGCAATTGTTCAAAAAAGGCGCTAATACTCAGAGGTTTCAGTTCTTCAATGATTGCTTTTTCATTCGAAAAATTACCCCCCTGCAACAGTGCAACCCCATAACCCTGTTTAATCCGATCTTTTAAATCCGGCGTCAAATCAAGATTTCTTCCTTCAGTTCGTACCACATTTTCAAAATAATGAGTTTTAGCCTTTCCAATACCACCAACGATAAAAATAGGTTCGGCATTATCTAAATTTCCCTTAACTACTAACCTCAAATGCTCTATCGCATTCAATATTGCGATTACTCGATCAGCTTTTTCCATTGCATCAGCTTCGGCCTTAAAATTTTCATCAATACCGACACAATCCAAATCAATGGTCAAACTATATTGCTTTAATGATTTATCAAATTCATATTGATAAGGCATTAATCCTGATGTATCAGCATCTTTGCCAATCTGTAAATTTAACCCGTTATCCTTAGCATACTTAGAGGCCAGATACAAATTATTATGGAATCTGGTCTCATTGACAAACTCATTACAGCTTACTGCATCGGTAAGATAAAAAGAGCTTTTCCTGATGATGGTTATATCGGAGGTATTCATATATCCGCCTTCTAAAGCCCGGCAATTACTGGCATTTTTTTCTTTTGTAACTGCTTTTTGGGCAGCACCATCTACCGTAACAACTAGATCATCGTAAAATCCACTTTGCACCATGATAGCGTTCTTTAAGCTTTCTCTGCTCCGAGTAGCATAGGTTTTTCCATTACGAAATACTTTTTGCACACTTGATATATTACCCAGACCCTCGCCATAGTTTGAAGTCATATTTGCTATTACAGTTAATGTTAGTCCTTGATTATTCATGTTGGTCACCCTCCTGTTTCACATAATCATCGTTAAGAGCATTTACAAAAGTGTATGCAATATTTTTATTCTGATCAAAATCTTCAAATAGATCGTAGGCAAAATTAAACGGAACTCCACTATATGATGATAATTGAAGCAAAATTTCATTAAAACGGTCATAGTCTTTAAAAGTAAGTGCGGATATTAATTTTTGCTTATAGCTGTTAATCTTAT
>JBMNTN010000082.1:0-7248 GCA_050945755.1 Bacillota bacterium | reverse complement strand
ATATGGGAAGTGCGCAAATTACTGAAGAATTTTAAATATGACAAATGGATTGATTCCAGTTCCCCTTTTGGAAGGGAAAAGAGTATCCTAATGAATGGGATAGATATTGAATCTATTCCAATGGTACACGATGGAGAAGAATTTAGAAATGTGCAGAATATGGCATATTTAACCTGGAAGGAGAACTGGAAGAGAAAAAGCATGGGATATATTCTCTATGTAATGCTCTCGGACAGCATGAAGTGATCATTGAAACACCGGAGCACGGTAAGGAATTTCATGAATTGGATAAAACACAGATAGAAATGATTATTGCCATGTTTAAGCTACGCTATAATCAATTGGTAGCGGATGAGCGCATCAAATATATCCAAATTTATAAAAATCATGGACTGTACGCCGGCGCTTCCCTTGGACACAGTCACAGCCAAATTGTTGGGTTGGCTTTCGTCCCTGGAGAGAATCAAGGTTTGCCTCAATATTATCAGGATAAGGATAGTTGCCTGATTTGTGACATCCTGAAACAAGAAAAGGAGTTCCGGGAAAGAATAATTTTGGAGGGTGAACACTTTTTAGTTTTGTGTCCTTACGCTTCCCGTTTTTCTTATGAGAGTTGGATTATTCCCAAACGCCATACTGAGCATTTTGGCGAGTTGACAGAGGCAGAAGAAAAAGAATTGGCTTTGCTTTGTAAAAAAATAAGCATGGCCATCGTACGCGGACTAGAGAATGCTTCATATAACTTTATCATTAATACCGCACCGGTAAACTCACCTTATCAGCCTGGGTATCACTGGTATATGGAGTTCACTCCCAGATTAATTGTGGCAGCGGGAGTGGAAATTGCCACCGGGGTTTATATCAACCCAACGGCACCGGAATTTGCGGCTGCTTTTTTTAGAAAAATATTAAATCAATTAGAACCGGTAAAATAAATTTATAAAATAAATTTATTAAATTGAGACACTGTGTCTATAGGATATAACATTATGTTTAATAGACGGCTGTTTAAGCTTCTTGCGATAATTGTTACCATATTGTTTATGCTCGGAACATATAGTAGTCTTACCGGTGTCAATGGCCATTTGAAAACCAGCATATTTGGTCATTAAAAAACCAGCACTTTTGGCCATCAAAAACCAGCAGTATAGAATTTAGCTTTTTAACTACGGTAGAAGGTTTGCCTAGGAAGCCCTGGAGCGTAGCATAACGCCTCCTAGGCAATCTGCGTAGTCCGACTGTTTCAGCTAGTAGAACTTGTGTTTACTTTATTTGGAGGCTGTGCCAATCGGTGTCTTACTCGATAACTATCTCCTCGAAGGTTAAACACATGAGCATGATGTAGTAAGCGATCTAAGACGGCTGCCGCAGTACTCATGTTGGTAAAGAGGATGGACCACTCTCTAAAATCAAGATTGCTGGTAACTATCAATGAACGATTTTCATATGCTCTGGTTACCAACTGGAAAATATGGTCTTATGCGGTTTCATCCATGGATACATAGCCTAATTCATCTAAAATGATTAGGTCGTTTTTCAAAATATTGTTGATTTTTTTGTTTAAGCTGTTATTAGCTAAGGCTGCATAAAGTTCTACGATGAGATCCGTAAATGTGTAAAAACAAACCTGGTGTTAATGGCCATTGACAGAGAGGGAGTAGTTCCCCCCGCTTAAACGCAATGGAAGAGGAAATGTCGGTTTTGGATCGAATTTTATTAGTAATAATGTTACCAGTTTTTTATGGGCCAAACTTGCCTATGGCGCAATTTTAACGGCAACAGCGTTAACTAATGAAGAAATAGCCGATGTCTTCGATAATCTGCGCTATCGGCTTATGCTGATGGATCTTGCGGCTGAAGTTTTGAAAGTGGCGGATTATGCAGGAGTAAAAATGACTGCGTTTGATGATTGGAATCCGGCAGATGCTTGTTCCAGGGGAAACAAGAGATCTGGAACGGATGAATAAGCAATTGGATATTTATGCGAAAAGATTAAGAGGCTACACAAAAGTACACAGCGGCATTTGGCAAGATATTGCAGTAGGAAAAAGAAAAACGGAAAAGCCGTATCATTTTATTCCCGTGTTTAAATTGGCCGAAGAAGCCAAAAATTGAGATGCCATTATGTTGCCTGCTATTGGAAATGCTGAATGAGTTAGAAAGTGGGAAGCGTTCATTTTCAACAGACAATCTGGAAATACTCCTTAAAAAGATTAGGAAATATCAAATAATATTTATTGAAATAGATAAAGGAGGAGATCAAACAAATGAAAGTTGTGGCGTTTAATGGTAGTCCCCATGAAGAAGGGAATACCTATTATGCGATTAAAACAGTTGCTGATGAACTGGTAAAAGAAGGTATCGCAGTTGAAATTGTTCATGTGGGCAATAAAGCAATCAGAGGTTGCCTTGCTTGTGGCAAATGTTTTAAAAACAAGGATGAAAAATGTGCTATTTCAGATGATAAGGTTAATGAATGGATCCAAAAAATGAAAGAAGCAGACGGTATTATTTTGGGATCACCTGTTCATTATTCATCAATAGGAGCAACGATGAAAGCATTCTTGGACAGGGCTGTTTATGTGGCCGGTGCCAATAATGGTATGCTCAGGCACAAGGTTGGTGCGCCTGTTGTTGCGGTAAGGCGTTCCGGGGGAGTTTCGGCTTTTGATCAGTTAAACCACTACCTAACTTATTCTGAAATGTTGATTCCAACATCCAACTATTGGAATGTTGTGCACGGCACAAAACCGGGTGATGCTTTACAGGATGAAGAAGGCGTACAGATTATGAGAGTACTTGGAAAAAATATGGCTTGGCTTATGAAACTAGTCGAAAACGGCAAAGAAAAGGTTGCTGAACCGGTAAAGGAAAAGAAAGTTAGCATGAGTTTTATTCGTTAGTGTGTTATCTAATCTAACTAATCCTGATGAACATTCTTTACACAACATAAAAGCTATGATCAACCCCTGGATGCTAATAGGCAGATGGGGGTTTCTTTTATAAACTACTTTTGTTTTCCATAGCCAGATGATAATAATGCATTGCTTGATTCATTCGCTCTTCCACAGCATTTTCATCCATCGTTCGGACAATTTTCCCTGGAGAGCCAACTACCACGGAAAACGGAGGAATAACAGTACCCTTTGTAATCAATGTGCCTGCGCCAATAATAGATCCCTTACCGATTATCGCACCGTCCAGGATAATCGCTCCCATGCCAATTAAGCAATAATCTTTTATCGTGCACGCATGAAGGACACAGTTATGTCCCACAGTTACATATTCACCGACAATCGTGGGTAAGCCTTCAGGCAAACCGCTACCACGACCGCTGTCCGCATGGACAGTAGTATTATCTTGAATATTGCTGAAACGGCCGATATGTATTTTATTCACATCGGCACGAAGTACACAATTATACCAAATGCTCGCTCCGTCCTTGATAGTGACATCACCGATAATGCAGGAACCGGGAGCAGTGAAAGTATTTTTTTCAATTTGAGGCGTGCGGCCTAAGTAATTAAAGATTTTACTCATATGAGACCCTCTCTTTATCATCATCTATTTCTATTATTAAAGGACACAATAATCAAAAAGGCAGGAACAAAACGTATTTAGCCCTTGTCTGACTTAGGGAAGAATTACGATACTTGTGGAAAGTTGCCTTTCTTTCCCGTCAGAAGGCTTGTTCATTACCTTTCCCTGAAAGACAAAGGAACTGGATCCGCCACCGTCCAGATTAAAGGCTTCCATTACACCTAACCGCATTAAAGTAACCTGCATTTCCTCAAGGGAAATTCCCTTGCTCCAATTACTGCGGCGGCCATCTACTACGATAAAAAATAAATCACCGTTGGGATACTGGCCCAAAACCGTGCGCGGCTGTCGTTGCCGTGCCCATTTTTTCGGAATTTCTACAGGCTGCCAATTCTTAATTAAAACAGGGACAAAACTTACTCCCTGCCAAGCTCCGGATTTCTTTAGTTCATCTTCGTTATCATATACTCCTCCCACCAACTTTCCTTCTTTTGTAAAACCGGCAAAGGATAGGTCGTTATAGGAAGGAATAAAATCGCCCACTAACTCTCCTTTAATCATAGTATTTCCTAAGGGTACAAGTCGCACAATGCCATCTTTTGTAGACTTGGCAAAGCCGCCACCATTTACACCAAAAACCCCGCCAAGTCTTTTTACTGCGTCACTGGTTGTTTCTCCATTTTTCTTTTCTTTTGGAGATAAAGCAATTTGCAATGACTTAGGGTTATTGAGCCGAACCTTAGCCATATAACCCCTCAGGTCTTCTTTCTTTAGCTCAAATATAAATATTTCTACATCTTTACTGTTGAATTCTTTTATTGGTTCACCTAAACGGGATAAAATCATTTCTTCATATACTTTCTCCGATTTAAGCTGTTGTGCCCGACTTTTTTGAGATAACTCTTTTAAAAGTTCTTGCTGCTCTAAAAATAATTTTTCCTCTTCTTTTAAGGAATCTTGCAAAAATATTTCTTTCGTTTTAAGATCGTCAAATACTCTCATCATGCTTTCTGAATATGTTTGGGAAGTTGAAATATCTAATAATAGTGGACGGCAGTCAGTAAAAGCAATTTCATCATAATTCCAAGCTAACGCAACTATGACTCCAAAAAGAGGCGCAATCGTAAATAAAAAGAAAAACTTAATTAATTTCACCTTTAGACTCCTTTAAAATCTCCAAACTTTTTGTTAGTTCTTCTAGGCGGTTATCTAGTTCTGCAATTCTTTTATTTAGTTCCTCTCTGGCAGATGAACCGGATGTGCTGAGTTCTTTGCCTGTTTGCTCCAGGGCCCAGGAGATATCTTGCATTTCGCTTTGTACGATGGACAGCTTTTCGTTTAATTCTTGAATGTTTTTGTTATTATTTATTTGAACATCAACAATAGCTTGGTTAATTTGCTTTTGCATTTGATCCATCCTCATATCAAGATACCAGTAGCCCCCATAAACCAGGACAACCCATAAAAAAATAAAAGGAAGCATTATTCGGATTTTTCGTTTGTAATCGTTTTGGGAGTGCTTCGTATTTTTCGTATATTGTTTGGTTGCATCTTTCTGCAATTCGACAGATACTCTTCCGTTGTTCATAAACCCCACCTTCTTTTTACATTTCTTTTATCTTACCATAAGGTTTAACTAATAACAGCCCAATTTTATGAAAGGAATTATTTAGTTATACACAGAGAGTCTTTTATGCGATAGTATCGTTATGAAACCTCAAAAAATACTGAGATTAGCAAAGGAAATTAATACAAACCGGAGAATTTGTAATATCAGTCGGAACATATAGCAAGCTGCCGCATTTGTAGATAGCCATACTTTATGGCTGTGGTTTTTAGACAAAAGATATTGTTGCAAAAAGTCACTTTATAATAAGAAATTATGGGAATGAATACAATATAAAGAAAAAATTAGAAATGTATCGATATATTGATTGTAGACTAATAATTTAGAAGGAGAAGTATTCATGGATAATGTTCTTATCAAAACTAATAATCTCACAAAAAAATACGGCTCTGTTCCGGTGGTCAAAGGACTGAACCTTGAAGTTAAAGCAGGAGAGATCCTTGGTTTTTTGGGGCCAAACGGAGCGGGTAAAACTACCACCATCAGAATGTTAACGGGCCTTTTGGAACCTAGTGAGGGGGAAGCCTTTATCTGTGGTTATAACATTAACAAACATTCTGCTCAAGCAAAAGCACTGATGGCCTATGTTCCTGACCAGCCCAAATTATACGGAAAGCTTTCTGCGCGGGAATTTCTACATCTGATTGCCGCTCTTTATCGGGTACCAAAAGAACTGATAAAAAGCAGGACGGAACAACTGCTGGCTATGTTTGGTTTGAAAAACCGAGCTGATGAATTATTGGAGGGTTATTCCCATGGCATGCGCCAGAAGGTGATCTTGGCAGGAGCTTTGATTCACCAACCCAAAGTAATTCTTTTGGATGAGCCTACCGTCGGTCTTGATCCCGCCAGCGCCCGTCTACTGAAAGATGTACTACAGGAAATGGCCAAGCAAGGTGTAGCTGTGCTTGTTTCCACTCATATTCTGGAAATTGCGGAACGAATGTGCCATCGAGTGGCAATTCTCAAAGACGGTAAGCTAATTGCCCAGGGAAGTCCTCAAGAACTGCGCAATAAAGTCGGTCACGGTGAGGAAAGCTTGGAAGATATATTTTTAGAGCTTACCGGAGGCCATGAAACTGCCGAATTAATTAAAAGCCTGGAGGAGGAAAGCGGAGAGTAATGGAAACACAACCGAAACAATCCTTCATGCAAGACTTTAAATTGCTTTTGAAAAACCAAATGCGCGTAAAGCGGAATCAGCTGCGTCATCAATCGTTAGGCGCCCTGATTGGAATGGCCGCAATAATATTGGCGATGGCAGCAGGTATTGTTTTCCTAGGTTCTTATGCCTATGGAGCATTGACAACCATGCCTCCGGAAATTGCCCGGGGATTTCTTTCCCTTTTATTTATGTCCGGTTTGGTGGTTGAAATCTTTTTTGGGATTACAGCGGCATTTGCCGCACTTTATATGGCTGATGACTTGGAATTGCTTTTTATGGCTCCGGTAAATTTAAGAGCTGTTTTTGCGGTAAAGTCACTGTCTGTAATTGGCAGCAACTTAATTGTCGCAGTAATATTTGCCTTTTTACCGGGTATTTTTTATGGTCTGCTTTTTAAAGCGGGAGCGCCGTTTTATATTCTGGTCATGCTGGTCGGCCTTGGGCTCTTGATAATTGGCACTGCGCTGTCAGAATTGATAAATCTCCTCGTGATGCGCATTGTGCCTCCGCATCGAAGCAGGGAAGCAGTTGGTGCTATTGGAGCTCTCACAGGGATTTTGATTGCGCTGGTTTGTCAAATTCCCAATTTATTAATTAGCGGGGGAGAACAAATCAATATTGCCGCA
Organism: Bacillota bacterium; assembly: GCA_050945755.1. Lineage (GTDB taxonomy): Bacteria > Bacillota > Dehalobacteriia > Dehalobacteriales > Dehalobacteriaceae > JAQVXR01. The sequence goes on along the minus strand of JBMNTN010000082.1, from coordinate 290 downwards.
TGGCTGGCAGGACAAGAAGAAATGATTCGTGTCATGGATTTCTTCCCATGGGGGTGGGGATCTCTGGCCTTGGTTTCCGGTCTTTCCGGGGACTTTTTCACGGGATTTGGGTGGGGCATCTTAATTATCGTTCTAGGTGTGGTCCTTTTTGCTATTGCCTTTTCACTGCTGGAGCGGGGGTTTCACCGGGGATTTATTTCCCTGAGCCAGGGGGGAGGCGGCAAGCGCCAAAAAAAACATTCGGCTGGGGATAATAAGCTTAAACAAGGGCAGGTAGATTATCGTTCTTT
>JBMNTN010000081.1:0-7310 GCA_050945755.1 Bacillota bacterium | reverse complement strand
ACAATCAATACCCCCGGCATCACCGGATAACCGGGGAAATGGCCTTCAAAAAAGTGTTCGTTGGCAGTTACATTTTTCTGTCCAACAATCCGCCGTCCCTCTTCCAACTCCAGGATCTTGTCCACTAACAAAAAGGGATAGCGGTGGGGTAAAATTTTTTTAATCTCATTTATATCTAACAAATCTTTCACCTCAAACATGGTTTTCAAATGTATACGAAAACCCAAATTCTATAATTCGCTCCAAAGCACTATTATCCTTTTTTTAGTCAATTTTTTCACTGCTTATTCCTTTTCAACTTGTTTAAAAAAGCCTCTTGTACATAACGGATATCCTCCACCCTCAACAAAAAGGCGGCAACAAAGTAGCTGACCGCCCCGGTGCAAATCGCGGAAAAGACCATTAACGCCAGTTCCCGACGCACCGCCAAATTAAATACCGTTCCCAAAAAGGCGGATACTCCTCCAATCAGCACCGCCATCAAAGCAGAAGCGGCACACATTTTCCCAAGGGAAAGCAAAAGACTTCGCCCTTTTAAATAAGGCAGGTGTTTTTTTAACCGCGTAAACAAAAACAGGGTATTAAACCCGGCCGCCAGGGAGTTTGCCAAAGCAAGTCCGGCATGACCCATAACAGGCAAAAGAGCAAAGCTTAATGCCAGGTTCACGGCAATGGAAAATGCCCCAACTATAACCGGTGTTTTTACGTCTTCCACCGCATAGTAAGCGCGGGTGAGGACCATATTTGCCGCTCCGGGAAACAGGCCAAGGGAAAAATACAGCAAAGCGGCCGCAGTAGCCAGCGTATCCTGCCTGTCAAAAGCGCCATGTTCAAAAAGGAGCATAATAATGGGCTCCCTAAGCATCATCAGGCCAACAGCCGCCGGTACAGTAATCAGACTGACCATCCCCAACCCCCGAAGCATGGTGTCGGTTAACGCTTTCCGATCCCCTTGAATCGCCTGAGCCGATAGTGCAGGATAAATAGCAGAGGCCACAGCCGCTACAAAGACACCTAAAGGCAGGGTCATTAACTTGTTGGCAAAATTAAGGGCCGAAATGCTCCCCTCCGCCAGCCCAGAAGCAAAAATCCGATTTAAAGCAAAATAGATCTGATTAACCGCCACCCCAAGGACAATGGGGCCAATGGAATACGCTGCCTGTTTCACCGCCGGATGCCGGTAATCAAAGGAAAAACTATATTTAAATTTAATGCTTTTTAATACCGGAATCTGCAAAATCAAAAAACCAAAAAAGCTGACCAATGTCCCTACGGCAAGACCGGTAACGCCGTATCGAGAACCGAAAAATATCACTGTCACAATAATAATGATATTGGAAAACCCAGGGGCAAAAGCAGGCACAGCAAATTTATAAGTGGCATTCAAAATGCCGGTAAGCACCATCCCTACCCCCATAAAAACTACAGAAGGAAACATAATCCGGGCTAAATCTGTGGCAAGCCGGGAAAGATCCGGGGAAAACCCGGGCGCTGTAATTTTTACCAAAAATGCGGCAGCAATCATGCCCAGCAATGAAAAAACAATAAGAAGGGCTGCAGTCAGATTTATGATGGTGCTGGCGACATGCCATGCCTGCTCGTAATCTTTTTTTACTAAATATTTTGTTAATACCGGTACTACGGCAGTCACCAAGGCAAACCCTAAAATCGCCTGTAAAAAATAAGGAAGCGTGTACGCCACCAAATAAGCATCCGTCAGCTCGCTGGCCCCAAACTTGTTGGCAATCACCGTTTCCCGAACAAACCCCAAAATCTTACTGGCCAGGTTCATCATTAAAACGATCCCAGCCGCTTTCGCAATGCTCTTTGTCATTCAAGTCTCCTTGTCCCACTAGCTATGGTCTTGATAACGTTCCAATAATTTTCCGACAAGCAGGGCATTTTCTCGTGCTTTCACCTTCAATTCAGCTGTCTTGTCTGTTAAGTCTCTCTTTATGGGACGATAATTAGCTAAAATTTGTTCCACTTGGGCCTGCAAAAAAGTAGCAGTTAAATTCTCCACTGTGCACCCTGCTGTTTGGCCCACCTGCCGACTGAATCGCTCGACCTTGGGATCATAGCTCAGCCCGACAAAAGGTACTCCCCGGGCAGCAGCCATAATCAAGGCATGGAGTCTCATCCCGATTATCAGGTGCATTTTCCCGACCAAATTCATCATTTCCGCCGGTGAAAGGTTTTCCTTAACCAGGCAATGTTCCTGTTTCATCAGTTTTGCCACATCCCGGCAAATGGCTATATCCCCGGGGAAGTGAAATGGCAAAAGTACGACCTGAAATCCCCGCTCGGCCAGCCAGTCACAAACTTGGGCAATCTCCTTAAGTTTCAGCCCTTCCCAATCACGTAGGCTGACCCCAACAGCAGGTTTTTTTTCCGCCCCGGCCCGGCAAAGAACTTCCCCCGGGGTTGTTTCATCATCGCTTTCCCAGCCTAACACCGGATCAGCGGTCACATAAATGGGTGGTTTTTGCACGCCCATGGCCAAAAGATCATCTCGAGAGTCCTCATCCCGAACGGTAATCAGATCTACCCGATTAACCACCCGTGCCAAAAGCTTTCTTGCCCAGGATCTCTTAACAGGGCCAATCCCCTGAGCATAAAACATTACAGGTTTTTGATACCACAAAGCAAGCCGAATCAAAGCCAAATAATAGAGAATACTTTTCGACCCGGTAACATCCTGAAGCAGGCTGCCTCCTCCGCTGATAAAGAGGTCACATTCTTTTATCCCTTCTGATATTCCTTTTTTGGACCACCGGTTTATCGCACTTACCCCATACTGTTTTTCCGTCCGTTCCGGATTATCGGAGAGGACGGTAATTTCCACTTCCGGACTAACATTACGCAATGCCTGAATAATGGACGCTAAAACCGCTTCATCACCAATATTGTTAAACCCATAGTACCCTAATAACAAAATCTTTTTCATTAGACCTGCCACCTTTTAGCTAACTTAAAAAGCCCAACTTTCTCCTTTATTGTATTTCAACCTTCTGCGGCAATTGTTTTCAAATATTTTTCGATTCTACGCCACACCAGGAAAAGGGCGATTAAAATCACCCCAAGCACGGCGCCCAGCCACATACCGTTGAAAGTACGAATCAAGGAAATGACAAGCGGGGTGTGAATATGGGCAAACGTGTTCACCACCGATACCTGGCCAATTACCCCAATCAGTAAAAGAGGTAGATACTTGTCCCGATACCCCAAGAAAAACATCAGAATCATTAACGGGTGCCCGATAAGAAACTCTTTCGTCCGGGGCCGCACGGAAAGCAGGTATTCCAGCTTAGATCGAATCATCAGTTCCCAAGCAGGTACGGCAGCATTTTCATTTCCGGTGCGCATGACATAAATCAAAAGCACTATCCCCATAATGCCCAAAAGTACCAGGTATTTAACCGTCACTGGATGATCCAGCACCCGGATAATCTTGCGCAGCGGGTTATGCTGTTTTTCTCGTATGAAGACAAAAATAAGCATAATCAATAAGAGAGGCAGTACGTGGGCCAGCTTCACACCTACAAAGCGGTCCAAGGTATACATAAATGTCTTATCCGCCAATAAACCGACCATTAAGACCGCACCAACCAAAGATAAAGCGGTGGTACGAACAAACAGCCAAAGGGCACGCCAGACACCTGCCGGTTGGGTCTTCAGATGAAGGGTTACCGACAGGGTAGGAAACACGAGGACAGAAACCAGCGCCAATACTTTGCGGGCGAGACTGACCTGCCCGATGAAAAGCAGCCCGAGACAACTCAAAAAACCCAAAAGTCCTACCACAATCCCCAGCCGAGTGTATCCCAACACATTAAACAATAAAACCCCGCCTGCCGCCACTGCCAACCCCAAGGCAGCGGTAAAGAACCGGGAAAACGGCAAAGAACCAAGTGTCTCCGGAGCACCAAAGGAAAAACCTTCCCGTTCCAGGGAATCATGGATCTCCGCCAGGTAAAGAGCATTATCAGCCAGATTCATATTCGGGAAAAAGCGCACCAACAACACGCGAATATTCCGGTCGGTAACGGCCAGGGTAAACCTGTCCACCGCCCGGGATTGGGAAATGCTGAGCATTTCACTTTCCGGAATAGAATGCAGCCGGACAATATTTTTTTCTAAATGTTGCGCCACAGTCTGCAGGCCTTTCTGCGGGAAAAACTCTACCATCACCGTGGGAACACTAAGGCGAGAAATCCCTTCTGCCAGACCTTGAAGCGCTGCCTCCTGCTTTTTGGCAGGAAGGCCAATTCCGGGAAGGTTCTGATCATTAAAAAAAACCACACTTACCGGTAGTTTTTCTAACCGGTTAAAGACCAAATTAAGACTTTCCTCATCGACATCTTTCCAGGATCTGATCTGAGGCAGAATATTAAACCCTTGATCCACCGCAAGCTCTAGACCTTTTTCATCAAACCCTACACCGGTATTAATAATCTCTTTTTCTTTCAGGGAAGTACCCAACACCGGCAGAGTTCCACCCGAAGATTGAAGATGGTAGGCAACAATCTTTTTTTCCCCTTGATGCTTCACTGCCAAATTCTCACTGACTCTGGCCATAATGTCGGGATCATGAAAAATCAAATAAGTCCAATCGGCATGCACCTCTTGGGCTGCACCATTCTCCACAGGCAATTGAACACTGCCCTGGCCAATTTCTAAGTCCCATAAAAGTTCTGTCCCTTTTTTCAGGACAACATCCCCGGAGGCGGCCAGTTCTTGAATCGTCTCTTCTTTAAAGACCACACCGGTGACAGCGCCCTTTAGCTTGTCCAGGACATCCGCGGCCTCCACATCTTCCTGCTGAGCCAAGAGCTCGACCTGGTTCCAGTCTACGGAAACCTCAACCCGCTTATTAGCCTGTTCTACCTGATGCCTCTCCCAAGCCAGGTAAAAAGAAAGCAGGACACCTACGGTAATTATTATCGTTAAAATATATTTCAGCGATTTATTCGACATATTTTCCGCCCCTTAGGATTTAAATTTAAATTTATTGTACCAGTATCACCAAACAATCACAAGCAAAAAAAAGGAAGCACTCCGGCTCCACAAACTATTGAGAAAGGATATTTAATTGGGCAGGTACCCTCTTAACGGAAACCCTGCCAGAAACTTCGCCAACCGAATTTTTGTTCCTCTAGCTCCACAGGGACTAAACCTTTCCCCTCAATAACTGCTAAGGGATTCTTCTCAAAAAGATGCTGGGCAGGTATTTTCCCCACAGTCTTTTCTACAACCGTCCGGGCTAATTGCAGGCAGGGGCCTCGTTCACCCTCAGCCCGGTGGGCATCTGTCCCAATTAAATGAATCAATCCGTTTCTCAAAAAAAACAAGGCGGTTTTCTTCACCTTGCCTCCAAAATGTCCCAAAAAACTCCCGGCATTAACCTGAATTTTTACCCCTCGGTCAATCAACCGGTGAATTTGATCGGTATCCTGACAAATAATTTGATTCCTTTCCGGATGGGCCAAAATTGGGGTCACGCCAAAGAGCATCAATTCATAAAAAACTTGGGCAGTAAAGGGGGGCATGCTGAAAAAAGGCAGTTCTACCAAAAGGTACTTCCCCCCGTCATTGATAGTAAGAACCTTTTTTTCCTTGACCAACCGGACAAGCTCCGGACAGATCTCCACTTCCATACCGGGAAGAACTTGTAAATCAATCTCTTGCTCTTTCAATACCCGGTTAATTTCTCGGACGGATTTGAGTACATCATCTTTTTCAATTTCCGCGCTTCCTCTGATAAAATGGGGGGTAGCCACCACCGTCCCGGTGCCTTCACCTTGATGTTTTTGCGCCATTTCAAGAGCTTCGGGCCAGTCCTCCGCCCCATCATCTACTCTTGGTAAAATGTGGGTATGAATGTCAATCATTCTATCACCCTTTTATTCCTGGCTATAATGCCTGTAATAACTCTTGTAATACTTAGAGTAACGCTTATAATAGTGGTGCCCGTGAAAACCCGCATCATTAAGTACAATGCCGATCACCCGGCTGCCGGTTTTCTCCATCATTTCCCGAGCTTCTTTTAGGGCAGCGGTTTTCGTCACCCCGGAACGAACCACCATAATCACTCCATCGGATTTCACTGCCAAAATAGCCGGATCAGCTACAGCCAGTACCGGAGGTGCATCAATCAGGATGGTAACATATGCTCCCCTTAATAATTCCATTAGTTTATCCATCCCCTTAGAGCCAACCAACTCTGCCGGGTTAGGGGGAATGGGACCACTGGTGAGAACGCTTAGATTGGGAACTTCTGTCTGCTGCACCGCCTCTTCCCAGGAACAATAACCGGTAAGATACCTGGTGAGTCCGGTTTCGTTGCTCAGACCAAACACCTCATGCTGCACAGGTTTTCTCAAGTCGCAATCCATTAAGAGCACTTTATCCCCGGTTTGAGCCAGCACCACCGATAAATTGGAAATAATAGTAGATTTTCCTTCCTGAGGCCCGCAGCTAGTAAACAAGATAGTCTGCAGGTCCCCATCCACATTGGCAAAAACCAAATTAGTACGCAGCATGCGAAACGCCTCGCTGATAGCCGCCTTGGGACGATTAAGAGCATATAATTTATACTCACCGTTTAGTTTTGTCATATCCTTACCTTCCAAAATTTGTATAGATTATTGTTTGGTACCTGGTATCGTTGCCATGACAGGAAGATCCCAAATCTTTTTTAAATCCTCCGGTGTCTTAACAGTGTCATCAAAAAACTCCAATACAAATGCTAAAAGTACCGAGAGTAATAGTCCGGCTAACGCCGCCACGGCAACATTCAAGCTTTTATTCGGCTTAACCGGGCTGCTGGGATAAAAAGCGGGAGATACCAACGTGAAATTAATCCGGCCGAAATCCACCGACTTGGTGATTTCCGTTTGAATGATTTTTTCGTTTAAAATAGCATAAGTGTTTTCCAAGGTGTCCAGTTTACGTCTTAAGGTGTTTTCCTCCATTTCCCGCGTGGAGTACTCCTTCTGCAATTCCGCCACTTCATATTCCAACATGCTGATAGACTTTTCCATACCGGCAATTCTCGCTTCTGTTTGAGCAATAACTGCATCCTTTTCGTTTAGACTCTTAATCAATTCCAGATAGAGAGGGTTCATTTCTTCCGTAACATAATTACCATCCCCAAGGATCTCCTCCTCGGGGATCGTACTGCTTTCTTCGGATAGTGCCGACTCACCTAAATACGCTCGTCTGGTGACCAACTTCACGGGGGTATCTGCTAAATTTTCTTCCATCCGCTTTTTGGCCGCCGTCAACTGTTCAAGTTCCACCTGACTTTC
>JBMNTN010000080.1:0-7319 GCA_050945755.1 Bacillota bacterium | reverse complement strand
TTAGAGATATCCAAGATAGACTACGGGAAACTTTTGAGACGAAAGTTAAAATATGTCCAAAAGAAAAAGGTGGACGAATTGAGATTGAATATTATAGCGATGATGACTTAACAAGAATAATAAGCGTGATAATGCCGGAAGAAGATTAAGTAATAAGAAGATGTTTCACGTGAAACATCTTCTTATTGTATAGAGAAAACCACCTGCTTTGCAGGTGGTTCCAAAAAACTTTAGCTATAAACAGAAAAAAATACCCCCATTTGATAAAATAGTGTAGGTTTTGCCAACCTCACTAGCACAAGGCAGGTAGTTATCCTAATGGATACGGAAAGTTTATCACATACTCAATGGAATTGTAAATATCATATCGTATTTTCCCCTAAATATAGAAGGCAGCTGATATATGGAAAGATTAAAGAAGATATAGGGAAAATATTAAGGACACTGTGTGATTACAAGAAAGTAGAAATAATAGAAGCTAATGCCTGCCCAGATCATATAAACATGCTGGTTTAAATACCACCAAAAATAAGCGTGTCAAGCTTCATGGGCTACCTCAAAGGTAAGAGCTCAATGTTGATATTTGATCGGCATGCAAATTTGAAATAAAAATATGGCAACAGGCATTTTTGGTGCAGAGGGTATGATGTGGATACAGTGGGACGCAATAAAAAAGCGATAGAACAATATATCAGAAAGCAACTACAAGAGGATATAGTGACAGATCAGATGTCACTAAAAGAATATATAGACCCGTATACGAGTGAGTCAGTAGAAAAGAAAAAACGAAAATAACCCCTTTGGGTTAGTTTGAGAAAATGTACAGTTGGGCGGAACTTTCAGCGAGCCTTTAGGCTCAGCCGGGTACCATGCCCTTATAGGGCTAGAGCAAACCACCCGCTGTGCTGGTGATTGTGATTTCTAGTATCAATTTGGGGAGCTCGAACGACACCACATAAAATGAAAACGGAAATCTTCAATGTCCTTGCAAATACTTTTAAAGTAAATGCTAAAAAATTTTTAGGATTTGCTGAACGAAAATTCATAAAACTTGTAAGTGCTTGCTTTAATTTTAAATTATAAGCTGCTTTTTCTGGTGGTTACCTTCTTGATTAGCAGCTTAAATTAAATTTAAGAGGGATAAAAAGTTTCTAATGCTTATGCAGTAGCCTCTCGCAAAGTATTCAAAGTTAGCTTGTTAAAAAGGTAACGGCATTTTTTTAAGCTTATTTTGTAAAAATAACCGTATTTCAAGAGAAAGTATAATTTAAGTTGCAGAGTTCTTTGGCAGATGGAAAACAAGGATCGGAGAGGCTGGAATTTTGCTCTGCTATTTGATCAGGGTCTCCCGGCTCTTTTAGGATTAAATCCTATGGTTTTCAAGGCGACAAAGTTCAAGTAAAGCCTGGGTGCTTAATTTGAGTGGATAGGAGAATGACCCTCCGAGTTTAGTTTGGTTGGATTTATCCAAAATAGTAAAACCTAATTTAGGAATGTTTCACGTGAAACAACGGAGGCGATAAAAAATGATTTACTTTGATAACGCGGCAACAACCTGGCCTAAACCCATTGAAGTTAAGAAAGCGATAGCATCGGCATTGGACGAATACGGAGCTAATCCAGGCAGGGGAAGTTATGATATGGCGCTTAAAACTTCTCGACTGATTTTTGAAACCCGAGTGGAATTAGCGGCGCTTTTTAATATTAAAAAACCGGAGCGTATTATTTTTACTGCAAACGACACGGAGGCAATTAATTTAGCATTAAAAGGGTTTCTTAATCCTGGTGACCATGTGATTTTTACCAGCTTAGAACATAATGCGATTTACCGGCCATTAAAGGCATTGGAAAAACAAGGGGTTAGTCTCACGATGGTTCAAGCTGAACCGGATGGGACGGTATTTCCGGAGATGATTGCTCGTGCTATGCGCAATGAAACCACCCTTCTTGCTGTATCCCATGTTTCCAATGTTACCGGGACAATACTTCCAATTGAAAATTTTGCTCAAATTGTACGCCCCAAAAATATTAAAGTACTTGTAGATGCTGCTCAATCGGCGGGTTTTCTCGATATTGATGTAGAAAAACAAGGAATTGACTTATTGGCTTTTCCTGGGCATAAAGGGCTTTATGGTCCAACGGGAATTGGCGGCCTTTATATTGGGGAAGGAATAAATTTGCGCCCTTTAAAAGAAGGAGGGACGGGAAGTAAGTCTAATTCTTGGGAACAGCCGGACACCTTGCCGGACAGATTTGAAAGCGGTACCATTAATACTCTGGGAATAGCAGGTCTTAGAGCGGGGATTGAGTTTCTAAAAAACAAAGGGATAAAAAAAATAAGAGAACATGAGTGGAATTTAACTAAGAAGTTTCTCCAAGGTTTAGCCGAAGTAGAACAAGTGGTGGTATATGGTCCGAAAGCAGATGCTTTCCGAGCACCTGTGGTGTCCTGTAATATTAGAAACTGTGACCCGGGTGAAATTTCCTTTATGCTGGATAAAATGTTTAGTATAGCCACACGTTCCGGTTTCCACTGTGCTCCTCTAACTCATCGGACTATCGGTACAAAAGACAGTGGTACAATCAGATTTAGTTTTGGCGCTTTTAACACGGAAAAGGAAATAGATGTGGGATTGGATGCAGTAAAAGAGATTATAAATAAATTGGAGATTTAAATATGTGGGGAACAATTGTAAATGTTTTAGCAATTATCGGTGGAAGTATTCTTGGAGTTTTAGGCGGCAAATTGCTTAATGCTGATACTCGTGATACTGTCACAAAAGGAGTATCATTGTGTGTAATATTAATTGGACTCCAGATGGCTTTTTCCACAGAACATCTTATTGTTGTTTTAGTTAGTATTGTACTTGGCGGGGTTACAGGGGAACTTATCGGAATTGAAAAATTTTTAAACCGATTTGCTGCTTCTTTAGAAAAGTCTATAAAGGGAGGGCTTGGCCAAGCAGGATTGGCGAAAGGCTTTGTCACCGCAACTCTGATCTATTGTGTAGGCGCCATGGCGATCATGGGGTCCCTGCAGAGCGGCCTGACCGGGGAACACAGCATTCTTTATGCTAAATCGTTCATAGACGGTGTTACTTCAGTTGTCTTATCATCAACCTTAGGTATTGGGGTGGCATTGTCTGCTCTCCCCCTCTTTCTCTATCAAGGAAGCATAACTATTCTTGCCGGGTGGATTGAACCATACATTATTGAAGAGGCAATCACGGAAATGAAAGCAACCGGCGGACTGCTGATTCTGGCCATCGGCCTGAATATGCTGGAGATTATTCGGATTAGAGTGGGGAACCTACTGCCGGCACTGATTTATGCAGTGCTTTTTACAACTATGATAACAAATCTTAATTTGAAATTTTAAAACAGCAAAATAAATATAGTCTCTTTATTACATTTTTTATCGGGTGGTTGCTTTAAGCAGGTGGATTCTCTGACGCATAATTATACGTTGTATATCAGCTAGGTAATTTGGTTTTATCAAGGATAAAATCTAAGGCATAATATTTCAATTAGTCTTTTGTTTATTTATTTTCTTGATGATATGTATAATTCCAATTATCGTTAATAATCCAAAAATAATAGTAAATAAGTATGAATGAAACCCGCCAGTTATATAAATTGCCGTTGGACCATCTGCACCGCCGATAATTCCGATTGAGCTTGCTCTCCGTACATCTGTCTGATACTTAGACATTAAATACATGGGTATTAAAAAATTAGTTGCGACACTAAAAAGAGTTGCTAGAGCGGCTAAAGCTGTAAGGATGAAAGCTACTTGCGTTGATTTTTCCTTTTTGATGTTAATCACCTCCTTAGGTTTTGGGGATAAGTGTCTTGGGGAAAACCCCCGCTATTTGTTTTGTATTGCCAGCCATTCTGTTAACTCACCCCAGGAGTTGATTATGACATTAGGTGCGTGCTTAAGAAGCTCCGCTTTATCTGCCATACCCCAGGTAACAGCAATGGTGGTTACACCGGCACGGTTTCCCGCCTCAATATCAAAAGGACTGTCTCCGATATATACCGTTTGCTTGTTCGCTTTACGAAGCTTTTTGAGGGCAACCAGTACCGGGTCGGGGTTTGGTTTGTGCTTTTCGCAGTCGTCAGCGGTAATTACAACATCAAAGAAATCACTAATATCTAACAAAGATAAAGTCATATCTGATCCGTAACGGCTTTTTGATGTCACAATCCCTAGGACATATCCGCCTTCTCGCAATTCATTAAGAATCTCTTGAGTTCCGGGAAACAGGCTCATTACTTTGTCATGATTGTTTCTATAATGTTTTTGGTAAGTATTAAAAAACTCATCTTCTTTGCCTGCCCCGGCCATAATTTGGCCTATTTCCCTTAAGGGTAGTCCGATAAGTTTCATTACATCGTCGTCTCCCCAGGGAATGCCCATTTCTTGAAAAACAGAAAAATATGTGTGTCGGATGAGAGGAAGAGAATCGGTAATAGTACCGTCCAGATCAAAAAGGATTGTATTTATTTTCATACTAGCTCCTTGCCATTGATTCAAATTATTTTTTACTTAACATTGTTCTTGTTTCGCATAATGCTTCTTGGTAAATTGTTTTTAGTGGTACTTTATGTTTTAATGCAAGCATTTGGCAGTCTTCAAATTCGGGCGCAATATTTGGCGTGTCTTCAAAGGTGCCAATTTTAACCTTTACTTCACCAAATCGGGTGGTTACAGGTAATATTTTTCTTTGGCAATAGATGCGGTCTTCTTTGCGAATTCTTACTCCAAGGGTGCTGGTTTCCCGGAATAAGACAGATAGAATTTTGTTTTTGTTTGAAGCTAAACATAAAATGGTAAGAAGCGTTCCCGGCCGGCCCTTTTTCATTTGAATCGGGGTAAAAAACATCTCCAATGCTCCCTCGGCAAAGACCTGGTCCCAGAGGTAAGTAAAAAACTCCGGGTTCATATCATCTGTAGTAGTCTCAAGGACTTCAATTGGTTCTGATGCAGCGAGGGAATTGACGGTGCCAATAGAAACCCTAAGGATATTTGGAATTCCGTAATCGCAGCTTCCTGCACCCAGTCCTACGGAATTTACTTTCATGGCAGGATGAGGGCCGAAAGAATCGGCTAATGTTGTGATAATGCTTGCCCCGGTAGGCGTAACAAGTTCGCCCTCAATATCCACGCCGTAAACAGGAATTTCTTTCAACAAAGCTTGAGTCGCCGGTGCCGGTATGGGAATCCGTCCATGAGCGCATTGCACAAAGCCATGTCCCATCGGCAGGGGTGAAGCAGAAACTTTTTCTATGCCAAGCAGGGAAAGGCAGATCACAGTTCCCACAATATCAATAATAGCGTCTACAGCCCCTACTTCATGAAAGTGGACTTGCTCTGGCGAAATGCCATGAACTGTTCCCTCTGCTTCTGCCAAACGATAAAAGATCTCCGCAGATTTTTCTTTTACAGAAGCGGGGAGGGCTGAACTGTTAATAATATGTATAATGTCCTTTAAACGGCGATGAACATGGCTTTCTCCCGAATCAACATAAATTCCTGTTGCTTTAATGTTGTTTTTAAAGACAGGGCCGGAAAAAATTCTATATCCTTTTACCGGCAGTAGGGAAAGCTGGCTGACCAGTTCTGGGAAACTTGCTCCGGCATGAACCAGTGCACCAAGACACATGTCGCCGCTAATTCCCGAAGCACAGTCGAAATAAGCCGTTTTCATTATGTCAACTCCTTGCTCTGTATAATCTTGCTGGCGAGCGCTGCTGCACCAAATCCATTGTCAATATTGACAACACCAATTCCGGCAGCGCAACTGTTCAGCATGGCAAGAAGCGCAGCCAGTCCGTGAAAACTTGCTCCGTAGCCGGTGCTGGTGGGGACTGCCACTACCGGCTTATCAACTAAACCTGCTACAACGCTTGCCAAAGCACCTTCCATTCCGGCAACGACAATAATTACCTGGGTAGAAAGAAATAGATTCTGTTTGTCTATTAAGCGGTGAATACCGGCGACGCCAACATCATAAAGCCTCTCTACAAAATGCCCCATGGCAGCAGCGGTAATTGCTGCTTCCTCCGCTACCGGAAGATCCGCAGTGCCAGCGGAAACAACTAAGATATTACCAGATTTACTAATCGGTTCCGCCTGATATTCAATTATCCTTGCTGTTGCATGATATATGGCCTGAGGAATTGCTTTTTGCACCTCTATAAAGACGTCTTTCTCGGCGCGTGTTGCTAAAACGTGATGGTTTTGTGCAACGAGTTTTTCCATAATTGTTTTGACTTGTTCTTTAGTTTTCCCTTGACTGAAGATCACTTCAGGAAAACCATTGCGTAAACAACGGTGGTGATCAATTTTGGCAAAGCCGAGATCTTCATAAGGGAGAATCTTCAATTCTTCCATCGCCTTATCCACATCGATTGTACCGGATTTTAAATCTTCAAGCAGGGAACGTAATTTGTCCTTATCCATTTAAGTTCTTCCTTTCGTTCAAGCTACCACTGCGAAAACCCTCCAAGTCAAGGGTAATATAAGTAAATCGAAGGGATTTAAACTTGTCAACAATTTTTTCTCGGTAATTTAGGACATCCTCAAAATAGTCTGTTGGAAGCTCAATACGGGCTGTATGATTGTCATGCCTTACCCGGATGTTTTTAAATCCTAAAATGTGCAAATAATCTTCCGCCTGTTCAATTTCATTTAGTTTTTTTAAAGTTATCGGTTGTCCGTAGGGAATACGGGTTGCTAAACAGGGTACTGCCGGTTTGTCCCAGGTAGAAAGACCCATTCTTTTAGAAAGAAATCGAATTTCTTCCTTTTTCAGACCTGCTTCTTGTAAAGGACTTCTTATTTTTAATTCTTCCAGAGCTTTGCATCCCGGTCGAAAATCGTTAAGATCATCCCAATTAGTTCCGTCTGCCACCCATGGCAAACTTTGTTTCAGGGCAAATTCTTTTAACTTGGTAAAGAGATGTTTTTTACAATAATAGCAGCGGTTGACGGGATTATTATGAAAGAAATCAAGGGATTCAATGTCAAAAGATAATTCATGCAAATTCACTCCCAGGCTTCGGGCAAAACTCCTCGCATTATTTAGTTCTCTTTGAGGAATAACCTGGGAAGAAAAAATTACGGCAGTAATATTATTCCCAAGAATCTCACAGGCAGTATACAGAAGGAAAGAACTATCCACTCCCCCGGAAAAAGCAATTGCTGTTGCTTCCATTTTTCTTAAAATCATTTTTAATAAATCAAATTTATCTTCCGCGTTCATTATGTTAAAGCATTCCTTCCTTAGCCAGTTTGGCATTATCAACATTGT
>JBMNTN010000079.1:0-7416 GCA_050945755.1 Bacillota bacterium | reverse complement strand
GCAGTATAGATCAGCATTTCTCTCAGAAGCTTCTGAGCAGCATCCTGACTGATTCGGTTTGATTGACGGGTCGGACAACCACCCTTACTGGCATGCCGTTATTAAATTCAGTTTTTCAGGACATATTTACAGCTTACCTCAACCAACAAAGGGAAGGGATATATATCTGGTCAATATGGGACAGTAAAGAGGTAAAGACAACTCTCTATTTGTCATGAGAGCTACAATTGGAAAGAATTGTCTCCAGGATTCCTTACTAGCCTCCAGGATAAGCCGGTAGAAATGTTATTGTATCTCCGTCGTTTAAAACAGCATCATAGCACCCACATGCTTCAAATACTTTCCCATTTATTAATAAATAAACTGTTGATTTTACAATACCACTATTCTTATCAACTAATAAATCAATTATTTTGTGGTTTTCTCTAATTAATCGTTTAAAAAGGGAACCAATTTTTTCGTTTTTCTCTATTTCTAACGTAATTTGCACCAGTTCAGAATTAGTTTTAAATATTTCATAAGCTAGTGAAGACGTAATTTCAATAATAACTTGTGGAATAATTGATTCCCCCCTCGGTTTGTGATTTATTTTTGTTATGATCTCTGCTTTAAAATATTCTTGTTAAACCTTCCTTATAATTTTACCAAATATATGGGATCATATCAGCCAAGCCAAAATAATTTAAGGTTTCAGGCAAAGGTTTACCCTCTTTTTCATCCCAGCCCATTTCACGCCAATACCGTGAGCGCATTTGCGCAAAGACATCTAGAATCCTCATGCCTTTGGCCGGTCCGTCCACAGGTGCGGAACCATACCGTGGCGACGGCATTTCTATTTCGGGAGTAACCCCATATAGAAGATTTATCACCCGAAGCCTATTTACCGTTCTCTTACCGATTTTCATGGCATCATCTTCTGATAGGCTCCATCCCGTGGCTGCATTAATCATCTGCACCAACAAGCTAAAATTCTCCGAGCAAAACCTGCAAATCGGAACACAATCTTCAAACACTCGCCGTCCGTTAACCCTAGCGTTTAATACCGCTACTTCTTCCGGAGAAAACCTATTTTTTAGAGGTTCCAAACCGTGCTGGGTGACATCAATCGTTCCACCCGATGACTCTATGGTACCGGTATTTCCTAAACAAGTATCCAAGAGTTCTTCCCATCGTGCCCGGTGGTCATGGCAGCGAGGTGACGCACCCTTTAAGGTAAAAACTCCGATTTCTTCCGATCCTTTTCCTATCACATGGCTGGCATTCTTAACTCCTTCAGCCAGCAAATCGCCAATACCTTCCCGGTCGGCAATCTTATTCATCAAAGTAATTATTGTATCAACATTACCCCAAGAAGCGTCCAATCCATCCAAATCTCTTTTGGTTAATATTCCTTTTTCAAAACATTCCATAACCCATGATAATACCCAGCTGCATTCATTAATATCCACGCCCAAACGGTCAGCTATATTACTCAATACGACCGTAGCTCCAGGGTCTGTATTGCCCACAAGCGGACCAAAACCTGCCAAGTTCTCATATTCTGGCTCTTCAGCTTCAAAACCGGCATACGGGCCCTCAGTCACTTTCATATATTTACAATGCAGTGAACATGCCCAGCATGGTTTAGGCTTGTGTTCAAAATGAGCCCTGATATATTGCCCGGTAAACTTTTCATAATGAGGCCAGACTGATGTGGAAAGATTTTTGATGGGCAGCTGTCCTGATTTGTATAAAGCAGCTACATGAGCTGCCGTACCCCATTTGGCACGGGCTCCACCATATACTTCCTTGCTGTATTTAAACTGTGCTCTGCTTAATTCAACCAGAGCCTTCCGGTCATAGAAGGGAGGAAGCAATTTATCCTTAACAACCGCTATCCCTTTTAACTTCTTAGCACCGAATACAGCCCCAATTCCATTGTGGGCCACCACATGCCCTTTGTCCCCGGCTAAAGCGGCAAACTTGACCAAATTTTCTCCGGCTACCCCAATACTATACACACTGGCCTTTTTTGATTTAAATTGTTCAGAAAGAATATCTTCTGTTTCCCAGGTATCTTTTTTTTGAAGGAAGCGTGCATCTCTTAACTCAGCCCGCCCTGCCTCAATCGCCAGGTAAACCCAATCCGGAGAAGTGCCATAAATAATTAACCCGTCAAAACCATTGCTTTTTAAATATGCGCTAAAAAAACCGTTCGCCTGAGCGCTACCCGCCATATTAGTCATGGGTCCCCTGGTGACAAAAGATATAGTACCGGAGCCCGGTGTCGGGCCCCCTGCAAGGGGGCCCGTAAAGGCGATAATCCTATTATCTGAGGAATTCCATTTTACATCTGGTTTTACTTCCTCAAAAAGATATTTGGCTCCAAGCCCTGTTCCACCAAGACATTGCTGTAATGTGGATATATCAACAACCTCTTCTGTTATGCTTCCGTTGCTTAGATTTACTCTTAATATTTTGCCATGATATCCAAAATGTGATGATGTCATATCCACATTCTCCTTATTTAAATTCTCAAAAATACTTTTACAGTAATTCCATCAGTTCTAAAAAGGCTTTATTAAATGAATCCGGATTTTCCGTATGAGGGAAATGGCCATTTCCTGCTAACAGTCTGAACTCGGACCGACATTTGAGCATCTTCTGGGTTTCGCGCGCCATTTCTGGCGTGATTGACCAATCATCCTCACCATGGATAAAGAATATAGGTACCTGCAAATCAGCAACTCGATCCCTCAAACTAAAATTACCATAAGCATAAATATCATTATATGCTACTTTGGGAGCGCAACGCTGAACATCAAAAGCAATCTCATTTACCCGTTCAGGTGACGTATTCTTGGAGCAAATCGTGCGGAAATTGATTTCCATCCAATCAGGAGTATTGATAGCAACATTACTAAAGAGTTCCGCACCGTATGTTCCGTTAGTAAATGCAGCACCATCTACCGGAACAACAAGCCGGGTATTTTCCGGGCGTTTCAATGCAATATACATACCAATCCCGCCGGACATAGAATGTCCAACAATTATCGGGTTTTTAATTTGCAGCGTATCAATGAAATCAATTACAAAGTCTGCATAAGCTTCCAAATTGTCTACAGGTCCTTCCGGCAGCAAAGCGGACTTGCCATGGCCGGGTAGATCTATGGCATAAACTTGAAACTTCTCAGCTAATGGTTTAATGTTAAAACGCCATGACAAAGTATCTTGGCAAGCACCATGAAGCAGTATTACAGGGTCTCCCTGGCCTTCCATTTCGTAATATATTCTAATGCCTCGCACTGTACAATAAGACATACATAAGCACCCCTTTTCTAATCAAAAAATTGGTTTGACCGCATTTAAATCAGTCGGGATAATAAATCAGGATAATTAATTTTCAATCAGCAGAAAAACTATAGACTAATTATTTATCTACACACTTCATTACTTCGCCCAGTCTCCAAATTACTTTCCAGTTACGCATCACTTCTACCATATCTCCCGAGAATTTTAATGTCTGATGTCGGAAAGCCCGATGGATTCCTCCTGGTTGACCTTTTCTAATATTGTCCCAGACTTCGGTCGGCCCACTGATAATGATTTTTTGGCCTTCGTCGGATGGTCCTACAGACAACAGCCCATTACTATATGAAAAATCATAACTTTTATCTCCAACATTTAAACAAATTCCCCCGTGAAACCACTGGCTTAATTCCCCAAACATTTTGTCCTGATTGCATAATTTACATAATTGGTTCATCCACTCATCAGAAGGAAAAGAATACATTCAATACACCTCCAATAATTAATTCATAGTAAGCGTCCTTAAATACATCTTTCATAGCAACAATAAACCATACCGTTTTCCCTCAATAACTAACTGTCAAAAACTACCTCCCCTCGATATATTTTATTTAAACCATAACGACAACGCCGGAACATAGGAAATAATTAATACACCGATAAAGGCTGCGATCACAAATGGAATTACTCCTTTATATATAGTTTCAAGAGTCACGCTCCGGTCAATACTACTTGCTACAAAAAGGCATGCACCGAAGGGAGGAGTAATCAAGCCAAGACCTAGGTTAATGTTAGCCACTACACCAAAGTGTACGAGATCAATACCTAAATGTGTAGCAATAGGAAGAATCAGTGGTATAGTTAACAACATCACGGTAAATATGTCAACAAACATACCGGCTATTAAAAATACCACGTTAACTATCATAAGGAAAACGATCTTATCGTTAACCACATTCATTGCGGCTCCAGTGATAAATTGGGGAATGCCTTCTAAAGTAATTACCCACCCAAAATAAGTAGCACAACAAATAAGGAACATAATTGCCGAAGTGCCGATCGCCGCATCCTTTAATGCTTTGTATAATGTCTGCCAATTTAATTCTTTATAGACAAACACCCCGATAATTAATGCATATGCACAGGAAACAGCTGCAGCTTCAGTGGGAGAAAAGATACCGCTGTAAATCCCTCCCAAAATGATTAACGGTGTAATCAGAGCCCAGATTCCATCTAAAAACGCTGCAATTATACCCTTATCAGGCTTAACAAGATTGGTTGCCATTTCTCTTTTTTTAATAATGAAATACCCTGTCAAACAAAACATTGCACAAGTCAGTAATGCAGGAACAATAGTAGCAATAAATAAATCTCCAATAGAAGTATTGGTCAAACTTCCATAAACCACCAGGGCAATTGACGGGGGAATCATTGGGCCAAGCGTCCCCCCTACCGCTGATATGCTTAGGGCGAAACCTTCTTCATATGTTCCGTCCCTTTTCATTTCAGGATACATTATTTTACCAATCGCCGCCGTAGTTGCCATACCTGAACCGGAGAGAGCGCCAAAAAATGCGCTGGCTACAAAAGTAATAAGAGCTAAACTACCGCGTAAGCCATACAAAAAGCATTTGGCCATCGTAATCAGCCGTTTGGAAATGCCGCCCTGCAACATTAACTCCCCTGCTATCATAAAAAATATAATGGCCAGGAGCGGAAATGAATCCGCTCCAACAAACAGCTTTTGTGGAAACGCAAGTAGTGCAGCTTGATTACCAACTAATGCTAATGTCAAAATCGCTGTCATTCCTAAACTAACTGCAATAGGAACGCCGAGTATTAATAAAGTACAAAGGCCGGCAAAAACAGCTATAGCTTCAATAGCCATTCGTAGACGCTCCCTTCTTGTTCAAATGCAACAATATGTCTTCTATTAGGTGCTGAATCGAATTGACAACACCCATAAAAGCTCCTAGTGGTATAGGAAGATAAACAATAAAAAATGGAATTCTTGTAACAGTGGATAGTTTAGTCGTCGCTTGTAAACAAAGTTTTGTCCCATAATAAGTCAGCAGAATATAGAAAGTAATCTGTATCAAGTGCCTAAATAATTTCAAGATTATACTCCCAATTTTACTTTTACTATCAATAAAATCAGCAAAAACCCTAATTGTAGCAAAACCTTCACTTTTTGTTAAAGTACCAATACAAATCATAATTATCGCAACATATATAAACCGCATAATTTCCTCGGTCCATGTGATGCCTAAACCTAAGAAGTACCGTGCTGCTACCTGATAGACAGCGAGTATAACTAATATCGCAGAAGCAATTACCAGTGTATGGCTATAGGCTTTTGTCGATATTTCCGCTATTCTCTTAAGCATTAAGCCTAAACCTCCTCTAATGCTTTGATTCGGTCAATCCATTCTCCATATTGATCTGCATATTTTTCATATAGAGGTTCAACGGCCTTGCGGAAACCTTCAATGTCAATATCCTCTTGATCAAGAACTTCAATCAATCCGGTATCTATGAGATTCTGCTTCATCTGATCTTCTTGCACCTTCATATCCTCATAATGACGTTCCATTGCTCTATCAACCGCCGTTTGAATTGCCGTCCGATCCTCTTCAGACAGTCCATCCCACCATTGTTTATTTGCAATCACAAGTTGAGGACTGTAGGTTATACCAAGCTGTGATAGGTAATCCTGCACTTCATGAAGCTTGATACTTAAAAATCCTGGGTTAACGGTACACACACCATCAATGGTTCCTTGCTGACAACCTGTATAAACATCACTCCAAGCCATTGGAATAGCACTTGCACCCAGTGCGTTCATCGTTTCCAGAATAAGAGGAGACTCCATTGTGCGAATTTTAAGGCCTTTCATATCCGCAACTGTTTTTATTGGTCTAACAGAATTACTAACATGATACTTCCCCCCGGAAAGTCCGGTTCCTAAAACTACGATATTTTCTTTTTCCAGGGTTTTCCCAAGGTCTTTGGCAATATCGCTCCGGCAGACCCTTGCGAAATGATCGAAATCCTTGAACAAATAGGGCATATCAAATACATTGTACGCATCTGAAAGATTACCAAAAACAGAACAAGCAGTCCCAAATTTATATGTCCCCATGGAAATTCCTTCAATAAAGTCACGCTCTTGGCCAAGTTGCCCACTATGGTGTAATTCAAGATCAAATTTTCCGTTGGTTTCCTTCTCAACCTCTTCTTCTAAAAACTCCATTATCTGGTATATAACATGTTTCCCATCAATGGGCGTAAAGGATGTCCCGACTTTCAGCACTTCAGTTTTTCCACCAGTTTGGTCTGCTGTCTGGTCTGCATCATTACCACACCCGGAAAAACCTACCGCACAGAAAACCAGCATGCAAATTGTGAGAAAAATAATAGACCCTTTTTTCATTTTTATACGCCTCCCGACTTATTTAATTTCAAACAAAAAGCTCAAAAAATTACAAGTGTTCTTTACCGTAATCTTAATTAAGGATGGGACACCAATAGTAAGCAATCGTATACCGGCAAACATACATCCCTTTGTAATGATTAAATGCCAAGCTAGAAGATCTGCTTCCTTGGAACAATCACCCTTGCTGCTGTCAGTAAAGAGACAAACTGTTAATAGGTCCTTTTACCGGCTAGCATTCTTCATCTTTCTTATTCTATACTTATCACCCCCTGATCAAATGAAAACATCCAGGCTTTTCAATAACCATCCTATTAACAACCAATTTAGGAATTAGCCCTTCTACTGGCTGATTACCCACTCCTTCCGTCTTTGTATTAAGACGATCGCAAGTAACACAATTGTATAGTTGTTTTTTTATGTAGTTTTAAAGGATTCCACTAAGTATATTTATCTTCTTTCTATTAAAAGAGTTGCAATTTTTGTGCCAAACATGCAAAGTCTAAAAAACCTTGTTAACGGCTCATTTCTATTCTTCAAAATAGACCTATAATTCAAATATGGGTACCTTTTTTTCCATATTTTTTTATTTGCCAAGTGACCTTGCAAAAGCATTAATTCATCGGTGGGTTAGAATAATTCACGGAGGAATTATATTCCTTTTCATTAGACTCTTTAATATACTTTTTAATTTT
>JBMNTN010000078.1:0-7552 GCA_050945755.1 Bacillota bacterium | reverse complement strand
CGTAAGTGGGTACCTCCAAGGTATCAAACTCACTCCCAGTAAGCTGTACCGGCAAGGGCAATACACATACTCCATCGGAGACACTTTTGGCAAAGGGACGAAACAGCTCGGTTTTGTCGCCATCCTCAAATCCGCCGAGGCCAACACCGGTGTAGAGAACAACCTCCGACGCAAAGCCAATCTCCCTGTCGTGGGCATAGGTGTTGTAGCCGCGGCCTACAATATCCTTTATGAGATATCTGTAATACTTTGCCAGCTCATAGGGATCTTTGGGATCTACCAGGCTTTGCCACGTACCGTTTACACAACTTCCCACAAAACTGCCGTCCACAATTACGTAGACCGGCCCATCATAGGTCCCTAAAGACCAATCTTCCGGCTTGTCAGGTTTGATGCTCTGAAAACGGATGAAAAAGCCCTGCGGCTCATCATCATCCGGGATTTCACTAAATTTGATCGTCACGCTTTCGGCAAAATACTCCTGGTATTCTTCAGTGTTCCCCAACTTCAGCGCCTCGTCAATTTGCGCGATATTTTCCGTCAGCTCAGGAATATGGTAGACATCAAAAGTTCCGGAAAAACTGCCGTCTTTTTCCGGCACAAGCCTTTGGAGTACAAGCCGGTTTGCACCGTGGAAGCTGAATCCCTTCGGACGCACCTTCCCTGTCAGCAGCACCTCCGACACGGAGGTCCGGTAATTTTTAACGGTGCGGCCAAAATATTTTTCTAATATCCGATCTATTTCTTGCTTGTCGCAGCCGTTTTTGGTGTCAAAATTCGGCAGATTTTGGATGGCAAAAATCATCAAAAAATCATCCGTGATGCTTTCATCATCCCCCGGGAAGACAAAGAGAGGATTGATCTGCCTGGCATGATCGGCAAAATAGGTGTAATAGCGAACCCCTGGTGTTTCCGGCAGTGTAAACGTATCCCCGTCGGCACGGGTATGGGAAAGGAATACCGGTTCCTCAGTCGTTTCATCCAGATAAAAACGGAAAGACTCTGTCTCCATCACCGTTAGCGCCCCCAAATCGTCTGCGACGATGGCAGCACGAATGCTTTGCATCTCCTCATAACCCTCTGCCACGCAGTAGTCCATGGTGAGGTCGTAAACGGTGCGGCCATTGTTGGGAAAACTGTCAAAACTCTTCAGCACATAGATAGGTTCTTCATTTATCCCTTGGGGAACGGCAATATACTTTTCCCCATCATAGTCCCAGCCCTTATGCATAGCTTTGTGGGTGATCTCCCCCACCTCAAAGTGGTCATGAATCACCTCATCCACATAAGCGCGGGTCATAATGCCTTTATCCTCACCCCAATTGTCAAGATTTATGGCAAATGCGTAAAAAAGATACTCGGGGCTTTCTTCCGGTGCTTTGCCTTCTTCAAAGAAAGGAACATAGTCGAAACGGTGCTTGATAGCAAAATCAAAGTATATACCGCGCAGCGTTTCCATGTCCATTGCTTGCTGCACAGACGTGTCAATCGGCTCCGGCTCGTCCGAGGCCTTTTGCCCTTTGCACGCCACCGCTGTTCCGAGAATAGCGACCATCAGCATAAATGCAAAAAAGACCATAATTCGGCGGCGCCTTTTCTTTATGCTCATATCTTTTCCCTCCGTAAAATTCAACCAATCGTTTGTTAAATTATACCATGGGGGTGTTGAAAAATGAATCAGAGAACCGTGCTTCTTTCTGGTTTAATTGCACATATCCTTAATATTTTCGCTGTTGTTTATGAGGATGCTGTCTTTACAGCCATGAAATTACCTGATGAATGACTGTCTTTTTTTGTGTTAATATCTTAGTTAACAACCTTTCTCTTATGACACAAGGAAACAACTATTATTATCACGAACTTGTCATAATCATTCAATTAACTCTGAATGGTTTAGATCCTGCCCGATATTTTAATCTAAATTTTTTAATATAAAAATGAACTTTTTACTCCTCTGATTACTCTTATTCTTGAGAGTGAGGTGCTCACGTGGATGTAACTCTGGTGAAGGAAGCAAAAAAAGGCAACAAAGATGCACTCGTCCGGTTAATAATGGATGAAAAACAAGATTATTTTCGTCTAGCCTATGCTTATACCAAAAATCAAGCTGATGCTTTGGATGCTTTGGCAGATATGATTGTTATTTTATATGAGAAAATATCTGAGTTAAAGAACGAAGCACGCTTTGACACTTGGAGCCGGACCATACTGGTTAACTGTTGTAAAAAAATTTTACGAAATAAAAATAAGAGAATCCCCTTTGAACGGTTACCTGAAATATCCTATGAAGGAGAGTTTCATGAAAAAGAGGAGGAAATTATGCTTGACTCAGCTCTTTCAAAGTTGAGCCGGAAACATCAAGAGGTTTTGAAACTACGTTTTTTCCTGGATTGGGAGTATCAAACTATCGCCGAAGTCTTGAAAATACCGGTGGGTACCGTTAAATCCCGTATTTATACAGGCCTTGCAAAACTCAAAGTTATTCTGGGAGGTGAAGATTTTGGCGGAAATTGAAAACATGCTTAAAAGACAGGGAGAAAAATTTAACCGGATCGAACCCCCTGAGGAAATGGAAGAGCGACTGCGCCAAGCCCTCGAACACTCCCCAAGAAGAAAAAGGGCCGGGATAACGTGGTTACCCAAGGTGGCAGTACTTATTATTGCATTATTTATTTTTAGTTCACAAATAGACACCCTCGCCTATTACGGAAAAAAATTGTTGGGATATGATCAAGTGATGTCTGGTACCCTAAGGGAACTCAATGAATTAGGCAGCGGGCAGACAATCGGCAAAAGCTATACCTTTAAAAACGGTGTTAGTGTCACCCTGGACGGTATCATGCTGGATGACAATCAAATGCTGGTTTTCTATACAATTAAAGACCCGAAAGGTACGGTGGATGAGTTATATCTACACCACTCCATGTCACTGAAAGGATTATTTAAGGAATACCAAATGTACAGCGGCCAGGGAAACATGAATGAGGAAAAAACTGAAATGAAAAACATGCTTCAATTTCAAACTCCCCTTTTCTTTGAAAAGAAGCTAAAACTTTCTTTTTCCCTGGAAGAAGATACCCAAAGGGAAATTGGGGAAATCCCTTTTACCTTGGATTGGACTAAAGCCATGGGACATACCATCAAAAAATCACTTAACAAAGTACTGGAGGTTGACGGAAATAAAATTCGCTTTGATTCTATTACTGCCTCCCCCACCACAACAGTGATTAAAGGGCAGATCCAAAGTATCTGGGAATTAGCCCGGGATGAAATGAAAGGCGAACGCATGAGACCTAATCATATAGACCTCAAACTTATCGCCAACGGCAAAGAAGTTCCCCAGCAAAGCAGCGGCATGAGTACCGACATGAAAGGAATCATCTTCCACCAGGAATTTGATGCTTTGCCCAAGGATTTAAAAGAGTTACAGCTTCAACTGGCGAGTTTTGCTGCCGACCATGATGTCTATGAAGAAGTAGAGTTAAATATTAATGATGAGGAAAAAAGCCTCGAAATCCTGGGCCAAAAAATAGTTATTAATGAAGTGTTTCATAAAAATGAAGACACATTTATCAAAATTACCACTGAAGAAAGTGTTGTCCTCACCCAGGTAGATCTAATCATAGATAATGAAAAAGCAGATCTCATAGAAACTACATCGGATCAATATGAGAAAAAACCGGACGGAACCATTCTCCATACAAGAATACTGCACTTTCCAGGCTCAGGCAGTATGCTAAAATTGAATATACAGCGCATAACATACGAGAAAAACTATCATAAAACTATTGATATCCCCCTTGATTAGAGAGAGAAGCGGTAACTAAAAAGCAGCCCTAACCGGCTGCTTTTTAAAATTTTTGAGTAGCGTCTAAGCCGTTTTAACTGGGAAAAGCTGCTTCTACTTATACCAATATCCCTCTCAAAACCGTTATCCGTATCAAAATGGTGGGGAAAAAACGGGCGGGAAAAGTTTTTTTCTGGTAAGACAATTTATATAACAACTTATTTATTAAGACACTATAGTTAGACAAATTCTGCTACCCGATTTGTGGTATATTATGGTTATTAATGGAAAGCTTGATAAAAACCAGATTAATTTAAAGTAAAGAAAGGGGGATTTATTCATTGGTTACCTTAATTGCTAAAATGAAAGCAAAGCCCGGAAAGGAAAAAGCTTTGATTGAGGAATGTATAAAAATAGCTAATGAAGTAAGGGAAAAGGAACAAGATTGTTTGATGTATATCCCTCATGTATCACAGGATAACCCCGCAGAAATCCTATTTGTTGAAAAGTATTCTGATCAGTCGGCATTAGATTTTCATTCAGCATCATCTTACTTCAATGCTTTTGCTGATAAATTCGATGATTTATTAGATGGCCCACCGGAACTGCAAAAGTATGATGAATTAGTTTAGTGAAAAAATTGCTACCTTTAATAAAGTAGCTTTCATTTTTATCTTATGCGATTCCTAATCCCATTTTCCCTTGGTCATACCATTCCAGAACCGAATAATGGTACTGTTAATGGCCATTGACAAATACTGAGCGCTTACTTCAGAAAGAAGTTATTGCTTTTTTATAGGAAGTTATGCTTTCTTATAGACTAAAAAACAGCTTGTAATGAATCTTACAAGCTGTTTTTGTTTTGATTTTTATTTAACGGATATGCTGGCTATAATTATTATTGATCCTGCGCCGCATGATAAAGGAAATCAGAATCATCACCAAGAGCAGAATGACACTGCTATTTATAGGATATTTGATCACAAATACCACCGGAGTAAGAGCAGCCCTGACCGTAAATCTCAATGAGTCATTTTTTGCGATGAAGGCCGCAATGGGCGGGCTATTCCGATAGTACCAGGCTACAAAAGCCTTACCCCAGGAAGTTTTAAGAAGCACATTGTCCCTAAAATCTCTCAACACCTGCACATGGGCATCCAGGTAACTGCCATAGGCAGCAGTTGCAATAAAGCAACCTTCAATCACTTCTACATTGGCACTTACTGATAATCCCCCGTAAGTTGCAGTAATAACAGACTCACCCATGGCAATGCCTTTAATCAAGCCAGTGTCAACAATGGAAACAATACCGGGATTTTCTGATTGATAGTTTGCCCATTCCGTCACATCATATTTCCTTCCATCCGGGTACTCTAAGGTTACTATAACCTTTTGCGTCTCATCAACAAATAACAGATAATTTGGTTCATCAAAGCTTAATTCTTTCTGCCCGTCATCAACCAGGGTTTTTACCCTAATCTTTACCGGTGCTGCTTGCAAGTTTTGCCCAGTATCAGCGGCAACAATATAAATATCATAATCAGTATTACTAATCAATCCACTAACAACAATGCTGTTTTCCAAGCCAGCGGTAAGCTGAATACTGCCTTTCAGATTTTGATCCAAAGTTCTACCTTCGGCATCCTTTCCTGCTTTCACCTGCGCAGACGATGGAACTGACGCCTCAGCAGGCAGACATACGAAGTAGGCATAACCATTTTCATTTATTTTTACGATAATCTCTGCCCCTGACGAACTGAATGTTCCAGTCTTGGGATATCCTTGGATAAATGTCGGCGGTTCATCGGGACCAACGTCACGTATGAAATTAATGGTATATGTTCTGGTTGTTCCATCTTCCGCTGTTACCTCTATTTCCGCTGTCCCAGGTAACTCTTCCGGATGGGTTATACTTACACTGGCATTTTCATCTTTTGATGTTGCTGTGACCTTGGGCACTTCTACTGTTCCGTATGGCAAGATCACTTCATACTCATAAATCGAAGAATCAAAGCCTGCTACAGTTTCACCATCTACACTCAAGTCACTCAGACTGGCATCATTATTTTTCGCCACACTAAAGGTTATCTTATATGTCTTCTTCGTAGTTCCGTCTGCTGCGGTTATCACCACGGTTGCCATACCCGGTAAGCTATCCGCCTGGGTTATTTCTACTTCCGCATTTGGATCAGCTGCCGCTGCCGACACTGTTGGAACAGTTGTTGTTCCCGAAGGCAGTACTATATTATAGGTTAATATTGAAGGAGCAAAACCCTCTATGGTTTCTCCGTCTACCTTCAAATCCTTTAGACTCGCATCCGTATTGGCGGCCACACTAAAGCTGATCGTATAGGTCCTGGTCGTCGTTCCGTCTGCTGCGGTTACCACTACGGTCGCTATCCTCGATAATTCAGTCGCCTGAGTTATATCTACTTTCGCATTTGAATCAGTTGCCGTTGCCGTTACTTCAGGTAGTTCTGTTGTTCCGTAAGGCAGTTCTACATTATACGTAAATGTATTAGGAGCAAAACCTTCTATGGTGTTTCCGCCTACCTTCAAATCCTTTAGACTTGCATCCGTATTGGCGGCCACACTAAATTTGATGGTATAGATCTTAGTCGTCGTTCCGTCTGCTGCGGTTACCACCACTGTTGTTGTACCCGGTAATTCAGTCGCCTGAGTTATTACTACTTCTGCATTTGAATCAGTTGCCGTTGCCGTTACTTCAGGTAGTTCTGTTGTTCCGTAAGGCAGTTCTACATTATACGTAAATGTGTTAGGATCAAATCCTTCTATGGTGTTTCCGTCTACCTTCAAATCCCTTAGACTTGCATCCGTATTGGCGGCTACACTAAAGTTGATGGTATAGATCTTAGTCGTCGTTCCGTCTGCTGCTGTTACCACTACGGTCGCTGTTCCCGGTAAATCATCTGCCTGGGTTATATCTACATCCGCATTTGGATCAGCTGCCGCTGCCGACACTGTTGGAACAGTTGTTGTTCCCGAAGGCAGTACTATATCATAATTCAAGGTTGTAGGAACAAACCCATTTACAGTTACTCCATTCACCTGTAAATCACTCAAGTTTGCATTATTATTGGCAGCAACTATGAAGTTTACCATATAAGTATTCTCAGTGCTTCCGTCAGCAGCTGTTACCTGAATTACAGCCGTACCCGTAACACTGTCAGCCGGAATTATCGTTACTGTTGCGTTAGTATCCGTCGCTGTCGCTGTTACCTCAGGTACCTCCGTCGTCCCGTAGGGCAGTTCTACATTATATGTTAGTATATCAGGATCAAATCCTTCTATGGTGTTTCCGTCTACCTTCAAATCCTTGAGACTTGCATCCGTATTGGCGGCCACACTAAATTTGATGGTATACGTCTTAGTCGTCGTTCCGTCTGCTGCTGTTACCACTACGGTCGCTGTTCCCGGTAAATCATCTGCCTGGGTTATATCTACATCCGCATTTGGATCAGCTGCCGCTGCCGACACTGTTGGAACAGTTGTTGTTCCCGAAGGCAGTACTATATCATAATTCAAGGTTGTAGGAACAAACCCATTTACAGTTACTCCATTCACCTGTAAATCACTCAAGTTTGCATTATTATTGGCAGCAACTATGAAGCTTATTGTATAAGTATTCTCAGTGCTTCCGTCAGCAGCTGTTACCTGAATTACAGCCGTACCCGTCACACTGTCAGCCGGAATTATCGTTACTGTTGCGTTAGTATCCGTCGCTGTCGCTGTTACCTCAGGTAC
>JBMNTN010000077.1:0-7583 GCA_050945755.1 Bacillota bacterium | reverse complement strand
AGTTAATGCTCTTTCCGAATGGCTGACTGTTAAAGTAAAAAGAAACGGGAAGGTGTATATGCAAAAATATTCCCGCGGTAATCCTTTAACAGACTTAAAAATAATTGGGGAAGCAAAAGGAACAGGAACACAGATTGCTTTTAAACCTGATAGTGAAATATTTGAAGAATTGGATTTTAACAGGGAAACCCTTGCGCTTCGATTAAGAGAACTGTCCTTTTTAAATAAAGGTGTGTCGATAGAATTAAAAGACAAAAGAGACGGTTTTGAAACAGTCTATAAGCATAATGGTGGTATTATTGATTTTGTCCGCTTTTTGAATAAAAATAAAGATGTTCTGCATAATAGACCGATATATTTTGAAACAGAAAAAGACCAAGTACAGGTAGAAGTTTGTCTTCAGTATAATAACGGCTACAATGAAAATATTCTTTCATTTGCTAATAATATACATACTCAAGAAGGCGGTACTCATGAAGCCGGGTTTAAAACTGCGCTGACTAGAATAATTAACGATTACGCGCGTAAATTTAATCTGGTAAAAGAAGGCCAGGCTAACCTTTCCGGAGAGGATATCAGGGAAGGATTAACAGCAATTATTAGTGTTAAAGTAAAGGATCCTCAGTTTGAAGGACAGACAAAAACCAAACTGGGGAACAGTGAAGTGCGTGGGATTGTTGATTCCATTGTTGGAGAAGGAATGGGTACTTTTCTTGAAGAAACCCCTGCAGTGGCGCGGCGTATTATCGAAAAGACCGTTCAAGCAGCTAGGGCAAGAGAAGCAGCAAGAAAGGCGAGGGAACTGACCAGGAGAAAAAGTGCTTTGGAAAGTACTTCCTTACCGGGAAAACTGGCGGATTGTTCGGTGAAAGATCCAGCTTTAAGTGAACTTTATTTAGTAGAGGGAGATTCTGCCGGCGGTTCTGCCAAACAAGGCCGGGATCGAAGAACTCAGGCCATTCTTCCCTTGCGCGGGAAAATTCTTAATGTAGAAAAAGCCCGCTTGGATAAAATTCTAGCCAATGAAGAAATTCGTGCGATGATCACGGCGATGGGTACGGGGATTTCTGAGGATTTTGATATTAATAAAGCCAGATACCACAAATTGATTATTATGACAGATGCTGATGTAGACGGGTCACACATCAGGACACTTTTGCTTACTTTTTTCTTCCGCTATATGAAGCCCTTAATTGAAGCAGGTTATGTCTATATTGCTCAGCCACCGCTTTTTAAGATTAAGGTGGGTAAAAATGATCATTACCTTTATTCTGAAAATGAAATGGAAAAATTTTTAAAGAATCTCACAAAAGAAAAATATGAAGTTCAGCGTTACAAAGGTCTAGGGGAAATGAATCCGGAGCAGCTTTGGGATACAACCATGAATCCTGAAACCAGGACTATTTTGCGGGTTACTTTGGAAGATGCTCTGGCTGCTGATGAAATATTTACAATTTTAATGGGAGATAAGGTTCAACCACGCAGGGAGTTTATTCAGAGAAATGCCAGAGAAGTAAGAAATTTGGATATTTGATTTAATCATGGTTGTTATTCGGCATTGAGAAATGAGGTGGGATAATGTCGGCTGATTTTACACATGGAAAAATACTTCCTGTGGTTATAGACGACGAAATGAAGAAGTCTTATATTGATTATGCCATGAGCGTAATTGTCGGACGAGCTCTGCCGGATGTGCGGGATGGCTTAAAACCTGTGCATAGGCGTATTTTGTATTCAATGTATGAACGTGGGGTTACTCCTGACAAGCCTCATAAGAAATCTGCCCGAGTGGTGGGTGATGTCTTAGGAAAATATCATCCTCATGGGGATTCGGCAGTGTATGATGCTGTTGTGCGTTTGGCACAGGATTTTTCTATCCGTTATCCTATGATTGACGGACATGGTAATTTTGGTTCTGTAGACGGTGATTCTGCTGCCGCCATGCGTTACACTGAGGTTCGTTTAACCAAGGTAGCCATGGAAATGATGTCCGACATCAATAAGAATACGGTGGATTTTATTCCTAATTATGACGGCACGGAAGAGGAACCGACTGTTCTGCCTGCCCGTCTTCCAAATCTTCTCGTTAATGGTTCGGCGGGGATTGCTGTTGGAATGGCTACTAATATTCCTCCTCATAATTTAGGAGAAGTAATAGATGGAGTTGTAATGTTGATTGATGATCCTGATGTGGATATTCCCAGGTTAATGACAGTGATAAAAGGACCGGATTTTCCTACCGGAGCATTAATAATGGGTCGGGAGGGAATTAAGTCAGCTTATACTACCGGACGGGGAGCAATCAGAGTTCGGGCGAGATCACAGATTGAAGTGGCCAATAACGGTAAACAGCGCATAATTGTCACGGAAATACCCTATCAAGTTAACAAAGCAAAATTAATAGAAAAAATTGCAGAACTGGTAAGGGATAAAAAAATCGAAGGAATCACTGATTTACGAGATGAGTCAGATCGTAACGGTATGCGCATTGTGATTGAATTGCGCCGGGATGTAAATGGACGGGTGGTTCTAAACCAGCTTTATAAGCATACCCAGTTGCAGGATACCTTTGGTGTAATTACGATCGCTCTTGTTGACGGACAACCCAAAACTTTAAATCTTAAAGAAGTTCTTTATTATTACCTGGAGCACCAAAAAGATGTTATTGTCCGGCGCACACGTTTTGATTTGGAAAAAGCAGAAGCACGTGCCCATATTGTGGAAGGGCTGCGTATTGCTTTAGATCATATTGATGCTGTGGTCAAAACTATCCGGGAATCTCAAACCGGGGAAATAGCCAAGGAACGGTTAATGAGTCGCTTCACATTAAGCGACAAACAAGCACAGGCGATTCTTGATATGCGCCTGCAGAGACTAACCGGTCTGGAGAGACAAAAATTAGAGGATGAATACCGGGATCTGATTAAAACTATTGCATATCTCCAAGAAGTGCTGCGCAATGAAAAATTGGTTTTATACATTATTAAAGAAGAATTATTAGCAATTAAAGAAAAATATAGTGATGAGCGGCGTACCCAAATCACCAGGGATGACAGCGAATTAAACGAAGAAGACTTAATTGCCGAAGAAGATATGGTGATTACAATCACCAATAAAGGGTATATTAAAAGATTGAATATCAATACTTACCGCAGTCAAAAAAGAGGGGGCAAAGGCATTACTGCCATGTCCACCAAAGAGGAAGATTTTGTTGAACACTTGTTCATTACGACAACTCACCATTATTTAATGGTGTTTACCAATAAAGGAAAGGTCTACCGATTAAAGGTACATGAAATTCCGGAAGCAAGCCGAACAGCAAAGGGAATGGCTTTGGTCAATCTTTTGCCTTTGACAGGGGATGAATTGGTTAACGCCGTGATTCCTGTAAAAGAGTTTAGCGATGATTTATATCTTTTTATGGCAACACGCCGGGGAGTAGTGAAAAAGAGTTTGCTTGCCGAATACAATTCCACCAGAAAAGACGGAATAATTGCTATTAGCTTGGATGAGAATGACGAGTTGATTGGTGTCAAATTAACTCGTGGTAATGAAGAAATTATCCTTGGGACCAGAAAGGGGCAAGCAATTCGGTTCAGTGAAACAGAAGTAAGGAGTATGGGAAGAGTTACTCATGGTGTAAAAGGCATTGCTTTGGAAGATGATGATGCTGTGGTAGCCATGGACTCTGTCCATGATGATGCCGAGTTATTGGTGATTACAGAAAACGGATATGGAAAACGAACCCCGCTAAGTGAATATCGAGCACAAGCCAGGGGCGGAAAAGGATACTATACAATTAAGCGTACCGAGAAAACAGGTGAATTAGTAGCTTTTAAAGTGGTAAAACCTGGGGACGATTTAATGATTATTACCAAAGAGGGAATAATCATTAGAATTAGTGTGGATGATGCTTCCCTCATGGGAAGATATACCCAAGGCGTTACTTTAATGCGGCTGAACGAGAATGATCATGTGGTTGCAGTGGCAAAGGTCATGACTAAAGAAGATGAGGATGTTTAACTGTTGTATTAGAAAAAAATTTGTAGTAGAATAAATCAGATTCCTTTAAGCAAAACAGGAGGGTGAATAAGATGGCAGAAAAAGGAACTTGGACGGTGAAAAAAGGGTTGGCAGAAATGCTTAAAGGCGGAGTAATTATGGATGTAACTACCCCGGAACAGGCCAAAATTGCTGAAGAAGCAGGTGCCTGTGCTGTTATGGCGTTGGAACGTGTTCCTGCCGATATTAGAGCTGCTGGTGGTGTTGCCAGAATGGCAGATCCCACGGTAATTCTGCGGATTATGGAAGCTGTAACCATTCCCGTAATGGCCAAAGCCCGGATTGGGCATTTTGTGGAAGCACAAATATTGGAAGCCCTTGGGGTAGACTATATTGATGAAAGTGAAGTACTTACTCCTGCTGACGATAAATTTCATATAAATAAGCATGATTTTAAAGTACCCTTTGTCTGTGGGTGCCGTAATCTTGGGGAAGCGTTGAGAAGAATCGGTGAAGGCGCTGCCATGATTCGTACCAAGGGAGAACCTGGAACAGGAAATGTTGTTGAGGCTGTCAAACATATGCGCCAAGTAATGGGGGAAATTCGCTGGCTGCAAAACCTTCCTGAAGATGAGTTGATGACAGCGGCTAAAAATTTAGGCGCACCATATGAATTGGTAGTGGAAGTGCATAAAACTGGAAAATTACCGGTAGTTAATTTTGCAGCCGGTGGTGTTGCTACTCCTGCCGATGCCGCTTTAATGATGCAGCTTGGTTCAGACGGGGTTTTTGTAGGCTCCGGCATCTTTAAGTCCGGGGATCCGGCAAAGCGGGCAAAAGCAATTGTCTCAGCTGTTACTTACTTTAATGATGCAAAAGTATTGGCGGAAGTGTCCAAAGACTTGGGAGAAGCGATGGTAGGGATTGAGATTTCTACCCTTTCCGATGCCGAAAGAATGCAGGAGCGAGGCTGGTAGGAGGTTGGGTAGATGATTGGAGTACTGGCATTGCAGGGTGCCTTTTTAGAGCATCAACGCATGCTGAAAAAATGTGGTTTAGAATCAGTACAGATTCGCAAACCTGATGAAATGGAAAATATCGATGGATTGATTATTCCAGGCGGTGAAAGTACAACTATCGCCAAATTATTAGTTGATTACGGGCTGGATAAAGCTATCCTGGAGAAAACTGCACAAGGAATGCCCGTTTTTGGCACTTGTGCCGGCTTGATTGTCATGGCAAAGAATATTGCAAACAGTAACCAGTTTAGTTTAGGCCTTCTGGATATTAGCGTGCAACGCAATGGCTTTGGCCGGCAGGTAGACAGTTTTGAAGTTGATCTCCCTGTTGATGTTCTGGGAACAAATCCTTTTCCAGCGGTATTTATCAGAGCTCCTTTTGTAGATTGGGTTAAACCTAATGTGGGAATACTGGCAGAATATGATAAAAAAATAGTAATGATTCGGCAGGGTAATTTTCTGGGAGCGGTGTTTCATCCGGAACTTACCGACGACTTGCGGATTCACCTTTATTTTCGCCAGATGGTGGAAGATGCTAAGAGCGCAACTTAGGTTGCGCTTTTTTATTATATTTTAACATTAAAACAACACAATAATATTTTACAAATCTGTAAAATAAAGGTTGTATTTTATTAAAATTTATAGTACAATATCAATTAAATTTTTCAATATATTGTGCTGTGAAGGGAATAAATTTGACTTCGGTATTCAGAGAATTGGTGGTTGGTGCGAACCAATAACCGAATCAAAATTCGGCGTCCCGGAGCAGGTAGCGAGAAAGCGAATTTTTCGCACAAGCTATTCCGGTCATGACCGTTATCCATGAGAAAGCGGGCCGTTTATTCGGCCAATCAGGGTGGTACCGCGGGAACAACCTCTCGTCCCTCATATTGGGATTGAGGGGTTTTTTATAAATGAAAACAGAGAAAGAGTTAAAGTAAATTTTAAAAGGAGAGGTGATCATTTTAAATGAAAAAGGTCCTGATTTGCGATGCGATATCAGGACGGGGGACAGCAGTTTTAAAAGAAGCAGGTTTAATAGTTGACGAGAAGATAAAATTGTCTGAGGAGGCAATTGTTGACATTATTGAGGATTATGAAGCAGTAATGGTGCGCAGTGCAACAAAGATAACCCGTCCGATTATTGAAGCGGGGAAAAATTTAAAAGTTATTGGACGAGCAGGCGTAGGGGTAGACAATATTGATGTGCAGGCAGCAACGGCAAGAGGTATTGTGGTGGTAAATTCACCGGAGGGCAATACTATTGCAGCAGCCGAGCACACGATCGCAATGATGTTGGCACTGGCCAGGAATATTCCCCCAGCCCATGGACTTTTAGTAAACGGTGTATGGGAAAAGAAAAAATTTATGGGTGTTGAGGTTAGAGGGAAAACTCTTGGCGTGATTGGGCTCGGGAAAATCGGCGGTGAAGTGGCTCGCCGCGGCCGGGGACTGGATATGGATGTTATCGGGTATGATCCCGTTGTTTCCCCGGAAAGGGCAAAAAAGTTAGGCGTTCGGTTGGTTGGATTTGACGAATTGATTTCCCAGGCGGATTTTATCACCGTGCATGTTCCGAAAACAAAAGAGACCATTGGCATGATTGGCGCCCGGCAATTTGATATGATGAAGCCGGGAGCACGGGTGATAAATGTGGCGCGGGGAGGCATTATTGATGAAGGCCAATTAGTAGCGGCTGTTAAGGAAAGAAAAATCGGTGGTGCGGCAATTGATGTGTTTGTTAAAGAGCCCGTAACCGAAAGCCCGTTATTTGGGGTGGATGGGATTATTGTCACCCCTCACTTAGGAGCTTCCACGGAAGAAGCCCAGGAAAATGTTGCTGTTGACGTGGCACAAGAGATTGTTCGGGCGTTAAGCGGCGAGACTGTACGAAATGCGGTAAATATTCCGTCCATCAAAAAAGAGCATATGGATTTAATGGGCCCATATCTCTGCCTGGTAGAAAAGCTGGGCAGAATGCTAGCCCAAATGGCAGACGATAATATTAAGAGCGTTAACATTAATTATAACGGGCCTTTTGCAGCATATGATTGTTCGCCTTTGACTAATACGCTTTTAAAGGGGCTGTTGCGCCCTTCCATGCAGGAAAGCGTCAATTACGTAAATGCTCCATTAATGGCACAGGCTCAGGGAATCAAGGTTTCCGAGTGTCGTTCCGTTGAGCTGGAGGACTATGCCAGCTTGGTCAGTGTCGTTTTAAAAACAGAAAAAAGTGACCACTCCCTGGCAGGGACCCTTTTCCAGAACAAAGAAGCCCGGATAGTGCGCATTGACGGGTACACGGTTGATGCCAATCCCCAGGGGCATATGCTGGTGATTCCCCACGTTGACAAGCCCCGTATTATTGGCAGGGTGGGCACATTGATTGGAGAAAACGATATTAACATTGCCGGGATGATTGTGGGGCGCAAGGTGCTGGGGGGAAGAGCCATTGCCCTCCTCCAGGTTGATGCGGAGGTGCCAAAGGAAATATTGGAGGAGATTGGGAAAATAGACGGTGTTATCGACGTTAAATATGTTTATCTGTAAGGGGATTTTTAT
>JBMNTN010000076.1:0-7629 GCA_050945755.1 Bacillota bacterium | reverse complement strand
AGCAAGTTTAGCTTCCAGTGCGGTAATTTCAGCGTCCATGTCTGAAAGAATGGTGGCGATGCGGGTCTGTTCATTAATACTTGGAATATTGATTTCTAAAGAACTAATTACTTTTGAGTTAACAGAATCAAATGTTGATCCTGTAGAATACTTTTCCCATTGTGGTTCAATAAAAATTAAATAATAATATAAAAATAAGCTCGAATATGATATAGCACAAACTCCTCTACCAATGCAAGCCTTAAAAGAAGCTATTGCTACTTCGCCAACTGGGGCCCGTACAGACAATATTATATCTCCCGTGTTACAACTTTTAGTTACTTGGGATGTATAATTTCGAATAATTGTCCTTCTATCAACTATATCAGCGTTTCCCTGCACCAACGGTAATCCTACACCACAAGAATTGTAATATAATGAACTCGGAGACTGCCCCATTTTTATTTCGGCAACCTCCCCTAACTTCTTAACCACCCACCCCTCTTTGGGTTTAAGCAATTCCTGCATCGCCCCCTGCTTGATGACGCGTTTTTTTGCTATTAGCTTTTCCATCGACTGTATTAGCGCATCGACATCCGAAAGGGCAGTGGCAATGGCGGTTTGCTCAGATTCTTGTGGTAATGGTATTCCGATATTGAGAAAAGCTTCTTTTGCTATATTTTTCATGCTTCCACTTGTGCCCGTTGCAGTTTCTTTTATCTTTCTGCTATAAGAATTAAAGCTAAGTATATATGCTAACCATCTTGCATTAATCTTGGCCGCTCTCCTGAAACATGTTTGCCATAGTCTATCAGGTAGAAATAGGTATTTATAGTTTTCATTAACATATCCACACTCGCCAACAAGTGCCGGGGTATTCATACGGCTTATAATAATTGCATCTTTAGAAGGATTGACTTTTGCCTGATTTATATCCTTTGGATGTATTCTTTTCGATTCAGATGGATAGAAGTATCCACCAGAGACACAAGAAGTTTTCAGAACCGCAAATTCATGGCCATATATTCCCGTTTCTTCATCCACTGAATTAACACTTACCCCAGCTTTCAATTTCTCGATTATACTTCCAAGAATGACAACTTCCCAATCCTCCGGTATCACCCCCACCTCGGTCTGCTTATACCCTTTTTTTACTTCCATGCAAACCCCATCCTTTCCAGGTGGGCAGCCACTTTCTTTTCCAGTTCTTCCACTTCATTTGTTAATACCGGCAAAGGATTTTCATATCGTTCGGCCAGCTCTTTAATCCGTTGAGTCAACCGCTGACTTATGCGATCTAATTCCGTT
Organism: Bacillota bacterium; assembly: GCA_050945755.1. Classification (GTDB taxonomy): domain Bacteria; phylum Bacillota; class Dehalobacteriia; order Dehalobacteriales; family Dehalobacteriaceae; genus JAQVXR01. The sequence goes on along the minus strand of JBMNTN010000076.1, from coordinate 6,342 downwards.
TGGATATCCTGTTCAAGCCTGGTCATCCATTTGTCATCAACTACAAGTATTTTGATTTCATCTACCGTTAGCATCGGATATTTTTCATATAACTTATGATCCAATTCAGCTTTGGCTTCTTTAATTTCTTTATTGACCTTTGCTTGTTTTTCCACTAGATCAAGGTAGGAGATCAGAACTTCAATTTCTTCTCCGGCATCATTATCCCCTTTGATCTCTTTTAAACGAGCCTGGACTTTTCCTTTGTTTACCTTTTCAAATTCGGCAAAATAACCTTCCTCGCCACCATGCTCCTCTTCTATTTCCGCAAGTTGTCCGGCCAGAGTTTCGCTTTCAGCCTCCATGGCTTCTATGGCTTGTTTTTCTTCTTTGAAAAATCGGTTAATTACCAGTTCCTTGGGAACAAGGTCACAGGACCAGCCTTTATCAATCATTTTCTTTTTCTTATTCTCCACCAATATACGATAAGTTTCGGCTTTCCATCCGTCGGCAGAGATAATATAACAATCATCCTGCATTACTTCATCCCAATAATCCATCAGGTGCTGGTATACATGGTACTTGGAGATTAATTTTTTCCCCTCGTAATGTCGGAGTAGATTTTCCGATAACTCAAAAATAACTTTTTTCGGATTCAGTCCTTGCTCCATCCTTTTTAATTTTTGGGTGCTTTGTCTTTTCCACTCGTTAAACACTGTCTGCATCTCTCTCGTAAATGCTTTAAATTCCGGATGGCCAAAAATGGTCTGCCTAATTTCATCCTTGCTTATCTTTAGGTCAGCATAATTTTCCCGTGCGGTTTGAATAAATAAAAAACTCTTTAAGGTAGGAAATACCTCCCAATAATCTTCTAATGCTTCGATATCAGCATTAGGTATCCCTCCTAAAAGGTGGGCTTCAATATCCTGGATATCTTCAGCTTCTTGGCTGTCAATATAGCGGGGAATATTCAGATTGTATTCATTCTCCTCAATTTCCGTAAAGGAAACCATCCGGGAGTATTTCTCCACTTCAATCTGTTGATTGAATACCTCGACAATCCTGTAAATATCCATGCTGCGCAGGCGGTTTTTATTGCCATCTTTCATAAATCCTTTGCTAGCATCAATCATAAAAATACCCTTGCGGCTCACTGCGTTCTCTTTATCAAGGACAATAATGCAAGCAGGTATGCCGGTACCGTAGAACAGGTTGGCCGGTAAGCCAATGATTCCTTTGATATAGCCTTTCTTCACTAGGTTCTTTCTGATTTCCGCCTCGGCATTTCCTCGGAACAAAACCCCATGGGGGAGAATACAAGCCCCTTTACCTTTCGATTTCAAGGAACGAATAATATGAAGGAGATAAGCATAGTCACCGTTTTTGGCAGGCGGAACACCGTATTCTCTAAAGCGACCATAGGGGTCCCCTTCTATATCCACGCCGTTACCCCAGCGTTTATCGCTAAAGGGGGGATTGGCGACCACATAGTCAAAGGTTTTTAATTGCCCATGTTCATTAAAACGGGGGTTAGCCAAAGTATTACCTTGTTTGATTTCAGCCAATGGATTGTTGTGGAGAATCATATTCATCCGGGCTAAGCCCGCAGTTGCCGAATCCTTTTCCTGTCCATAAAGGGAGATGCTTTTTTCCGCTTCATAGGCAACTTTTAAAAGAAGGGAGCCCGAACCGCAGGTCGGGTCATAAACGGTCGTTGCTGCAGTTGTATTAGTACTGTTAATACCAATAATCTTCGCAATCACCCGGCTTACTTCCGCAGGAGTATAAAATTGCCCCTTACTTTTACCGCTCTCGGTGGCAAAATGACGCATTAAGTATTCATAGGCATCGCCGAGAATATCATCACCGTCGGCACGATTTTTACTAAAATCCAGTTCTTTACGCTCAAAAATAGCGATGAGATTGGTGAGCCGGTCAACCATTTCCTTGCCGCTGCCAAGTTTTGTCGCATCATTAAAGTCAGGCATATCAGATAACTTATTGGCATCCATAATCGGCTTAATGATCTTTTTGTTAATATCATCACCAATGTTCGGTGTTCCTTTTAGGGCAACCATGTCTTTGAAGCTTGCACCTTTAGGCACAACAATCGGCGCAAAAGGTAAATTCACATACTTATCGCTGATATATTTTATAAAAAGCATCACCAATACGTAATCTTTATATTGGCTGGCGTCCATGCCCCCTCTAAGATCATCACAACTAGCCCAAAGGGAACTATAGATTTCAGATTTTTTAAGTGCCACGAGTTTTATCACCTTTCCCTTAAATCCTCATAATATCCACTGAATACTCCCGGGAAAAACTTTGTTTATTAATACATAGCTGCCTAAATAACATCATAATCTTAACACAAATTATATCATTTTTTTGCCTTATATCCTAGATTATGCCTTAGTGCGTGACCACTAATCATCGCCGAAGTTTTATCTTTCACCAACCCTTTGAATTAAAAAGGACATAATTCATTATAGAACCAGAAAACAAAAAGACCAACCGCAGTTACTAACGATTGATCCCGTAAAAACGTATGATTTAAAATAATCTTATCACTCAAGCTGTTAATAAAATACTCTTTATCGCATCATAAGATTCTTTTAGTTCCTTTACATCTTCTTGATCATAAAATATCGGTTCGTACCTGGCGTTAAGACCTGCATTATATAAGAGTAAGAATTCTTTATAAACTACATTTCCCCTTTTTAATCTACGTGACTCATCAACCCGTTGAGAATGGTTATCAGGATGGAATGGCCTTTTCCTCATAGCATAATGCTTGTCCACAAGATGGGCAGCACCGTAATAAAACATTATTGCCAGCCAGTCACAGTATTTTGTAATATCAACTGCCATGATTGGCTCATTAATCAATGTATCAGTATTTTCAAACCGCCTTTGGTGTTCCTCTGGTTTCATTGCTTATCTCCTTACATAAACTTGGGCATCAGTAGGAATTCTCTTTAAATCTCTATTTGAGGGACCAACAATTCTAAAATCAAAAATATACTCTGTATCAAATTCTTTATCAACAATATCAGCAAAAAAATAGCAGTACTTCTTTTGTGTCATTACATCCAAAGCACTAGAAATCACCCAAAAAGCAATAGATTTTTCTCTTTGACAGATAATTACTTTTTCAGTTGTCGCAAAAGCCAATAATCCATTGATTAGACGATCTAATAGTTCTGTTTCGCAGGTATCCTGACTCATATTATTACTCTCCCCAATAGTCCACCATGGGATATCAACAATATTCTGCCTAACGCTTTCTAGAAGATTATATGTATAATAATATCTCTCAGCAACTATGCGACTTCCCCACGGTATTTCTGGCAAATTGCTTTGTTCTTTTATTAATGTATATGGTAAAATATTCAATATAGAATCAGCAATAAGCCCTTTGTAACTTTGGGACAAAGATAATGTAGATTCCATATCAATACCCCCTAAAGCATGACCATAATCTCTCTAAAGTATTCCAAGTAGTCAAGAACCTGTTGCCGAACCGTCTTTTCTTCAGGCACAATAGCATTAAAATGAATGTTACAATGAAAGTCAATACATTTATGATTATCTCTAGCCGGCTTTAACGCTAAATTAAACAGAGCATTATGTTTGAAAAAACTAAATGAAGGCGCCACGGAAATTATATCTGCGCCAATTGCTGACTTAAGTTTGGTTCCACCTGCATAACATACATCCAATAAATGATTGTTTACATCTGTATCATTAGTAACAGAATTACCATCCAAGTTAATGCCATAAGCTTCAATCGGAGCTTCTTGGGTAGCTCTTATTAGATTCGTACAAGTCTTTGCTAAATAATCAGCCGCTTTCTCAATATCCTTTCCAGGGAAATCAACTAACAGCCTTCTACCTTCAAAAACTATCTGTGTTTGCAATTTTGGTAAAATAACCAAAAGGACATCTGATAAATCAGTAATAATTACCTCGGTACCTTCGAAAGATCGTTTAATAAAATCCCTTCTAATTAAATCTTTATCCAGTTTGTTAAAGACAACAGTAATATTTATCTTATTTAATTTTAGTTCTGTAAGATTCATATCAGAATAGTCCTTTCTATTGTAACACAAAAATAGCCTACCAAGAGTAGTTTTGTTTTACGTTTTTTACCATCTATTCCACCTATTTTTCACAATTCCTGCTGATTGTCATTATTTTTTGGGTTGCCTTACTGATACGTAGCCTCCTGATAAATAAGAAAGATTCTATCATGCTCTAACCCTTCAAGTTGGCAAGGACAACCTGTTTCATAAGTTATCGCCAAAAAAACAAAAAGCCTGGGGGAATTCCCAGGCTTTTGAAGATATGATTTTTATTTGTTCAGCTCGGCAATAGCTTTATCCAAGCTTCCGTTTTCAACTAATGCCATGGCGCGGTTATGCCGATTCTGTCCATAGGGCCAGTACTCATCATGAGACTTACCGGTAGCAATCTGAAGAATCGCCCAGTATGTCCACAAAGCATCACAGAGAAAACGATTAATAATCAGAAGTCCATATTGTTTCTCACTAATATCGCTACCATAGTATTCCTTTAAGAAAAATTTTTCTTGTTCAGCTGTCAGGTCAGCCTCAATAACTAAAGCAGCTACATCAAACATAGGTTGGTTCATTCCAGAATATTCCCAATCAACAAGATATAAATCTTTGTTATCATCCAACCAATTTTCGCAAAGAGGGTCGTTATGACATGGCGCAAGCTCTTGAGGATTCTTTTCGAAAGCTGCTTTAATTTCATTTACTTTGGCAAGCATCAAATCGGAACCCTCATACATAGGTGAATTTTTTTCTTTTAGAATCTTTAGATAGGCATCACATTCTCTGAATATATTAAATTCCGCTTTAAACTGCTTTCCGCATGTATGGTACTTCCGAAAAACTTTTGCCGCTTTTTTCAAATACTCAGCATTGTTTTTGAAATCGGGAATGTGCAGCGTAATACAATCATCAATGTATTTACATACCTGGTGGCCATAAAACTCGTCATAATAAATAATGGGAGCGTTAATCCCGATGTCGGACATAATCTGGGCATTATGTTTTTCTGCAGGACGATCCAAGTACTCGTGAGTTCCCGGTCCTGCTACACGCACAGCATAGGTAACATCATCAACCGTCACTTTGAAATTATAATTGGTCAGTCCACCTGGCAGTACTTCAATGGCACTAACTTTGGCATTTTTCTCAACAAACTGGGGAACCTTGCTGAGGATTTGAAAAATGCTTCCAATATGTTCCAAAGAAACCGCAGAGTCAATAATGATTTTGTTTTCCATTATGCTACCTCTCTCCTATTCCTTATTATTTTGGCTTTGTTAATGTAATTCCTAAAATCAGGGTAAAATATTCGTTTGAGTTTAAACATTTAGACCAAATACTATTTAACCCAAACGATATTTTATATAGGCATAGTCCAATACTAACCTTAACTAAAATCAGTTGCAATTTTCATGCCGAAATATAATGTATCGGCCCAAATCGGCACAAAAAAAATAAGCCCTATATATCAAGGACTTACGCCTTTATTTTTAAGTTCGGAAATTATAAACAAAAAGCATCACAACATCATCAAGTCTCTTGGGACTTATTTCAGTCACCATTAACTTATTGCTGAAGAATTAAAAGGGTAATGAACATCTATTCATCACCCTTAAAAATGCAATTGAGCAAATCTATAAGCCGAGTTTTGTTAAAAGCGGTCATCTATCTAGGATACTAGTTACCTAGTACCTCCAGCAACCTTACCCGGGAACGGGACGGGCAATCCCAATGTCCCCCTATTCGGTCTTGCTCCAGGTGGGGTTTACCTAGCCAGCCAGTCACCTGGCTGCTGGTGCGCTCTTACCGCACCGTTCCATCCTTACCGTCCGGCATAAGCCGTCTTAGGCGGTCTGCATTTCTGTGGCACTTTCCTTGAGGTCACCCTCACTGGCCGTTAACCAGCACCCTGCCCTATGGAGCTCGGACTTTCCTCAGACAGGACCTTTCGGTACTCTGCCTGCGACCACTCAACTTACTCAATTGCCTATTAAATTGCCTTGGAGAGTTATTTTAACATTTTGTATAGGGAAATGCAAGCATCCTTCTTCAGGAAATTTTTGGGGCAAAGAGCAATCGCCCGCATTGTTCACAGAACACATCCCCATCTTGGAATCGGGCATGCCGGACAACTGCTGTCGGTACTACTGTCCAGCAACCGCTGCAAAAATGGCACTCCGTAATTTTTCCCACAGGAGTCCCTGCATATTTTTCCCGCCGTTCTATAAACCAGGACAGCCACTTTTGATCGATTTGAGAAATTAGCTTATTTTTATCTTCG
>JBMNTN010000075.1:0-8095 GCA_050945755.1 Bacillota bacterium | reverse complement strand
TTCGTTACAATGAGGTCTATTTTTCTGTCTTCACAGTCTGCAATCATTCGAAGCAATTCAGGCCGCTTTTCCTTTTTTGTTCCGGAGATGCCCTCATCATAATAGAGCCCGGCGAACTCCCACTCAGAAGGTTGCCAGGGGGACGGGGTTGTTGACATCACCCCCAGGTTCCGGTAGCGTTAACCGGAGGTGTTTCTTGTGCCAAGAAAAGCCGGGACGAAAAGACAAAGTGGAATAACCACTTTATTTTTTATCCCGGCTTGTCCCTGATGCCTACTGTTAACCAGCTTTTACTCTGAACGCCCAGGTTGACAGTCTCCCTACGGGAGACTTAAAATGAAATTGTAATATTGTGGAAGAAGTGTTGCCAGGGCAAACCACCTTATTTAGAAATTATAAAATAAAAAAAGAAGGTATCAGTTAATAAAATGTAAGGGAGTTGTCGATAACCCCGTCCCCTTGGCACCTCCTTGCATACAGTTACCCTACGATTAAAAATGCCCTTAGCGTATCGCATAGGCAGAAGCCGCCTTTTAAATTGCCTAAACACCAGGTTCTCGGTATCAAAGCTATGGTTACTTTAAATGGTACTTCATATCCTTATAAAAACAATGGTATGCCAATACCCAAAAATTGTGGGATCGAATTTAGTCTCATTGTATCACCTAAACTACTTAATGGTAGATACACAGTAAAATGGCAGGTAGTAAATACAGGCGATGAGGCACGGAGAGCTAATAATTTGCGGGGAGGATTTGAAACGGAAATAAACTCCACTAAACGTCACGAAAGAACGGAGTATCAAGGAACCCATTATGTACAAGCTTTTCTTTTAAAGCGTGGTAAGTGCATAGCTATGTCAAAAGAATTCATAGTTAATATTCAGTGATAAAAAGGGGAGATTCAGTGTGTTTTTAATTGATACACATAATAAAAAGGTAGTTCCGCTTGAAAAGAAGTCTTTCTCGAAACTTAATCTGTCAGAACGATATGACTTGCAGGAGTGGATTGCCAATAATCCTAAAATTCTTGGCGAAAACCTATTGATAATACAAAAAGAGTTTGATGGCTTCCCTGATACAAACGAACGACTTGACCTGCTCGCTCTTGATGAGAACGGAAAGCTTGTTGTTATTGAAAACAAGCTCGACGACTCGGGAAAAGATGTTGTTTGGCAAGCCTTAAAATACGTTTCATACTGCGCGACACTGACCAAAAGCGAGATTTCTGAAATCTATCAACGATATCTTACGCAAGGTAACGCCCAAGACAAAATATCCGAGTTCTACGATGGACAAGACTATGAAAGTATACGCTTGAATCATGTAGAGGGTGATCAGCGCATTATTCTTGTGGCAGCAAACTTCAGAAAGGAAGTAACATCTACCGTTCTTTGGTTGCGCAACTATCATGGCGTTGATATTACATGTGTTAAAGTTACACCATATAAGGACGGTGAAAAACTATACCTTGACGTGGAACAAATTATTCCAATACAGGATATTGGTGACTATCAAATCCGCTTGACAGCAAAAAAGCAGGAAGAAACAATTTCATCAAAAGAGGAAGCTACGCGTTATAAAAAACGATATAATTTCTGGGAAAAAGCGTTACCTATTTTGAGAATTAAAACAGGTATTTTCAATAATGTCTCCCCAACAAAAGATAACTGGCTTACAGGAGCAAGTGGATACAGTGGGGTTTCTTTTAATCCGGTTATTCGAATGGATGGTGCTCGAGCCGAACTGTATATCGACATAGGCGATGAACAACGGAATACAAGCATATATGAAAAGTTGAAATCCAAAGAAATCAATATCAATTCTTCTTTCTCAGATGAATTGATTTGGCAAGACCTTCCCGGAAAAAGGGCGTGTAGAATTTGTGTTCAATATCATAGTTTTGGCCTTAATGATGTGGAGCATTGGGACGAAATAATTGACTGGCTTGCAGACAATATTTCTGCTTTGATTAAAACCTTTAAGCCGTTGCTTGATGTTATCATGAAAAACTTAGAATAATGTACTTTTTGTTTGTTAGCATAGATTACATTATATAGAACCCTAATATCGACTTGTTACCGTGAACGGACAAAAATTGTTGAACTGTTCCCTTGAACAGAGAGTACCCATAAAATCTACTATTAACCTATTTCCTTGGACAGAAAAAACGAAAAATACAGACCAGACGTCAAGTTGAGCCTATCGTTCCGGTTTGAGATTGTCGTATTGATGTTACGAGCAGAAAAAGTGAGAGCTTGAAAGACCCAGTAGATAAGCCATTCCTGCTTTTTCGGGGGCAAAAACTAAGGGCTTGAAATCGGGTTGTTATTCGTGAATATTCCGGTGTGGCATGAGCCACTTGTCTGGAAATACTGAGCCACCCTTTAGTTGTTAGTTATTCACTAATTATTTATCTAGGCCATATACCTCACGCATTGAAATATCCTTGGATGGATCAATGCTTTCGATTCGGAAGGATAGGGCAATGCTGAAGAGCAACCTGATCAGCCGAGAGAGTTCCGCCAAGGATAGCCAGGGATTTACCTCCCTGGTTTCTATTTCTATTGTGTTATGCTATAGAAAAAGTTGACCTAGCAATTTAAAGCGGTTAATTGGTAAAAGGGGTGTACTTGTATGGTAGGTAATATTATAAATACTATCAATCAACTTGCTGCAGCGTTGGATGACGAGCATAGAAGTCTGCGGAGAAAGTTTTTTAGAGGTGTAGGGGTATGATTGTATAAGGAGTTGATATACATGATTGGTAAAAATGGGATACGCATTATTTATGGAGATAATCCTAAGCAAATGGTAAAAGAGTTACTTGAAGTCATAAAACCTGAAGAAGAAATAGATAAAAACGCACTTATTGGAATTAAACCAAATCTCGTTGTAGCAAAACCTTCGAGCTCAGGTGCAACAACCTCGTCCGAAATAGTGGCAGGGCTCATTGAGAATTTCAAAAATAAACAGTATGATGGGTTAGGGATCGGTGCATGTACTTCAGGATTTGATAAATGTGTTAAAGGCTGTCCGCCAAAAGCCAGGGATATTGTAGAATATCTGGAAAGCCTTATATAAACAAAAGAGCTATGAAGATTGCGCTTACGCTGATTGAGAAGGAACAAGTCGGGTTGAAGAATTTTAGATAGTCACATTGACAGACGGGTAAAAAAGCAATAAAGTATAATTGCTAAGTCAAAAGATAAATCTTATGACAAAGCGGAAACAACAAATTGCATCTGACGCTGAATACGAAGTTATTAAGCGAAAGGCACAGGCAATTTTTATATTTGCTCTTGAAATTTCTGCGCCTTTTAAAGGCGCATTTTTATTTCTTGGGGGTGTTTTGTAAATGGAAACAAGAGTCGCTATTATCGGAATTATTGTTGAAGACGGTAATTCGGTTGAAAAGCTCAATAACATCTTGCATAGCTATAGAAATTACATTATCGGTAGAATGGGTTTGCCTTACCGCGAAAAAGGTATCAGTATAATTAGTATTGCGGTTGATGCGCCTCAGGACATAATCAGTGCACTTTCGGGGAAGCTCGGAAGGCTGCCTGGGGTCAGCACAAAAGCAGTATATTCAAAAATAACCGGTAAGCCGAAAAATGAGGGATCTGATGAAGCAGCTCATTGATAAACTTTATAAAACAAATGCTCTTTCACCGGCAGAATACAAAGAACTGATTGATAACCGGAATCCTGAACTCGCGGAATATCTTTCTGAAAAAGCAAGAGCCGTCCAAGTCGATAACTATGGGTATGATGTGTATATACGGGGGCTTATCGAGTTTACCAACTATTGCCGAAATGATTGCTATTATTGCGGTATCCGAAAAAGCAACTGCAGAGCGGAACGGTATCGTTTGACAAAGGAGCAGATCCTTGAGTGCTGTGCGGCCGGATATGACCTTGGCTTTCGTACTTTTGTGCTCCAAGGCGGTGAAGACGGGTATTTTACGGATGAAAAAATAATTGATATCATCCGTTCCATCAAAACTATTTACCCAGACTGTGCTGTTACACTTTCTATAGGTGAAAAAAGCTATGAAAGCTATAAAGCGTTTTTTGATGCCGGTGCAGATCGATATCTGCTGCGCCATGAAACGGCAAATGCCGAGCATTACGGAAGGCTGCATCCCAAAACGCTGTCGCTTGATAATAGAAAGAAGTGCCTATATAACCTGAAAGATATCGGGTATCAGGTCGGTTGCGGATTCATGGTGGGCTCTCCGTTTCAAACCACTGATTGCCTTGTTGAGGATTTATTGTTTATTAAGGAACTAAATCCCCACATGGTGGGCATCGGTCCATTTATACCACATCACGAAACACCGTTTGCAGATAAGGAAGCGGGAACACTTGAACTGACATTATTTTTAATCGGTATTATCCGTTTGATGCTTCCACCGGTTCTGCTCCCCGCTACTACTGCACTTGGGACAATTCATTCCCAAGGCAGGGAACTTGGTATTCTTGCCGGAGCAAATGTAGTTATGCCCAATCTTTCACCCAAAAGTGTAAGACAAAAATATTTGCTCTATGACAACAAAATCTGCACGGGGGATGAAGCTGCAGAATGCCGATACTGTATGCAAAAACGAATGGAAAGTATCGGTTATCATGTAACTACCTCCCGAGGAGATCATAAATCTATTCTTTAAAAGGATTCCATTGCTGAAGGGGAAGATGTTTCTGACCCGAATAAGAAAGGAGTATCATTATGTATAATCCAAAATCATCAAAAGCAGAAGAGTTTATTGCACACGAGGAAGTTCTTGAAACGTTTGAATATGCGGAAAAGAACAAAAATAATGCTGGGCTTATTGACGAGATCATTGAAAAGGCGAAGCTCCGCAAAGGACTTTCTCATAGGGAGGCTTCGGTTTTGCTTGCTTGTGAGATTCCCGAAAAAAATGAGGAGATCTATGCACTTGCTGAGCAAATCAAAAAAGATTTTTATGGCAACCGTATCGTGTTGTTTGCACCTTTATACCTGTCCAACTATTGTATAAATGGCTGTGTTTACTGTCCGTATCATAAGAAGAACCAACACATTACCAGAAAGAAAATGACACAGGAGGATATTCGCCGGGAAGTTATCGCACTTCAGGATATGGGCCATAAGCGCCTTGCAATAGAATCCGGAGAAGACCCTGTAAACAATCCTATTGAGTATATACTTGAGTGTATTGATACAATTTACAATATCAAGCATAAAAACGGTGCAATCCGCCGTGTTAATGTCAATATTGCGGCAACCACGGTTGAAAATTATAAAAAACTTAAAGATGCAGGTATAGGTACTTATATACTCTTCCAGGAGACTTACCATAAGGAAAGCTATGAAAAATTACATCCGACCGGTCCAAAGCATAATTATGCCTATCACACCGAAGCAATGGACAGAGCCATGCTTGGCGGCATAGATGATGTCGGCCTGGGAGTATTGTTTGGACTTGAAATGTACCGCTATGAATTTGCAGCTTTGCTGATGCATGCAGAGCACCTTGAAGCGGTATTCAACGTTGGCCCGCATACGATAAGCGTGCCGAGAATCTGTCCCGCTGATGACATTGATCCGTCGGTATTTGACAATGGAATAGATGATGATACATTCGCAAAAATTGTAGCATGTATTCGGATATCTGTGCCATATACGGGGATGATCGTATCTACCAGGGAAAGCAAGGCAACTAGGGAACGCGTACTTCATCTGGGTGTTTCCCAAATCAGCGGCGGTTCCAAGACAAGTGTCGGGGGGTATTGTAAGCCCGAACCGGAAGATGAAAATTCCACACAATTTGATGTAAATGACACAAGAACTCTTGATGAAGTTATTAAATGGCTGATGGAGCTTGGCTATGTCCCCAGCTTTTGTACTGCCTGCTATAGGGAAGGCAGGACCGGCGACAGATTTATGAGTCTCTGTAAGAGCGGGCAGATTCAGAACTGCTGCCACCCAAATGCTATCATGACACTGAAGGAGTATTTGGAAGATTATGCCACGCCAGGAACAAAGACGGTTGGCGAGGCGCTTATCCAAAAAGAGTTAGCAAATATTCCAAATGATAAGGTCAAAAAGATTGTAGAAGAAAACCTGGTAAAAATCAGTAACGGAATCCGTGATTTCAGGTTTTAAGGGGGAGATTGCATGGGCCTAAATGAGACACCGTCAGCAAATCGGATTCACATAGGATTTTTCGGGAAGAGAAACTCAGGTAAATCAAGCCTTGTAAATGCCGTTACGGGTCAGGATCTTGCTGTTGTTTCCGATGTAAAAGGTACAACTACCGACCCGGTATACAAATCCATGGAACTGCTTCCTCTTGGCCCCGTTATGATCATCGATACACCTGGAATTGATGATGAAGGAGCTTTAGGAGAACTGCGTGTAAGAAAAAGCCGCCAGGTGCTTAACAAAACCGATGTTGCCGTCCTGGTAATCGATTCTATTTGTGGTAAAACAAAAGAAGATGAAGAACTGATTGCACTGTTAATTGAAAAGAAGATCAATTATATCATTGCTTACAATAAAGCGGATATGCTGGAACAAGAACCGCCTGAAACCGATAACGCAATTCTTGTCAGCGCAAAAACAGGGCATAACATTGAAGCACTGAAGGAAAGAATTGCAGCTTTGGCTGTCACGGAGGAGCCCAAACGGAAAATAGTGGGTGACCTTATTAACCCATCGGATTTTGTTGTGCTTGTTACACCGATTGACAAGGCTGCTCCAAAGGGGCGGCTGATACTGCCCCAGCAGCAGACTATCCGCGATATTCTGGATGCTGATGCTGTTGCCATTGTAGTGAAAGAGTCTGAATTGAGCGAAACACTTGAAAACCTTGGTAAAAAGCCAAAACTTGTCATTACGGACAGTCAGGTGTTTGCAAAGGTGTCGGCTGATACGCCGCAGGATATTTTTTTCACTTCGTTTTCCATTCTATTTGCTAGATACAAAGGTAACCTTGAAATTGCCGTAAAAGGTGCAAGAGCGCTGGAATCCCTGCAGGATGGTGATACTGTTCTCATTTCGGAAGGGTGCACGCATCACAGGCAGTGCGACGACATAGGCACGGTAAAGCTGCCGCGCTGGATAAAAGATTATACCCATAAGCAGCTGAATTTTAAATTTACATCAGGTACGGAATTCCCTGATGATCTGTCAGAATATAAGCTTATTCTGCACTGCGGAGGCTGCATGCTCAACGAAAGAGAGATGAAATACCGTCAAAAATGTGCTCTGGACCAGCATGTGCCGATAACCAATTATGGTATTCTGATTTCATATATGCAGGGAATCTTAGAGAGAAGCATTGCCATGTTCCCGCATATCGACGGAAATTGAGAAGTAATTACATTTATGACTTGTCAGAAGCCTGGCATTGGTAAGGAATAATAAAAAGAAATATTGAGGTAAATATAGTGCGCTGCTATAGGTTATATCAGCATCGCAGCCGGTAAAGAAATTCTTATTTCACCAATCAATGGAATGATTACTTCCATTCTATACATAGCTGTTGGAATCGGAATAAGGGCTTACAGAAAACAGTCAAACAATTATGGATCAAGGCATTGTATAAATCTTTAGTAATTATTAAAATTGTAGCATATAAAATGTTGTTGCAAAGGAAGAAAGATTTTTTTCATATTTCGTATTCAAAAACTAAGACAGAATTTTCGGAGATCATATGCGGTTTATTAACCGAGATGCCTAATGAAAGCAGTGTATTTACCGAAGAAGATATTGAATTGTAATATCGTGGAAGAAGTGTTGCCAGGGCAAACCGATACCCCGTCCCCTTGGCAACCCTCCCGTTTGGGCTTTTTTCAACCGTTGCTGCCGGAGATGCTTCAGAAGGAGAGATATGGTTCTGATTTTCCTGAGTTTATACAAAAAGTAATCAATATTTAATAGGAGATGAGTAAAGTGAAGAAAATTGAAACAAGTATTATTATAAATGCTGAAGTGGAAGATGTATGGAAGGCTATTACTGATGTAGCATCTTATTATAAGTGGAACCCACAAATTATTGATATCAAAGGCAAATTAGAAGCAAATGAGACTATATATGCAGAGATTT
>JBMNTN010000074.1:0-8211 GCA_050945755.1 Bacillota bacterium | reverse complement strand
CAAATAAGTCAGATACCAATAATATCTATTTTAATAATTATTATAGCAAAAAATTCCAATCCTTAATAGGTAAGGTTAGATCTTTATTTTATGACTGGAACGTAAATCCCACGACTTTAAGGACATAACCAGTAATGTTCCCCTGTTAGACGTTATTTCGACATCATGACTGCTATTATTTGGGTAAACTTAATATATTCTGAAATGCTATTCTCACTACACAAAAATATTGTCTCTAACCGATGCGGCGGCAGCTAAAGCTTATCAAACCTAAGCCCGAAAGCAGTGCCGCCGAATACTCTTGTAACCATAATATTATATAGCTATCTAAATCTAAACCAGAATATAACACCATTTTCACTATTTACAGCTCCATAAGAACAATTGTGTAATTCCAAAATTGCACGTGCAATAGCTAATCCGAGACCTGTTCCTTTTGTTTGACTGCGTGATACATCTCCTTTTTTGAATGGTAGCCATATTTCGTCAATTTTATCTTCAGCTATATAGCTACCACTATTATATACTTCTAGTGTATCATTAAGTATTCTTATGCTAATCTTGCCCCCTGCAGGTGTGTTATCAAGAGCATTAACAAAAAAGTTATCAATAACCCTGAGCATTAAAGAGTGATCGGCTTTGATTACAGCTTCACCATCTAAAGAAGCAGTTATTAGTTTCTCTTCCCAAACCGGCTTGTAACGATCAATAATTTTTTTACACAACTCACCAAGTGCTACATCTTCAAATTCAGTTTGCAATGAATCTGACTCTAATCTCGTTAGCTCAAGCATCTGATGAATTATTTTATCCATACGATCCACGTTTGCTTGAATATGATTGGCATAATGCTCTCTTTTCTCTGTATGGACATTTTCTTGTAAATTTTGGGCATAGCCAGAAATAATGCTCAACGGAGTTTTTAGATCATGAGCCAGTGAATTAGTCATTTCCTTGCGCTGATTTTCAAGTTCCTCCTGTTGTTTGTAAGTTTTAAAATTTTGTCTCGCAAGTATTAATGCTGCCACACTAAATGTTATTAGACAAGAAATCCAGACAAAGGCTAAAGTAGGAAAACACCGTTCCCCAATATTTACGTCGCGGCCTAGGACCGTCCAAAAGCCGCTCTCTAGACTTTGGTCATCATTCACTTTAACCATAAAGCTCTGCCAAAGAAAAGGGCTTGGTTACATAATCATTACACCCAAGCCGATAACCATGTAACCTGTCATCCTCGTTGTGTCTTGCTGTAATAAAGATAATAGGCACATCACTGGTTTTTCTAAGCTCTCGGCAAATTGTAAATCCGTCAACCTCCGGCAGCATTACATCTAAAAGCACCAAGTCATATTCATCGTCAAGACACTTTTGCTGACCTTTTTCTCCGGTTTCAGCCGCACTTATAGCAAAAGTCCCACCACTTTTTTCTGCAAAATAGTCCATAATAATTTCTCTCATCTCAGCGTCATCTTCTACCAAAAGAAGTTTAAAAGCCATCTTTTCCACCTCCAAGTATAGGTTAGCATACAAATATATCTTTTTTGTATTCTCTTTACTTTTCGCAAACTAAATATTAAGAGAAAGTACCAGTTAAAATGGTCCTTAAGCACTTGCTGGCTAAGATTGGTAATCCTATTTCAATGTAATATGCTCCCACTAACCGTATAATTGTGGTAGCAATGGTAATAATTTGAATGCTATATTCTTTTAGAGGAGGTGATCTTTTGGAAGCAGGAGTACGAAATAATATAACCGGTGAAATTGAAAACATTAAAACAGATGAGATAATGGCCCAAGTCACTATGTGAGTAGGCGGCTGAACGGGTAATGCACCCAGACTCACGTCCGTGATGACGCGAGACAGTCTAGAAGATGCCGGCTTTTCCAAAGGTGATAAAGTATATGCCCTGGTAAAAGCTGTTAACGTAGTGTTTGTAAAACATTAAACCCTATTTAAAACTAAAAGCTGACAGCAATTCGCCTGCCAGCTTTTGGTTTATTTGAAATTATTGCCTGTTAGTACAGAAAAGCTATCTACTATTCTCTGTGTTCCATCAGCTTGCGGTTCGAAATGGCATACTCACTGAATTTGTTTAACTTCGATTCAATGCTGTCTCCATCTTCAAAAAGCTTCTTATATTCGTCCACGTCCAACCAAGAAAATCTCTCAAAAAATGGTTCTGCAGAATAAAGCCCAAAATTAAAATCGCCGTCAGTACTGCTGATAAGAAGGTCGCTCTTGCCGAGTAGTGCATTCACTTCATCCGCAAATTCGATCATTTTGGTTACATCCAGTTTCTTTGTTCCATTTATATCAAACTCAAGTTTATTGGTACGAAAGACATTTTCTTTACCGTCTTTCAAAGTGAAGAGAGTATAGACATATGTGCAATATCCTTGATACATCGTAGGATTATACCGAAGAAGATACTGCCTATCATCCATTTCACAAAGGAACAGTTGGCCCCAGCCTGCATGTGAAGTGGAAAGCTGCTCACTCCATAATTCAACACCAGATACGTCAATGATACGTAACGTAATGAGTCCTTCTTTTATTTGTGATTTGTCGAGATAGATAGATTCTTCTCGTCCGTCCCAGTTAACATCACTCCGGCTTATAAACTCCCATAAGTTGTCCTCAACAAATTTCGCAATATCATCAGTATTCAAATTTATATCAGCGGCTGCAACATCATCTGCCAAAAAATTTCTTAGCTTATAATATAAGCTCTGGGGCAACCTCCAGCTATAAATATTATCGGAAAGATTATCGTAAGTAAGGGCTAATGCAAATTCATGTTCCTGCCCAAGAAAATTTTTATCTTTATTACGATAAATCCAAACTATATATTCTTTATTATTAATGCTTTCATCCCTTTGCATTGTAATAGTTATTTTCGACACTATTTCTTCTTCATCTGGCCAATCTTCCTCAGTCAGTTCACTCCACTTTGATTTGTTAATTTCATTAACCAGTTCATTCCAAATACTGTTGTCCAATTTTACTACTTCTTCGCCTGGATAGGTTCGCTGGGTTATTTGAACAACTTTTGCCTTATCAATTTTATATTCATTATCAACTCCTTGTGGATTACTTAGCAGTCCTACGCTTGCAGCTATTATTATAATAAACCCTATAAAAATTACCCAAAACCTTGGCTTTTTATAATTTAAGACGTTTTTTATTCTCCCTTTTACATTTCCCTCACCAAAAGCAAGTGGACTTCCATTTAAAATATGCCTTCCGGCAGCAAGCGACAATAATGAATTCGCATAAGGCTTTTTTATTTCTTCATTGATTTCTTTCAGTACTCTTTCGTCACAAGAAAGCTCCATATCTGTACTCATTAACATGAACGCAATCCATACCAGGGGATTAAACCAATGTATGGACACTATTAGGAAAGCTAATACTTTAATGATATGGTCTTTTCGCTGTATATGGGTCTTTTCATGTAACAATATATAGTTTCTTTCATCCACGTTAAGTCCAACCGGTAAATAGATCTTCGGTCTTATTAAGCCAAATACAAATGGTGTTTTCAAATTCTTAGCTTGGAAGATATTCTGCTCTATTAACTGCACACTTTTAAGCTGTCTTTTTAAGATTACAATAGATACAAGACTATAAACAAGCAATGCTATAATGCCTAATATCCAGATGTATGACCCTATTTCAACATAAATATGAAGTGGATTTACACTTGCTTCAATAGTTGGTGCAGGAAGTAAATCACTAACAAATGAATCAACAACTTCTATCCCACTATTAATCTGCGGACTTTGCTGATAGATGATATCATGGGGGATTGGAACAGTATTCGTATTCCGTGGTAAAAGGCTAAACATGCTTTCAAAGGAGAATGGAATTATCAAGCGAAAAGCAACTACACCCCATAAGGCATAGGTGATGATTTTGGGAGCTTTTTTGAGTAGCAGCCTGATAAGTATTACAAAAAGAATTACATAACTTGCCGTAAAGCTCATATTTAAAACAGTAAGAAATAGTTCACTCATTGCTACACATCCTTGTGCTCATCAATCAATCTTTTCAACTCTTCAGCTTGATGATTACTTAATTTTTTACCACTGATAAAAGCTGTTAGAAATTTCGGCAAAGACCCTCCAAAAGTATCCTCAACAAAACGTATGCTTTGACTTGCGTAATACTCATCCCTTGAGATTAGAGATGAAACAACAGCATTGTTGTTTTGGAAGATGCCCTTTTCACATAACTTTTTAAGGACTGTATATGTTGTGGATTTTTTCCAGTTCATTTCCTTTTCACTCAGCTTCACGAGGTCGCCGGAACCAATCGGCTCATTCTGCCAGATTAATTCAGCAAACTTTTCTTCACATTCTGCAAGTCTATATTCTTTCATGATAATCCTCCTTAGTCTATTCAGTATCGACTTTATGATATAAGTCTATGCTGAATAGACCAATTTGTCAATAAAAGATTTTGATAAATAACAGAAAAGAGTAGTACCACTTATTATTAAGTGGCACTACCCTTAAGGTCATTTTATAAACAGAACCACAACTTGAAAACTAACAAAACAGGGCATTGCTTATTTCAACTTTGACATAACGACTCTATGAGTAATGCCAACGAAAACGCGGCGGCGCACACTTCAAGCCATATCGATGAAACCGGAAATACTGTAGTAAGGAACAAATATTTTTGACAGAAAGCCCACCACAAAATAGCCAATATTGAGAGGGAAATTCCAATTTTGAATATGCGTGATGGTTTCACCACGTTTTGCTGCATGGAAATAAACCTTAGATTGCCCTCCGCAACTTTCCTGACAATATCCGCTATAAGACAGAGTGTTATTGCAGCGATTAGGCCAACCACTCCCCATAAGAAGCATTCCCCCAAGAGGATGCGCGTCATGCCGGGTGGAGAAAATCCACACCACCGCGCCCATCCGTTCAGGAGGCTGGAGATGAACGGCCAGCTCCGCTGACTGTTTGTTAAAATGACAATCGCATCTCCCGTTTCAGGCACCGCGTGGAAATGGCTCATCCAGCCGGTTCCCTGCCCTCCATGGGACACCGCCACTTTTCCGTCTGAAAACCCCTCGGTATAATAGCCAAAACCATAATCGTCAAATACCGCGCTATATATTCCAAGGCTTTCGGTCTGCGCAAAATAGAGTTGTTCAATGGCAGGGCGTGCAAGCACCCGCTGTTCTGAAAAATTTGGCATCCCCGCGATGCAAAAACGGGCGATGTCCTCCGCCGTAGCAATCAATCCTCCCGACGCCCTTTCAGGGTATCGGTAGGGGGAAACCGGATTACCGTCCAGTGTATATCCAAGGGGCGCAGAAGCCAGAAATTTTTCACTCCATTCGAAATCCGAATGATACATGCCGAGAGGACAGAGGATCTCGTTTTTCATATATTCCGCAAAGTCCCTTCCTGTAACCACCTCAATCATAAGCTCCAGCAAGTTATACCCGACATTGGAATAGGAAAAGCCTTTTCCCGGCATTTGAAACAGAATTGCCGAATGGGTCAGGCTTTCCTTCAGAGAAGGCATAGCCTCATCCGGGGAGTAAAGCGTAAAAACATCTCCAAGCGGCAATCCGGCGGTGTGACAGAGGAGCCGCTTAACCGTCACGCCATCCGGCGGGTAGTCTGAAGCAGGCAGCTTCCAGCCCTTAAGGTATTTTTCGGCAGGATCTTCCAGATTCAGCTTTCCTTCCTCCGCCAGCTTCAGCACAGCCCACGCCGTAACCGATTTGGATATGGATTGAACACGCATGGGCATATCTACCGTCATTTTTCGTCCGGACTTTTGGTTGGAGTAGCCGTAGGCTGACGTATATACAATCCGCCCGTCTCTCACAAGGGCGATACTAACTCCCGGTATTTCGTATAGCCCCATCAGCTTCGGAACTCTTAAATCCAGAAAAGCCGCGAATTCTTCCGTTGGGGAATAGGTCCTTATTTTCCTGTCCGGCAAATACAGGGCAAGGGCAGCCGCCGCAAAGAAACCGATGGTGAAGGCAGTGATTATGAGGATACTCGTGGCGCGTTTCATGACGTTTCCTTTTTATACAGCATGGATATGGCTCCTAAAACCGCACCCACACCGGCACCGGCGCAAAGCCATAAAATCAGATTTTGAAGCAGCGCACCCAGCACAATGCCAACCGCCGCGCACAGCCCGATAGATGTGCCCATATTCCAGTAATCCGAAACCTTATACTTTTTCATTGTTATCCCTCTGATTCCATATTATCTTCAGCATAAATTTCATAGCGTCTTTGTCCATGGGAGATGAGTTTAATTCCATAAACCTCTTGTTGATTTTCCGCTCGTCCAGTTATTTTCGTTATTTATCTGGAGATTTGTAGATGAAATCCTATAAATTAAAGGAGGTTCACTCCGCTGTCACAATACAATTTCGTCCTTTGGCTTTTGCTTTATACAGAGCATCATCTGCCTGTTTTAAAACATCTTCAATATTACTTCTATTATTAATGTCACCATGGATTGACGCCACTCCAATGCTTACAGTAAAACTTATTTCCTGTTTCGCGTAAATCACTTTTACCCTTGACACAACCTCCCGAAATTTCTTTGCAGCACCTTTTGCCCCATCCAAAGATGTATCCCTTAAAAGTACAGCAAATTCTTCCCCTCCTAAGCGTCCAGCAAAATCGGTTTTTCGGAAATTAGTCATTATTATATTTCCCATTTCACGAATCACTTCATCTCCCGCTGCATGTCCAAATGTATCGTTGATGGTTTTAAAAAGATCTAGATCAATCATCAACAAAGATAATTTCTTATTATGTCTTTTGGCCCAAGATAATTCCCTTTGAGCCAACTTCATAAACTCTGCTCGATTATAAAGACCACTCAAGGAATCTGTGGTAGCCAAAACAGTTAGTTTTTCCTGAATCTTTTTCTTTTCTGTAATATCTCGGATACTTTTAAACATCCTTGTTTTCTTATCATGGGAAATGCCCAAGGGCAATGTGTTAATCTCAAAGAAGCGCTTTTCCCCATCAATCATCACAGAAAATTCCTGGGTAGTCTCACTTTTGAAAATTTCCAGCAACTCTGGTTCTCGATTAAATAAATGCTCTATAGGATAATTATATAATGAAATATTTAATGCTCGAAAAAAATCTTTAGCAGCCTTGTTGTAATCTATTAGCCTTAGCCCTGATTCCAATATCATCATGCCATCAAGACTGTTTTCAAAAATTGTTTCTCGAGCGAGAGCCTTTATTTCTAAAAAATCATATTTTACAATGCCATAACCAATAATAAGTATAGAGATGGGCATTATTAAAGCCGTAAAATCAATTATCCACTTATCGTAAGTAAAAAGAATCAGCATGATTCCGATAAGAGGAAGTAGGGAAGCAAAAAAGAAAACCATGAATTGTGGTCTGGTGTAGCCAGACCGTTTTTTTCGGTATCCTAAATAGTAAATGATAATGGTCAGAAGCAAGCACAATATAGTATAGGAAATATGAACATAATATAAGCAACCTCTTTCCATATGTAAGGAATAACACCCAAAAAGCTGTTTTATCTCCCAATTCGTGTAGAAAAGATGGTGCCAAGAATTAGTAAGCCGCATGAAAAAAGTAACTACAGGCACAAAAAAGAGCACAACTGTCATCCGCCTACTTAGGGTATAGATGGTCTTGGTATAAAGAAGAGCCACCGTCAGCCATAGTACAGAAATAAAAGGTAAACCCAAGTACTGAATCTGATTCCAAAAGATCAATTCTTGCAGATTGCTATTATTGATAATCATTAAATAACCAAACAAATAAACACCGACACATAAAATAAATGCAGAGAATGCCTTTCGGTAGCTATTTTTACCCTTTGAAAAAAAGTAAGCAGCAAAAAGCTGAGTTAATATAACCGCTACAAATAGGTAAAGACTAAGTAATAATTTCACAGAAAACACCTCAAGATAAGTTTGAATCCTAAGTAATATCTTCTTTGTTCCATAGAATTTACATAAATATAAATATTCGAGTAAAACTGTCCATTTATTGATAATCACCAAGGATTCATTTATGCATCGCTTAACAAAATATTAATGCATATTCCGGCACATCCGGACGGCGAATCCGGAGGCATCCGGACAGGTGTACCGGGATTATCCGGACAGCATTTCCGGCAGTATCCGGACATCTTGTCGAATATGTATTTTAATCTAAGGTTTAA
>JBMNTN010000073.1:0-8539 GCA_050945755.1 Bacillota bacterium | reverse complement strand
CACCCCGGCAGTAAATGTACCCTTGATTTGCACCGATAGCATAACCGCAAATAGCCATACCCTCTAAAACGATATGAGGATCATTTTCCATAATAATTCGATCCTTATAGGTCCCCGGCTCTCCTTCGTCAGCATTACAGACAACAAATTTCTCATCCGCCTGAATGTTGTGGGCAAAAAACCACTTCTGCCCGGTGTTGAAACCAGCGCCCCCCCTGCCTCTTAGCCCTGATTTTTTCATTACTTCGATGACTTCTATCGGGTTCATGCTGCGTGCTTTTTCCAGGCTTTTATACCCACCGGCATTTAAGTAATCTTCGACCCTTAAGGGATTAATTTTGCCAACATTTTTAAGCACTAATCTTAATTCTTCGGCCATTTTGGGGCTTTCCTCCTTTCATCACCTAAAATCTTTTCCCAATTACCTACTATAACTTTTTTAAATATAACTAAACAATATTACTCATATTCAGCTAGGATCTCCGCTACTTGCTGTGGAGTGACACCGACATATGGTTTACCATTAACTGTAATTACCGGTGTAGCTTGGCACTGGCCAACACACTCTGTCAGTTCTATAGTAAACTTACCATCACCGGTGGTTTCTCCGGTCTTAATTCCTAATTCCTGTTCCAAAGCGGCAATTATTTCTGCTGCTCCCGCCACATGGCAGGGTGCGCTTTCGCAAATCCTGATAATATATTTTCCACGAGGTTTGATGGAAAAATATGAATAGAAAGTAGCCACTCCGTAAGCTTCTTTAACCGGGATACCAAAAACTTCAGCAGCGTCAATAATTGCATCTTCAGGCAAATAGTTTACTTTTTTCTGCACTGCATGAAATGCCTGAATTAGCCCCCCGGGAGTATTTTTAAACGGCATAATGATTTCTCTAAATTCCGCCAACCTTTTTCACCTCCTTTCAATATATGTGGTAAAATCTTCCATTATAATCGTAAATAAAATCCTGTACATATCATGTACAGGTTCCTATGGCAGTGGTGTAAAAATTTTACTTCTTCTTTCCAAACCCGCCGGTTATCCACCATAGGTATCCCCTTAGGAAGGTATAACTCGAAGAACCAAATGTGTTTTATTTCACAATCTATTTGGAAATTTTTGGTATTATTCGGTCCCAAGTATTTAAAATCCTTCTCTAAATCAGAGTAATAAATAACTTTTTTATTCCACATTTCAATATTGGGATCCTAAATAGAAGGATATACGCATAAATAAAACCCTACGGTTTTCGGCCGCAGGGTTTTGCAATTTCGAGGAAACCCAAAAGATTATCCTCGGATATAAGAGGGAGCGGAGTATTAAGTTATATTATGCCAAAATCAATATTAAGCTTTTGCGCTCTTGGAAGCACCGGCACTAGCAGAATCCTTCTTCAGGAACACAAACCAATAAAATCCTGCTACAAATAATGCTCCACCAACAATGTTACCCAACGTCACAGGTATTAAATTATTCATGAAGAGGTTCCCGTAATTGAAAAGGGCGTTGACTGCTTCCGGGGAAGCCATACCCAAAGACTCGGCCGCAACAACTGCATCCGGATTGGAAGTAGCAATCTTAATACCCATGGGAATAAAGTACATGTTAGCAACACTGTGTTCAAAACCGCTGGTAACAAAGGCCATAATCGGGAAGAAACAAGCAAAGATTTTTCCAATCACATCTTTAGCAGCGACTGCCAGCCAAACAGCCATACAAACCAGCCAGTTACAGCCGATCGCCCGGAAGAATGCCTCGCTCCAGGTTAGGGTTAACTTACCTTTGGCAATAGCCACCGCTTTCACACCTATCGCACTTAACGCCTCAGCATTACCATAGTAAGCTCCGGCATAGACAATTGCTACTAATAAAACTGACCCAACAAAGTTTGCAATCCAGACAACTATCCAGTTATAGAGCAAGCCGCCCCAGCTGGCTTGGCCGTTTAATGCTGATATAGTCAAAAACATGTTGTTACCGGTAAAGAGTTCTGATCCACCAATAACAACCATCATCAGGCCTACAGAGAAGACTGCTCCGAAGGCAAATTTATTGAGACCACTATTAGCCCATTCTGCTGTCCAACCGGCTCCCACTGTTGTGGCCAAATTTGCCCCAAATCCAATGTAAACACCTGCTAAAATCCCCATTATAAACAACTTGGCAAAAGGCATGACTGATTTTGCTTTACCGGTATTAGCGGTTGCAGCAGCTACCTCAGCCGGTGATAAAAAATTCATTAAATCTCACTCCTTTTAAAGACTTAGAATTAAATAATTGCATATACCCAATTACTCGGTGTGGGAAAAAATTCCCCCGCCCCCCTTTTATTGGCTAATCAGGCAGAGGAGAAAACCTCCTCCGCCGGATACTATATAACTTTTTCTAACCTAACAGCACAAACTTTGTATTCCGGAATTTTTGCCACCGGATCCAGGGAGTCTGCATTAGTTAACACATTCGCAGCAGCCTCAGCAAAGTGGAAGGTAGTAAAGACCACATTCTCTTCTACCATATCCGTAATATGAGCTCTAACTTGAATGCTTCCCCTTCTGGTAGAAAGTTTCACCTTTTCTCCGTCCGCAATTCCCATTCTTTCCGCTAATGCCGGGTTAATTTCCACTTCATTATCAGGCCGGTGTGCATGAAGAGCTGAAGCCCTTCTGGTCATCGTACCGGTATGATAATGGAAGAGACTTCGCCCTGTGGTAAGAATCAGCGGGTATTCCTCATCCGGATTCTCTCGAGGTTCCTTAAACTCAATGGCACTAAAGAGCCCTTTCCCCCGGCTGAACTTGCCGTCTTTATGCAGGTAAGGTGTTCCCGGATGCTCCGTATTGGGACATGGCCAAGGTATCCCTTTACCTTCCAGACGTTCATAGGTAATCCCCGCATAAGAAGGAGTTAATGTCCTGATTTCTTCAAAAATCTCCTCCGGACTATCATAACTCATCGGATATCCCATTCTGGTAGCCAATTCACATAGAATCTGCCAATCAGCCTTAGCCTCACCTGGAGCATCAACAGCTTTTCGCACCCGCTGAACTCGTCTTTCTGTATTAGAGAAGGTGCCATCCTTTTCTGCAAAACAAGCAGAGGGTAAAACCACATCTGCATATTTTGCGGTTTCAGTCAGGAAAATATCTTCCACTACCAAAAAATCCAGATTCTCTAATGCTTCTTCAACGTGGTGAAGGTCCGGATCACTCATCATTGGATTTTCACCAAGAACAAACAAAGCTTTTAACTCTCCATGGTAAGCTTTGTTAATGGCATCGGTCAGTGTCAGCCCGTTTTTATCCGGCAGTGTCACACCCCAAGCCTTTTCAAACTTGGCTCTAACATCAGGATTTGTTACCGCCTGGTATGCAGTGTAAACCACAGGCAGTCCGCCCATATCACAGGCACCTTGCACGTTGTTCTGGCCTCTTAAGGGATTAACCCCTGTACCCGGACGCCCCATGTTTCCGGTCAACATTGCCAGGTTACAAACAGACTTTACATTATCCGTCCCGGTGCTGTGTTGGGTCAGGCCCATAGCGTAACAGATTGAACCGGCTTCAGATTCCGCATAAAGCCTGGCAGCTTTAATAATATCTTCAGCGGGAACACCTGTTATTTCCGACACATATTCGGGAGTATACTTATCCAAGACTTCTGCCATGGCTTCGTAGCCTTCCGTACAATTCTGAATGAATTCTGCGGCAGCTAAGCCTTCCTTAATAATTACATGCATCATGCCATTTACCAAGGCAACGTCAGTACCCGGTTTATGTTGCATGTAAACATCAGCCATGCCGGCAAGATCCGTTTTCCTCGGGTCAGCCACCACCAGCTTAGCCCCATTGTAAATTACATTCTTTTTAATCTTCATTCCAATAACCGGGTGGTTCTCCGTGGTATTAGAACCGATGACAAAAATACACCTAGCGTCCTTTTCCAATTCACCAATAGCGTTTGTCATTGCACCACTACCAAATGCTGCCCCCAGACCGGCGACAGTTACGGAGTGTCAGAGACGGGCGCAATGGTCAACGTTGTTGGTACCCATCACCGCACGTGTAAACTTCTGAGCCAGGTAATTTTCCTCGTTGGTTACCCGAGCAGAAGTAAACATGGCGAAGGCATCCGGGCCATGCTCCTCCTTCACTTTATTAAATCCCTCAGCCACTTTGTCCAGGGCTTCATCCCAGGTGGCCGGTCGGAACTCCCCATTTTCTTTTATTAGAGGAGTGGTCAAACGATCGGAAGAATTGATAAAATCCCACCCGAAACGGCCCTTAACGCAGAGCGCTCCTTTATTAACCGGGCTAGCATCCTCGTCCCGATTAGAGGTAACGCCCACAACTCTGTTGTCTTTGACATTTAGTTCCAAGGTACACCCAGTTCCACAGTACGAACAGGTAGTAAGTACTTTATTGTCAATGTCACTGGGCCTTCCCCCATATTCGGCACTGACCTTACTGGTGAGTGCACCTACCGGACAAACCATCACACATTGTCCGCAGAAAACACAAGGTGAGTCTTCCAGTTTGCCGTCAAACCCAGTGGCAATCTGAGCAATGTGTCCCCGGTTTTTTACACCAATAGCCCGGGAGACGGTAATTTCCTCACAGGCTCTGACACACCGAGTACACATAACACACTTGTCGTAGTCCCTTTCAATGAAGGGGTTTGGGTCTTCGATGGGATAATGAGGTCTTCCCCCATCTGTAAAGTTGGATTCGGCGACTCCATACCGATAACAATAGTCCTGCAAACGACAGTCCCCGTTTTTCTCACATACATGGCACTCTAATTTGTGCCGAGCTATAAGCAGTTCTAATATGGTTTTCCTGGCTTCGATAATAGCCGGGCTCTCTGTCTCTATTACCATACCGTTATCTGCCGGGGTGACACATGAAGCAAGGAAAAGAGGTCTTCCTTTACACTCTACAATGCACATCCGGCAAGATCCGTGTAGTTTTAAATCTTCGTCATAACAAAGAGTAGGGACATCAATCCCATTCATGCGGCAGGCCTCAAGAATAGTTGTGCCCTTAGGGACCTGCACTTCTATACCATTAATTGTTAAATTGACCATTTTTCATCCTCCTTCCCATTAAGATGGCAGGAGCTTTCGCTCATACTCGTGTCTAAAATGTTGAAGCGTTGTCAGAATCGGGCTTGGTGCAGCCTGTCCGCCGCCACAGAGGCAGGCTCTTTGCATCACCCGACCAAGTCTGATAATATTTTCTATATCCTTTTGGGTTCCGTTACCCTTGTTAATTTTCTTCATAATCTCATAACACCGGAAGGAGCCTTCCCGGCAGGGATTACATTTTCCACAGGATTCATGTTCAAAAAACTTGGAAATTTGGGTAACGGTATCAACAATATCCCTGCTTTGGTCCATGACAAAAACCGCACCGGTACCAAGGGTTGCCCCAATATTTCTCATAGAATCAAAATCAATTGGGGTGTCAAGGAATGACTCAGGAATAAAACCGCCAGATGTTCCGCCAATCTGAACGGCTTTAAACTTCTTATTATCTTTTACTCCGCCCCCAAAATCAAAAATTACATCTTTAATAGTAACATTAGTCGGCACTTCAATCACCACTTTGTTCGCAACATCTCCGGTGAGAGAAAGAACTTTTGTGCCAGGATAATTTGGGGCACCAATTCCTGCAAACCACTCAGCGCCCTTTTCCAAAATCGCCGGGATATTAGCAAAGGTTTCCACATTATTAACAACAGTAGGTTTCCACCAGAGACCAGCTACCGGCGGGAAAGGCGGTTTAAACCTGGGTTCTCCCCGGTGTCCTTCAATAGATTCTATGAGTGCAGATTCCTCTCCGCAAACATAAGCACCAGCACCCATGCGGACTTCAATATCAAATTCACCTAATACCCCTTTTTCCTTTGCTTGAGCAATCGCCTTATTTAGAGATTCAACAACATAAGGATACTCTCCGCGGCAATAAATATAACCCTTTTTGGCACCAATCGCATATCCGCAAATGGCCATTCCTTCAAAAACTGAATGTGGATCGCCTTGCAAAATTGCTCTATCTTTATACGTACCCGGCTCTCCCTCATCAGCATTACAGATAACATACTTTTCTTCAGCCTGGATGTTATAACAGAAGGACCACTTTAAACCGGCGTTAAACCCAGCCCCCCCGCGCCCGCGCAGGCCGGATTTTTTAACTTCTTCAATAACTCCCAGTTGCCCCATACCATAAGCTTTCTCCAGTGACTTATAGCCACCGGCATTTAGATAATCATCAATTTTTAAAGGATCAATTTTTCCGTAATTGCGCAGCACAATGCGCATTTCTTCGGCCATTTCAGGGTTTCCCTCCTTTCATTACACTCGCTTGATTGCTACAAAAATGTTTGTTCCACCCAATTACTTTCTTGTTCCAGATGTTACTTATAGTCAGCTAAAATCTTAGCAACCTTATCAGCGGTAATCCCACCATAAGGTTCTCCGTTAATGGTAATTACCGGTGTTTCTTGGCACTGGCCTACACACTGCGTTAATTCCAGCGTGAACTTACCGTCTTGGGTCGTCTCCCCTACTTTGATGCCTAATTCATTTTCTAAAGCTGCAAGAACCTCGGCAGCCCCGGCAACATGGCAGGGTGCACTTTCACAGATTCTGATAACATACTTGCCTCGGGGCTTTACAGAAAAATAAGAATAGAATGTTGCTACTCCGTAAGCCTCTTTCAATGGTACGTCAAAGATATCCGCAGCGGTTTTAATCGCTTCTTCCGGAAGGTAATTGACCTCTTTTTGGATGGCATGATATGCCTGAATAATGCCTCCCGGCAAGTCCTTAAACGGGGAAATCACTTCTTTGTAATTCAACACTTCCTCACCTCCTTGTCTCCCAAAATCTTTTCAATGTTGTAATAATTATGCTGGAAAACATTGTAATTATAACTTTATTTGCTAACAAATGGTATTTCTACAAAAAATAGTTAAACCCTTCCATGTAGAAAAAGTTATTATAAAAAATTTAATAGTAGAAATTTTATGAAAATATTGAAAAACTTGTGAATTATGTCACATAACTAATCATAATAATACCTCCTGGACCGGAATTAATTGTCATACAAGAGATAATTGTCATACAAGAGATAAAAGTTTTAAAACAAGACTTGAGTTATCATAAACTTTTATCAAAATGAAAATTTTTAAAATAGCAAAAGGTTTGTGAATTCGATAATTTGCATTGTCAGAAGTTCAAAGTTTATTTATTCTACATACCAACGCAAAAACCTCCCCTAACCTTTCTGTTATCAAGGATAATCGTTATACAAATAAATCGCCGATTCGACACATTTCGATTCTCTGAGCAAATGTTCCCCCGAGGGCACAACCCTCCTTATAACCAAATAAGCAAATAAAAAACGGCTTTAAAGCCGCTTTGACCTAATTATTCTTATTGGATACTACAGTCCCTTCCCATTAAGTGATCCAGACATCAACATTATAACATGTCTTACTATTTATTCCCATCCTTTACAAACATCAACCCACCTATTATTTAAAGAGAATTCATCAAGTTCCTCACATGTTAATTTAATCGCAGAATTACTGCTTCCACAGGCCGGAAAAACAGTTTCAAACCTTTTTAAAGACACATCTAAATAAACAGGAATATTATTTTTTAATCCAAAGGGACATACTCCGCCAACAGCATGTCCTGTAAATTCTAATACTTCATCAGCTGTCAGCATTTTGGCTTTAAAACCAAACTCTCTTTTAAACTTTCCATTATCTATTTTAGTATCCCCTGCCGCCACTACCAACAATGCTCCTTCTCCATTCTTCAAGGAAATTGTCTTAGCAATCCTGGCCGGTTCCACATCTAAAGCCTTTGCCGCCAATTCCACTGTAGCGCTTGATGTTTTAAACTCTAAAATATCATCACTTCGTCCCCACTTTTTAAGGTGTTCACGTGCTTTTTCAATCGACATCTTAATCCGCCCCTTTATCCGCTTAGGAAACATATTTTTATCAGTAATTTACTTCCACAATACACGTATAATTCCTTTCCACCAACCATGGCCTTCTCACTGAAATCCCCATTTCTTTTACCCATCATTTAAAAGCGACCGGCATGTGCCAATCGCTCTCTAGCTTTTACAAAGTCCTATTTTTTCATTCCTGTGTAAACGAAAATGGCGTCTCTAAGAAACTCTGCCATTCCCGGCTGTTCGGCGTCGTAATATGCTTTAAATCTCTCATCATCTACATACATTTGGGCCAGACCGGCATGTGCTTCTTTCGAATAAGAATTCCAATAATAGCTTAGCCATTGCCGATGAAGATCAGCAGCTTTTTGAGCCAGATCACCTTGCGGATCTCCGGTAGTAAATGCTTTTTTCAGGGTCTCAATCACATCGGTACTCAGTCTTTCCACCTCAGCATATTGTTCTTGAGTCATGTTTTTAAGCTTTTGGTTTGATTGATTAACTACTTCATCCCCATATTTTTCCCTAATTTCTTTCCCATCCTTTTTCTCATTCTCATCAATCATTTT
>JBMNTN010000072.1:0-8760 GCA_050945755.1 Bacillota bacterium | reverse complement strand
TCAGCATTGAGTTCACCTCCTTTCAAAAAACTTCCATTCCCATTACTTTGTTTTATCTTTTAATTAGGGGCTGCAGACATCACGTCAAACATGGGCAGCATCATGGCAATAATCATAAAGCCCAATACAGCTCCTAAACCGACAATCATAATTGGTTCAATCAATGTAGAGAGGCGATTCACCATGTTGTCCACCTCCCGGTCATAAAAGAAAGCAACCCGCTCCAACAAGGTATCCAAGGCACCTGTTTCCTCCCCCACGGCAATCATCTGGGTAACCATCTGGGGGAAAACCCCGGAGTTTTTCAACGGCTCGGCAATCCCTTTGCCCCCAATAATATTTTCCTTGGCCAGATCCAGTTCCCGGGCAACCACCTCATTGCCGACGGTTTTTTTCACTGTTTCCAAAGCTTCAATGATCGGCACTCCCGATTTCAGCATCGTCCCCAGGGTGCGTGCAAAACGAGAGATAATCATTTTTTGGACCAACTGCCCTGCCACCGGCAGCTTTAAAATGATCTCATCAATTTTTTCCTTGCCTTCCGGGCGCTCCCTAACCTTCCCTAAACCATAAATCAAACCTGCCGTGAAGATGAGCATTGCCCACCAAAAGTTTTGCAAGAGGGAGCTTAAACCCATGACGATTCGGGTAGGCAGGGGCAGTGTTCCACCTGACTGCCCCAGCATCCCGACAAAAGTGGGGAGGATATAAATCAGCATAAAAGTAATCGCCAACACCGCAATCACAAGAATCGCCACCGGATAGGTCATGGCAGATTTGACTTTTTCCCCAATATCATGTTCCCGCTCAAAATGCGCAGCCAACCTTTCCAGCACCTCATCCAGCACCCCGCCGATTTCTCCGGTTTCTACCATGTTAACAAAAATCTCGGGGAAAATTTTCGGGTAAGCACGCACAGAATCGGCCAGGGAGCGACCACTCTCCAGCCGTCCCATCACATTAGACAGTGTTTCCTGGAGTTTCAGGTTTTCCGCCTGTTCTTGGAGAATTTGCAAACAGGTGAGAATCGGGACTCCGGCATTCATCAAGGTGGCAAACTGGCGGCAAAAGACCGCCAGATCCTTGGACTTAACCCCCCGGGACATTTTTTTCGGGACATTAATGGAAAAATTGTTGACCTTTTTCTCCTTAATATCGACAATAAAATAATCTCGGCCACGCAGGTGCTCGACCACATTGGCCTCACTCTCTGCTTCAATAATGCCAGTCAGGGTTCGTCCTGCAGTATCTCGCACCTTATAGGTAAAAAAAGCCATTGATTTACCCCCGGTCAATCCGCTGATTTCCTAAACCCATTGGTTCTCTGGAACCGTAAACTTGTTTTGACAAATAAAAAACCCTGCCGTTTTTTTGACAGGGTAATAACATCAAGTCATCTAAAGAGCAATAAAAAACTACTCTTCTGCATGCAACATATGATGCAGCCTGGCAATCATAACTCAAAGCGAGCGTTAGACCCATAGCTTTGTGTCCCACCCTTTCGAGTGGTTTACCCTGTTGTGTTGTATGGTACAGATTTGATTATTCTCCAAAATCAGAGCAATTCCTTCCTGCTGAGGAATATTTAACTAATATTTAACTAAAATTTTTCTAAATTCTGCTAATAAACAACTATCTTTTTGATAAATCCAATCCCTTTGCTGCCGCTTCTTCCGGAGATATCACGCCCCAGTTGATCAGCTGCCGGAGCGCGGCATCCAAGCTCTGCATGCCGAACTGCCCTCCCGTTTGAATCATGGAGTTAAGCTGATGTGTCTTTCCCTCCCGGATGAGATTGCGTACCGCCGGAGTTCCGATCAGAATCTCCACGGCGGCAACCCGTCCTTTTCCATCTTTCCTTTTCAGCAATGTTTGGGCGACTACCCCTTGCAGGGTCGCGGCCAGCTGAGTCCTGATCTGCTGCTGTTGATGAGGGGGAAATACATCAATAATTCGTTCAATCGTCTGGGCAGCACTGGATGTATGTAAAGTAGCCATCACCAGGTGGCCTGTTTCTGCTGCAGTCACGGCCGTGCTGATTGTCTCCAAGTCCCTCATTTCACCCAACAGGATCACATCCGGATCCTGTCGTAAGGCTGCTTTCAAAGCAGCAGCAAATGATTGGGTGTCACTGCCTATTTCCCGCTGGGTCACAAGACAATTTTGATGTTCGTGTATGTATTCAATGGGGTCTTCCAGGGTAAGAATGTGTCCTTTCGTTTCCCTGTTTACCAAATCGATCATCGCTGCCAGGGTTGTCGTCTTACCGCTTCCGGTGGGTCCGGTTACTAAAACCAATCCCCGGGGCTTTTTGGCCAATTCGCCCAATACAGCCGGTAATTTTAATTCTTCCAGAGTTAAAATTTTTGAGTTAATAATGCGCAGGGCAGCCCCGTAAGTACCCCGCTCCTTGAATACATTGACACGGAACCGGGCTGTCCCGGGAATGGCATAAGCAAAATCACACTCCCCTTTATTTTCTACCTTTTTCCATAACTCTTCATCCATCATCTGCCGGCAAAGGCTTTCCGTATCTTTGGCATCAAGCAGCGGCCATTGGTCACTCGCGACAATATCACCGTGGATGCGAAAAACTGGCGGCCTGTGATAATTAAGATGAATATCTGAAGCTCCTATCATTATACACTGGCGCAAAATTTCATTTATCTCAAGTCCCATCAATATCTCTCCTTATCTCTACAGCCTAGATTTCATCTTCTGTCATCGCCACCCGCATTAATTCCTCTACTGTCGTCAAACCGCTCAGCACCTTTTGAATCCCGTCCTGCTTAATGGTGAGCATCCCCTGTTCCCGTGCCGACTTGCGGATTTCATCAGCGGATGCTTTAGCATTGATCAAATCCCGCTGCACCTTGGTAATCGGTAATAATTCATGGATAATCATCCTGCCCCGATAACCGGTATCGCTGCAATAATGGCAACCCTTTCCCCTGTTTAATGTCACCGGGACGCCGTCCTTTATTTCCAGAAAACGCCGTTCTAAAGAATTATCCAGTAATTGATAAGCTTCTTGGCACTTGGGGCAAACCAACCGGACCAGACGCTGAGCAATCACAGCATGAACAGAAGAAGCAACCAGGAAAGGTTCTACCCCCATATCAATCAGTCTGGGCAAAGCTCCCGCCGCATCATTAGTATGGAGAGTGCTGAAAACCAAATGGCCGGTAGTGGCGGCCCGCACGGCAATATCCGCCGTTTCACTGTCCCTGATTTCACCCACCATCACAATATCAGGGTCTTGGCGCATGATGGCTCGCAATCCGGCGGCAAAGGTCAGGCCGGCTTTTAGATTTACCCGGATCTGATTGATGTCATCCAAAACATATTCTACCGGGTCCTCTATCGTAATAATATTTTTTTCCCTGCTATTGATTTCATTTAATGTGGAATACAAAGTGGTGGTTTTCCCGGAACCCGTAGGCCCGGTGATCAAAATCATCCCATAGGAGCGGTGAATCAGTTTGCGATAATCTTCCAGCACCTCAGGAGACATGCCCAGTTGCTCTAACCTCAGCACGACAGCGCTTTTGTCAAGAACACGAATTACCACCTTCTCGCCAAAGATGGTAGGAAGGGTGGACACACGCAGGTCAATGCTTCTTTCTTTGGCTTTGACTTGAACCCGCCCGTCCAGGGGAACTCTTTTCTCGGCAATATCCATATCCGCCATAATTTTGATCCGGGAAACAATGGAAGCCAGGGACTGTCTGGGAAGAGTCATCATATCTCTGAGCAGCCCGTCGATCCGGTAACGCACCCGCACCTCCTGGGCATGGGGCTCGATGTGAATATCACTGGCCCTTTCTCGAATTGCCTGCTGAATTACCGAATTAACAATGCGAATCGTAGGTGCTTCATCCTCCACTGCTTCCGGCACATCGTCCAAATCAAAAACAGGTGACTCTGCACTGGGCGTAACTTCGAATTCCTTAATAGCTTTGCCCATTAACTCCTGAGAACCGTAGTATTTCTGAATAGCACTGTTTACTTCCTGCTCCGGAGCTTGGACCGGCTGAATCTGACATCCCGTGGCAATATGTAGGTCATCAATGGCAATGACATTAAAGGGGTCCGCCATAGCTACTGTCAAGAGATTACCTTCTTTTTTTAAAGGAATCACCTGGTGCTGGCGTACCAAAGTTTCCGGAATCGTCTTCATCAGCTCCGGAGAAATTACGGTATTACCCAGTTTTACCTGGGTAATACCGAGCTGTACCTCCAGCACATTAGTAATATCCTGCTCCGTCACATAACCCAAGCCTACCAACACCCGGCCAAGACGGTCCCCTGTTTGGCTCTGGATGCGCAGCCCCTCCTGGAGCTGAGCATAATTTATTACTTTATTTTCAATCAGAAGGTCGCCCAATTTTTTCTTTGGTTTTGTCATCTGCCTTCTCCCCATGATGTTAATTAATTGATGATCGGAACATTTATTTAGTAAATTCTACTAATTTCACTAAATCCCTGCTATATTCGGTTTTGAAAATGTGTCAAGGGAAGGATCAGATTTCTTTATGATACATTTTTAATAATCTCAAGAAATGACTTGCTTCTCTTAAGACGTGGTCACCTAACAAGGGTAAAATAATCGATCTTATTTTACAATTCAAAACCCCCTGTGTGGCCTGGGCTTTAAAATCCCTTATTTGCTTGGTGGCGACCAGGCTGTCCTCTGTGACTTCGGGAAGGCAGCTAATTTTTTTCTGTAAAGCCAAGGCTTCTGCCGTCAACTCGTCAAACTCATCAGCAAAGGCATCGGCGGTTTCCATTAATTGTTCTTCTGTGGGATCGAGAAGTCCGCGAATAAACTCGGCATGTTCCGCCATAATGCGATTCCAAAATGCTTCTTGTTCAATTGCTTCTTGAACCAGATCTATTTCTACTCTTCTTTGTAGCCTACACAACAATTCTAAAAATAATATTGCTTCTCTGCGGATATGTTCAATTAATAAGGGATAGTTAAATGTAAATATCTTGCATGAGAGAATCTTTTGAAGGAGTTTACCTTTAAAGTCGATAAGACCCCGCAAAGCCTTGATAACCCTATTGTTGAGATCACACACACTGTCTGCCAAAACGGCTGCCTGAACCGGATGGGTACACCCCACCAGGGCAAGCTCATTTTGAGTTATGTTAGTGTTAATCGGGATTGCCGTAAAACATTCTGTTGCTCTTTCCGCTTTTAGGGTGCAAGGCGTGACAATTTCTCCGGAGGCTAGCACCTGAGGGCTGATAACCCCTTGGCTTAAACAAACTGCGTCACTAAGCAGCCGGGCAAATTCTTTTTTGAATTCATCGGCACAAGTTGCTAATTCAGGATTTGCCGGCGTAAAGCCACCTTCAATAAAAAATGCATGTTCCTTCATAATTCTTAAGAAAAAGAGATTTAATTCTAAAGACTGCCTGACAAATTCAAAATCAGATATCATCTGATTACATCCCCCTTTTTAATCATTATAAGTATTGCGGTATTAACAAGGCTTGTCCTTTGCTAATACCGCTGGAAAAGTTTTAACAATGTCTTTCATCGGACAGTAAACCGCATAAGAATTCCAGTGCAATTAATATAATGATTAAATCAATAATACCATCAAAATTATTATCTCTTCTCCCCAATACGTTGCCTAAACCACCCAAGATTAATCTCTCCTTTCCCTTTTAGTTTTTTATTTAATTGGTGTTATAGTACATGTTATGTTTGTCCATATCCCATTGACACATAAAAAATTCGATTTAGTTTTTAAAAATTTTATCAAAATCTGAATAAAAAAAAGACCCTCTCGGGTCTCCAGACTGCGGAAAAAGAGTATCAGAACAGCACTTTTTCTATTTAAATATTTTCAAATACGGTTTGTTCTTCTACCGACACTGTCAACGCATGGAGAGCATTCTCCACCAGTTTTCTGCGCAGTTCTTTTTCATCTTCATGGCTGAGAGCCGGGTTCCCCAGGGGATGGGGAATTGCCACAGTGGGCACAATCCGATTTGCTCCCACTGTCAAGGAAATGGGTACTACCGTACACATATGCACCACCGGCAGCCCTGTGCTTTCTATTTCTTTAACCATCGTTGCACCGCAACGTGTACAGGTCCCTCAGGTGGATGTCAGGATGACACCGTCCACACCTGCTTTATTAAGATCATCGGCAATACTGTGGGCATATTTTTTGGAGTTGGCCACCGAGGTTCCGTTACCCACCGTTGTATACCAATACTCATGAAGCTTGCCGATCTTTCCTTCGGCCTCCATTTCTTTTAGTACATCCAGGGGCAGCACCCGATCAGCATCCTCATTGGCATAGACAGGGTCATAGCCGCCATGGGCTGTTTCACTGTTTTCATTGGTCAAATCTTTTAGCCCTGCTAAGCTATATTTCCCATATTTTGAGGCACTGGAAGATTCTATATGGTCAGGATTGCCTTTGGGAACGATACCTCCGGAAGTAACAAGGGCAATTTTAGCGTGCGCAAGATCGGTAATGGGATCACTGGGCTTTACCCTGTCGAAAACCGGCATGGGATACTCCGTTTCAAAAGCCTCTCCCTTAATTTTCTTTACCAGCATATCTACAGCCCTTTTCGCGCCGCGTTCCTCAGCAAAGAAATTGACCCTAATGCCCCGTGGGATATACCCTTCTTCAGACGGACCGCCGATTTTAGCACCCTGGCCTAATTTTAAGGCCAGTGCCGCAATGGGGGCAACTGCTTTTCGCATGCCCGCCGCTGAATTGGCCGTTTCCACAATATAGGCATATTTTTTGTACATGTCAACACCCGGATTCTCCGGATACATACCGGAAACCACGGGAACCTGTAATTGTTCACTGACGGCTTTTGCCACCGCCCCGCAGGCCACACCGTAGCGGCCGGCATTAAAAGCAGGCCCGGCAATTACTACATCAGGTTTAAATCCTTTAATCATTCCAATGACCTCTTGAGAGGCCTGCTCCAAATTTTCATTAAAATAGGAGTCTCCGCAGATGACGGTAGCAACAATTTCTCCTGCTTCCCTCATCGCCTGGTTAATTGCCATCCCCGGGCCGACAAAACCTTCACGCAATTCAGGTTTAAGATCGGCTTTTTCCTCACCGCCGATTTGTCCGAAAAATTGATTGATATAATGAACTACTCTAATCTTTTGCAAGACTTTCCCCCCTTTAATATCCTCTGGCAGTTAACTTTCCAAAGCCTAATTCATTGGTAGCTCCAATGATTACCTGAATCTCCGCAGTAATGCTGCCATCTGCTTTTAGACTACCTTCTGTCCCGCCGGAAATCTGGTCCGCAACTTCCGGATAACCAATGACATTTTCCATTGGGGGAAGAGTGATTACCTGATTAGCATTACCCGCAGTAACTACGGCATTACCAAGGAGTGTCGAGTCGGCCAGGGATTGGGAACCTCCATCCCGTCCGGCATACTCATCCGTAATGAGCACAGTTTTAATGCCTTTCTTCTCTATTTTATTACAGTTCATGACCAGATCCGTATCGGGATTTCCAAATCCTTCCTCCGAGACAATCGCAGCATCGGCACCGAGAAATTCCACCAGTTTGGCGGTAAAATTTGAAGAGCGCTCTTTGTCCGCCAATGTTACATTTTCATTGGTAACTACCACCCCGATAAAATTGATATCCTTGCCGTGCCGGTGATAAAGCTCATGAATTACCGGGCTGTTCTGATGAATATAGGTTGGGTTTTTATCACAAGCGGATACACAATTGCCGCTGGCGATTGCTCCATCCATCACCTCAGTGGGATAAACAAAAGTGGGGAGAATCTTTTTTACATCAACTCCGTAAAGATATGTATCGTGGAGGAGTCCCTGGCTCTGAAGCATGTAGACATAGACAACTTTGGGCAGGCCAGGAAACTGATTAACCTGTTCCAATAAAGGCTTTGTTTCATAGACCTGTACTTCATCCGGGGAAATATTTCGCCCTGCTTCCCCCAGGTAAGCGGCTGCGCGGAATCCGGCCATTCTAACCACCTGTTCATGGTCATGCCGTTCCACCCCTTGGATGGGTTCGACTTTAATCACTACGTTTTGAGTCTGGGAGAATGGCGTATACTCCGCCCCGGCTCCGGACATATCAATGATCCCTTCCTGAAAGCCAACAATCCTGCCAACGGTAACCACCGCCGTACCCTTCAAAACATGGGTCCTGCCTTCCCCCACCATATCCACTTTGCTGACAAAGCCGGGAAGGATACCACCGTTACCTGAAACTTTTACCCTTGGTTCAATGACATCTTTCACAGGAATGATTCTGGTTTTCTCACCTGGTTTTGTCAGGAAAACCTCGACAGATGAAATCCGCTCATCATCACCGGCGATGCGAACCAACTCTTCCTTATCTACAAAAAGAATACCTTCTTTTACCTCTGTCTTTGAGGCGAACCTGACATCTTTGATTAAGATATTACCTAACTCCAAACGCATTTTATTAATCTCCATCTTGAACATTCTTATAGATAACATCCCCCAAAACCCTTCCTGCTACTCTAATTTTTCTACTCTGATTTTTCCTATTTAAGTGAGTAAATTCGAGACAAAATTTTCATTTAAACAAAAACACCCCATAACAAAAATAGGGTCAACCCGAGAAAAAATTTCTCTAAGTTGACCCTATATAAAAATTAGATCCTGGCAACGACCTACCCTCCCAGGGACTCACGTCCCAAGTACTATCGGCGCTGGAGAGCTTAACTGCTGTGTTCGGAATGGGAACAGGTGT
>JBMNTN010000071.1:0-8761 GCA_050945755.1 Bacillota bacterium | reverse complement strand
ACCGCTACACGGTAAGGACTGACCACGATTTTTATGAAACTCGTGCCATCCTAAGCTACGTGCATCTTTCAAGTCCATTACACATTCCATATGCAAGAACAGAAGACCAAATTTTAAGCGGAGCTTACACCTTTGATGATGAGTTGCAGCAGCATAACACGAATTATGAGTCTTTGGTGTTTAGGGAAAGAAATCGGTAATCCTTGACACCCCCTAACGATTCGATATTTTTTGTGTTAAAAAGTCGAGCATCATAAAAGCAGCGTTGCTATTATGTAGGTATGGGAGGAGGGAGGTAATGTTAAACGGCTTTGAGCATTTATTATAATTGACTTGCAAGAACCTATATGTTATCATTTTGATGAATAATGTACGTTGGGGTTTATAATAAAATGCTGAATCTACTATTGAACGGGGGAACCAATTTTTGGGGTGAATCTATTTTTAGAAGGGGCGGCTACTCCTAACCCAGCAGCTAACCTCGTAAGCATTAAGCCACAATTGTCATGTCATGTTTAAATGAGATGACAATTGTGGCTTGTTTTTATTCTTTCTCCCATATCTAATATTTGGACTCGGGTCCGGTGATGTGAATGTTTTTTAATTCCTTGACATAATCGTCGGTGATTTGAACCTGAATGGTCTCTTGATTATTCATAAACCTGAAGACGCCATTATTAAAATCTGTACCTGTTTTCTTGAAGAAAATACCCTCATAGACAACATCATTGGTATGATTGAAGCTAAGGCGATAAGATTCTCCCTCTTTAACTAAATAAGCGCGTACTCCCTTCTCAAAAGACCCTTCCCTGCTTTCTAAATATCGTGGTACAGAAACAATGTGCAGGTCAATAAAGGGAATTTCTCGCAATAAAATATTGATGATAG
Source organism: Bacillota bacterium (assembly GCA_050945755.1). GTDB lineage: Bacteria > Bacillota > Dehalobacteriia > Dehalobacteriales > Dehalobacteriaceae > JAQVXR01. The sequence goes on along the minus strand of JBMNTN010000071.1, from coordinate 7,873 downwards.
AACCCTTGGTAATCTCCCGCCAGCGACTTTGGGCAGTTTGGCCGATAACGATTTGGGTGATATTCTTTTGGCGGGCTACCTCTGCAATAACCGTTGTAACGGGACGTTTTTCATTATCTTTAATTATGTATTCTTCTGCATTATGTTCTTTGGCAAGCTGCTTCCACCTTGCAATATAGTCAGTTCTCTCTGCATCAAACTCTTCAAGGGGCAGTGGATCAATGGTAAGTATATAAAGGGGACAGTCCAACAAACTTGCCAGTCTACATCCCCGGTGGATTAAACGTTCACCATTAGGACCATAATATACACAAACGAGAATGCTTTCATCCATATGTGTTTTAATATGTTTCATTAAATCACCTCCAATCAGATTTTTAACATTGTCCAGGTTTTTATGCAACACAATTTTTTTCCTGTGTCCTTATATAATATAAACATAATATAGCATTTAGGCTAAATGTTCAATTGGAATAAAATTAAAAAAATTTGGAAGGGAGGCTGTATATTGTCTGGGTTGTTTCTAATCATTCTTATTCCATTTTTATACGCATTTATTGTTCCATTTATTTTTAAACGGGTTCCGCAGTTTCATACCGGATGGTTTGTACTGCCTATACCCGTCATGTTGTTTATATATCTAGCAAAGCATATAACTCATGTGGCAGAAGAAAGCCCCTTTATCCATACTGTCCCGTGGATTCCCTCTCTGGGAATAAACTTTACAACCTATGTAGACGCGTTAGCACTAATATTCGGGCTGATTATCTCGGGTATAGGTGCTCTGGTTACCCTGTATTCTATCTATTATTTGTCAAAAGAGCGGGAAGCATTGGGTAATTTCTATGTATATTTATTATTGTTTATGGGTGCCATGCTGGGCGTGGTTTTTTCAGATAATATACTTGTTTTATACTTGTTCTGGGAGCTGACAAGCATTTCTTCCTTTTTATTAATTGCTTACTGGTACCAAAGAAAAGGCTCTCGTTATGGGGCACAAAAGGCACTGTTGATTACCATTTTTGGAGGATTTGCCATGTTTGCAGGCTTTCTTTTGCTTGCAAATATTACTGATACATTCAGTATTCGTGAAATGATTCTGCAGGCCGGCATAATAACTGCCCATCCGTTGTTTTTAACGTCCATGGTGTTAATATTGCTGGGGGCTTTTACAAAGTCTGCCCAGTTTCCCTTCCATATCTGGCTGCCTGATGCCATGGAAGCGCCGACGCCAATTAGTGCCTATCTTCATTCCGCCACCATGGTGAAAGCCGGTATTTACCTGATTGCACGTTTTACCCCTATCTTTGGCGGCAGTTTAGAATGGTTTTGGATAGTTTCCGGAGTGGGGCTCTTTACCTTATTCTGGGGTTCGTTTTCAGCTGTGAAGCAAGTGGATTTAAAAGCCATGCTGGCTTTTTCCACCGTTAGTCAGCTGGGACTGATTACCTGCCTGCTGGGTTTAGGTTCGGCAGCCATGTATTTTGCATCGGCCGAAAATGCTGCCCCCTATGCTCTGGCTATCCTGGCCGCCATATTTCATCTGGTTAACCATTCAACTTTTAAAGGGTGTTTATTTATGGTGGTGGGTATTATTGACCACGAAACCGGAACTCGTGACATTCGAAGACTAGGCGGTCTTATAAGCTTGATGCCTGTTACCTTTACCTTGGCGGTCATTGGAAGTTTTTCTATGGCCGGTCTTCCCCCATTTAACGGTTTTCTCAGCAAGGAATTGTTTTTTGCAGGGGTGCTTAATGCTTCTCGACTGGATATTTTTCGGATGGAAACATGGGGCATGCTGTTTCCTGCTGTAGCCTGGATTGCCAGTATTTTTACCTTTATCTATTGTATGATTTTTGTTTTTAAAACATTTACGGGTAAGTACCACCCCCAGAAGCTGGAAAAAGTTAAGCAGCAAATACCCTGGGGAATGTTACTTCCCCCAGCAGTACTGGCTTCATTGGTGATCTTATTTTTTTTCTTTCCCAATATTCTGGCGGAGTATCTCCTTCTGCCGGCAGTGGCATCTGTTTTGCCTGACTTTGCCGAAGCAGGTCTGGGGCTGGGTCCTATTGAAGCTTGGCATGGTTGGACGCCTGAATTGTTTATGACTATTGGAGTTGTTGGAATTGGTATTTTCTTATACATTAATTTTCATAAATGGTCTGGAATCTATGGTCGACTTCCTGTGAAATTTAGATTAAACAATATTTATGATAATCTGCTGGTACTAACTGAAAAATCTTTTGCCAGGATAACTCAAGGGTATATGACCGGGTTCATCCGTGACTACCTGCTGTATATTTTTGCTTTTTTTATTGTTGTGTTGGCTGGAGTAATGTTCCTGTTGAAAAGCTACGGGTTTAACCCTGCCGTCAATAATCCCGTAAGCAGGTATGAGGTTGTTTTAGCTCTTGTGATGGTTGGGGCAGCCTTGATGACCTTATTCAGCCGCACCAAGTTGGTTGCTATTATCAGCTTGGGAATAATGGGTTATCTGGTAGCCATGTTTTTTGTGATTTTTAGAGCTCCGGATCTAGCCTTAACCCAGCTGGTTGTGGAAACAGTAACCACCGTCTTGTTTTTACTATGTTTTTATTTCTTGCCGGAGCTAAAAAAGGAGATAGGAAAAATAGGCTTTAAAGCAGCCAATATGGCGGCAGCCTTTGGGGTTGGCCTCATTGTGACAGTCATGGCTATTTCTGCCCAAAGCAATCGTTTTTTTGAACCCATCTCCTGGTTTTTTGAGAATTCCTATGAATTGGCGGGGGCAAATAATATCGTCAACGCCATTCTTGTTGATTTTCGTGGATTTGATACCATGCTGGAGATTCTGGTTTTTTGCATTGCCGGAATAGGTGTCTATACATTGATAAAACTTCGAGGAGGGGAGCGTAATGAAAACAAATGATGTGATTTTGCAAACAGTCACAAAGGTTGCTGCCTTTATTATTTTAACCTTTTCCGTACATCTTTTTTTAGCAGGTCATCATAATCCCGGAGGGGGTTTTATCGGTGGGTTAGTAGTTGCTTCGGCCATTACCCTATTATTTTTGGCCTATGATATTAAAACAGTACGGGTGGGTTTTCCTCCCGTTGATTTTAAGGTTCTGGCTATATCAGGTGTTTTTCTGGCAGTTAGCACAGGAATAGGATCCTTTGTATTTGGCAAACAATTTTTAAGTCATACCTTTGGTTATCTTGATCTCCCCTTATTTGGCAAAACGGAATTTGCTACGGCAGTCATTTTTGATATAGGAGTAGCTTTAGCGGTATTTGGAACAGCTCTGTCAATTATTTATACCATAAGTGAGGATATATGCATATGGAGACGTTAATGGCCGTAATCGTCGGTATTCTTTTTACGATAGGGACATACCTTATTCTTTCAAAAAACCTGCTCAGGATCATTTTGGGATCCTCCGTTATGGCACATGGCGCGAATCTTTTAATAATTACCATGGGTGGGTTAAAAACAGGCGGGCCGCCTTTATTAGGCGGAAAGGCTGATTATTATACCGATCCCCTGCCCCAAGCCCTTATTCTAACGGCAATTGTGATTAACTTTGCCTTGACCGCCTTTTTATTGGTCTTGGCTTACCGATCCTATGCAAAATTAGGCACAGATAATATGGATCAATTGAGAGGTATTCATGATGAATAATCTGGTTGTTTTTCCTTTACTCATACCACTGCTGTCCGGACTAATTATGGCTATGTTCAGAAAAAACATTCCCTTTCAGAGATGCTTGAGCCTTTTATCCTTTTTGCTAACCTGTGCTGTTTCTCTTTATCTGATTCATCAGATATCTATTGAAGGAATTCAAATTTTAGAGCTGGGAGGGTGGCAGGCTCCCTTTGGCATTGTGCTGGTGGCGGACATGCTTTCGGCACTTCTTCTTGCCACTACCGGTTTTATCGGACTTACCTGTATTCTATATGCCTTTAAATCCATTGGTGAAGGGCGGGAGCACTTTTATTTTTATCCGTTGTTCCAATTCCTGATTACAGGAGTAAATGGTTCATTTTTAACCGGCGACTTGTTTAATCTTTTTGTCTGTTTTGAGGTGATGCTTTTTTCGTCCTATGTGTTGCTTTCTCTGGGCGGAACCAGGGTTCAATTTAGGGAAACTATCAAATATGTAGTGATCAATTCTCTTTCTTCAACCCTCTTTCTGGTAGCAATAGCTTATTTATATGCATCTGTGGGCACGCTGAATATCGCCCATCTTTCCCTCCGCATTGCCGAAGCAGGGCAGGCAGGTATTATGACCACTATTGCCATTCTCTTTTTAATGGTTTTTAGTTTAAAGGCAGCTCTTTTTCTTTTCTTCTGGCTGCCGGGATCTTATAGTGCTGCGCCGGCAGCAATTGCCGCTGTCTTTGGCGCACTTTTGACCAAAGTTGGCATTTATGCAATTTTTCGTATGTTTACTCTGGTTTTTTACCACCAGCCTGAGATCACCCATACCCTGATGGGTGTGATGGCTGCCTTGACCATGCTTTTCGGAGGAATTGGTGCGGTTGCTCATTGGAATATTCGTAGTATATTGTCTTACAACGTAATTATCGGTGTGGGCTTCATTGTTTCCGGGCTGGCTGTTTTTACCTCCGTAGCCTTAATAGGTGTTATTTACTATACGATTCATGATATGGTGATGAAGGCACTTTTGTTTCTCCTGGGCGGAACTATCATTAGAATCGTTGGGACTAGTAGACTAAAGGAAATGAGCGGACTTATCCGCAACCACCCACTATTAGGCTGGATGTTTTTTATAGCTGCTTTCTCCCTAGCCGGAGTTCCTCCTTTGAGTGGGTTCACCGGGAAGTTTTTGATCATCCAAGAAGGGTTGGCCAAGGGTGATGCCAATGCCGGATTCTACTGGCTGGCGGCGATTGGCTTATTATCCAGCTTAATGGTGATCTATTCACTAATGAAGATTTTCATCAATGGTTTTTGGGGAGAAACCTTTCTCACCCGAGACATGGAAAAGGGGAGCACGAAGGGGTTACTGCTTCCCTGTGTCCTTTTGACGATTGCCGGAATTTTTTGGGGAGTTGGGGCAGAAATTTTTTATCCATTTATAGAACAGGCAGCACAGAGCATGATGAATCCTAATGTTTATATTGAAGCTGTTTTGCGTGAGGTGGTTTAAATGTCCATCCAACTGGTATTAAATATTTTCATCGCTTTTTTATGGATGCTGCTCAATGATGAGTGGAGCAGCTTGGATTTCTTCATTGGTTATATCATAGGATTAGGTCTGATTTTCATTATGAGACGCTTTTTCCCAACCCCTTATTATCTCAAAAAGCTCTGGGCCCTAGTCAAATTTGTGGTGGTAGTTTCCAGAGAGCTTATATTATCCAGTATTTTTGTGATTCGATTGGTCGTTAGCCCGCGGTTAACTTTTACTCCTGGTATTTTTTCATTAGAAACAGAATTAGAAGGCGACTGGGAAATTACGGTCTTGTCCCTGCTCATTACACTTACTCCAGGCTCTGTGGTGATGGAAGTTTCCCCGGATGGAAAAATTCTTTATGTCCATGCCATAGATATTCCTGATGTTAAGAATACAGTTATCAAGTCAATTCATGCCTTTGAAAAGGCGATTATGGGGGTGACTCGTAATGTTTAAAATTATCTTGATGATGGCATTACTTATAATTTCTATTTCCGTTGCAATTTTCATGTACCGGGCGATTATAGGCCCCTCCGCACCGGATCGCATCATTGTAATGGATGCCATTGGTGTTAACCTGATAGCTATCATGGCCATTTTATCCATTATATTGGAAACATATGCTTTTTTTGAGGTAATTCTTTTGTTTGGTATTTTATCTTTCATTGGTACAGTTGCTTTTTCCAAGTATATTGAGAAAGGGGTTTTAGTTGACTATGAGCGTGATCGGTGAAATCTTGGCAGCCGGTTTCATATTACTAGGGGCTGTGGTATGTCTCTTAAGTGCGATTGGAGCGATACGTTTCCCTGATGTTTATACAAGATCACATGCGGCTTCTAAAAGTGTCGCGTTAGGAGTTCTTTGTGTTTTATCAGGAGCATTCTTTTATTTTGCCTTTGTAGATGGTTTTATCAGCATTCGTTTGCTGTTGGGGATTTTTTTTATATTTCTAACTGCGCCGGTCGGAGCACATGTAGTTTGCCGTTCCGCATATCGTTCCGGGGTAAAGCTTTCTGAAACAAGTTGTCAGGATGACTTACGTAGTCATCTAGACGGTTCTCCCGGCTCTCTTTTTAAGCCACTTAAAAATGATAAATTTCAGATTACAAATCCACAGATAACAAATGAGTAATGGACGAAGGGAAAGGAACCTTGAAGGGTACTGTCTTTTGGTATTTAAAAGACAGTACCCTTTATTATTTAACTTAAAAAATATTCCGTGGGATTTTGCTAGTTCATATGTATAATAGATTAGATGGAGGAAGGTGAGCCTGTGCATGAAAAGATCATTGAGCTAATCAGATCTCAAAAAGACGAAGGCCTAAGGCTTTTGCAGCAGCAATATTCAGGACTGATGCATTATATTGTCGGAAACATTTTGCAAAATCAGGATGATACAGAAGAATGTATCAGCGATGTCTGTATAAAAGTCTGGCATTCAATTGAGAGCTACTCTCCGGAAAAGAGCAAATTCTCCACATGGCTCACAGTTATAGCGCGAAATACAGCCCTCAATTATCTGAAACGCAAGAATAGGGAACATGAGGAACTGAAAGAGGACGCCGCTGGTACATCGCCTTTGGAAGAAGATGTCCTTCGCCGGGAACGAGCAGAAGAATTAAAGCGCGCCATATCTATGCTTTCATTTGAAGAACAGCATATTTTCTATCGTAAATATTATTATCTGCAACAGACAGCTCAAATTGCTGCCGAGCTTGGAATGACAGAACGCTCAGTCGAGGGGAAATTATACCGTCTGCGCAAAAAGCTCCAGAAGAAATTGGGAGGTGATTTCAGATGAGCGAAAAGGAAATTAATTTCGACCGCCAGATAATTGACCACCTCAGTGAACTGCCCCCCCCGGAAGGGGAAATAGAAAAGACAAACCCATGGAGCAAGCCCATTGGCTTTATCACTTGGGGTTTTATCCTGACAACGCTGCATCTGAATATGATCTACCTGCAGTATATTCTGCCCACTGTTGGTGTCATCCTTATTTTTCTCGGCTTTCGCAGTTTGAGAAATGAAAACAAATATTTCAAGATTTTATGGATATTTTCCATTGTGAGGCTGCTTGTGCAACTGGCGGATCTTATTATGGTTTCTACGCCCTTAAATATTGCGGATTATCCGGAGCTTACCTTAGGCACGATAATGCTTGCTTTCCAAATAGCCCTGTTTCTAATTTTCCAGGTAGCTCTAAGAGATACTTATAAAAAGGCCGGTAAATTAATTGAGAGCACCCCATTACTCTGGGCAGCGTTGTGGACAGTGGCAGCATTCCTTATTGCTCTATCCCCACTGTCTCAGAGTTGGTTGGTTTTTATCCCCATGATGATCTGCTATATCCTTATTGTCCGATCATTGTTGCGCATAGGCAGCCAACTGGATGATACGGGATACGTTTTGACAAACGCACCGGTCAGGATCAATAACCGAACATTCGGATGGGCATATTTCCTTATTGCACTGGCAACTGTCATATCCTGCTCTGTCTATCACAACCATCTGAAGCTTGAACCGCAAGAATATCACTTGCCGGAAACAACCGAAGCAAGGCAGCATCTTATTGACATGGAGTTTCCGGCGGAAGCCCTGAAGTATCTCAGCGATGAAGACGTGACAGTGCTAAGCGGTGCGGTGGATGTTGAGGCGTTCAGTAAGTTGCTGATGTTAGACCCAACGA